>NZ_JBDZDQ010000004.1:0-300000 GCF_040049295.1 Sphingomonas sp. KR3-1
AGGCTCGGCCGGCGACAACACCCGCGAGGGCCGCGCCTCCGTCCGCGTCAAGATCGGGTTCTGACGAACCCGTAACGCGGCGCGGGGTACGGAATCCCAACTCCCCCCGCGCCGCGTTTCGTCTTCGGGGCCGATCCACGCGCCAGCGCCGGTGGAGTGACCGACCCACGCCTCCAGACGCGGGGCGATCCGGCTCTTTTGTCTAATTCTTGCCCGGCTGGGGGAATCCCCAGCCCGGTCGCCGACAGCGCCTGCGATAGCGATTGCGAAAATTGCGATCGCAGACTTGCTGGAACCATGACCGCCTCTGTCGCCCCGATGCGCGCCGCCGCGGTTCTTCGCGCCATGTTCGGCGGGCGGCTGCGGCGATGACGCGGATCACGCTTCCGCTCTTGCAGGCACCGCCGGCCTTTGCGCGGCGGTCTCGGGCTCCGCTGGCAACGGTTCGCGGCCCGGTCGACCGTGCATGCTCCGCGCGGGCGGAACGGGCCGACGCGTTGATCGAGCGACTGTGCAAGGCGCGCGTCGGCGGCAGCTTCTGGGGCGCGCGGCCGGCACTGGCGCAAGGCTGTATCGTCGTGAAGTGTCGCGCGGGCGAGATTCCGCCGCTGCGCCTGCCAGCCGATGGCACGATCGTCCTGTGGACCGACGCGCCGCACCAAGTGCCGCCGGCCGCGCACCCGGCCAGGATTCTGACGGGCGAAATCGATCCCTGGCATATCCTCGACCACGCCGCCCAGGTGATCGCGCCACCGGACGAAGCGCTCGCAGTGCTCGCCCGGCTGCGCGGCATTCCCGCTACCGATTCCACCACCGGCGCACCGCTGGCGCGCGATGCAGAGGCCCGGCAGGCGCTCGCCTGGGACATGCTCGTCGCGGGGCTGGACTATCACGAGCCCTTCAACGGCGCGGCGATATCGGCAGAAGCGGCGATCGACTTGCTCGGCGAATGGCGGCGGCACCTCGAGGTGACCGCAGGAATTGCGGTGCAGCTGGGAATGCGCGCCTGGAAGCGCGGCCAGATCGATCGATTCCTCGCCCGCGGTTCCGACACGCCGCACCATGCAAACGGGACTGCCGACGCGTTGGCCAAGGCGCGGGCGGGCAACGCCGCGGTCGCGATCTGGCCCTCGCGCGTTCCACCCGGCTTCGAAGCCAGCGCGGCAGCGGCAGACGTGCCGATCGTGCGGATCGAGGACGGGTTCCTCCGCTCGCTGGGCCTGGGTGTCGATCTGGTGCCGCCACAATCGATCGCCGTCGATCGCCAGGGAGTCCATTACGACCCTTCCCGGCCCAGCGACCTCGAAGCGTTGCTGTCGCAGCATCCGTTCCCGCCGGAGTTGCTGCGCCGCGCCGCGGCCCTCCGCGCGGCGATAGTCGCCGCGGGCATCGGCAAATATGGCCGCGCCGGGGGCGAAAGCCCCGTGGTCCTGCCGCCGGGCCGGCGCAGCATCCTTGTGATCGGCCAGGTCGCCGATGATCGGTCGGTACGGCTGGGCGATGTCGCGGGCCTGGGCAATTCGGGACTGCTCAGAGGCGCCCGCGCGCTCGCGCCGGACGCGTATCTCGTCTACAAACCGCATCCCGACGTGCTCGCCGGCCATCGCCGCGGCGCGCTCGATCGCGACGTGCGCGGGCTTGCCGACAAGATCCTGGACGCGCCATGTAGCCTCGCACCGCTGCTCGACTGCGTCGATGAAGTCCATGTTCTCACCTCGCTCGCGGGGTTCGAGGCACTGCTGCGCGAACGCGCCGTCACCTGCCATGGCGCGCCCTTTTATGCCGGCTGGGGCCTGACCCGCGACCTGGTGGCGGTGCAGCGCCGCGAGCGGCGGCTCAGCCTCGACGCATTGGTCGCGGCGGCCCTGCTGCTCTACCCGCTCTATCTCGACCCCGGTACCGGGCTCCCCTGCTCGGCCGAGCGGCTCGTCGAATGCCTGGCAGGCGCCGCGCCACGCGCCTCGCTGCTCACGCGGCTGCGGCGGATCGAAGGCAAGGCGCGCGGCGTGCTGAGGCGCGCGGCATGAAGCGCCGATTCCTGTTCCTTCAGGGACCGCCCGGCCCCTTTTTCCGGCAGCTGGCCGCGGCGCTGCGCTGCGCTGGAAGCGATGTGATCCGCGTGAATTTCAACGGCGGCGATCGCCTCGACTGGCGCGGGCCGGCAATCGATTTCCGGCTGGAAGCCGAATGCTGGCCATCGGCTGCCGAAGCATTGATCGAACAGCATGATATCTCCGACCTCGTGCTGTTCGGCGATTGCCGGCCGTTGCACCTCGCCGCGGCATCCCTCGCGGCCGCGCGGGGGATCACCGTGCATGTGTTCGAGGAGGGGTATGTCCGCCCCGACTGGGTGACGCTGGAGCAGAGCGGCGTGAACGGCCATTCGCCGCTGCCGCGCGATGCCGAATATTATTGTCGGGCCGCGGCGGGCCTTGCGCCGGTCCCGGCGCTCCCGCCGGTGCCCGCAAGCTTCACCCAGCGCGCACGCGAGGCATTCGCCTATTACGGCGCGACCGCCGCGTTGGCGCCTCGGTTCAGGCACTATCGTTCGCACCGTCCGTTCCGCGGCGCGGCGGAAGCGGCAGGGTGGCTGCGCCGCTTCGCACGGCGTCCCTTCGCGCTGTGGCGGAGCGGCCGAGTGCGCCGCGCACTGGCCGGGCCCTATTTCGTCGTGCCGCTGCAGCTCGACTCGGACTATCAATTGCGCATCCATTCGCCGTTCGACGGCATGGAAAACGCCATCGACGCGATCCTGGCCTCGTTCGCGGCCCATGCGCCCACCGGGCCGATGCTGGTGTTCAAAGAACATCCGCTCGACAACGGGCTGCGCGACTGGCGCAGGCAGATCGAAGCCGCAGCCGCGGCGCGCGGCATCGCCGACCGGGTCCGCTATCTCGAGTGCGCGGACATCGCGCCGCTCGTCGCCCGCGCGCACGGCGTGGTGACCGTGAACAGCACCACCGGCACGCTGGCGCTCGCCGCGGGTGTGCCGGTCAAGGTACTGGGCCGTGCCGTTTATGATGTCCCCGGCATCACCCACCAGGGCCCGCTCGACGGCTTCTGGGCGGCGCCTGGACAGCCTCAGGTCGAGATATTCGCCGCGTTCCGCCGGGTGCTCGCGCATCGCTGCCTGCTTCGCGGCGGGTTCAGCAGCCGCGAGGGGCGTGCGCTGCTGATCGAGCCCGCAGTCACGCGGATGCTGTCGGCCGGCGATGCGATGCCGCGCGTCGAGGCTGCGAAACCAGTGCGGGCGCTGCCATGAAGCCGCAGATCCTGCTCGGCCCGACAGCCTGTCCGGGCGATCCGCGGCGGGTCCTGCCGGTCGCGCCCGAAATCGTCCTCGACCTCACGCGCCTGCTGTCGCGGGTGCGGCATCCCACCCCCACCGGCATCGACCGCATCGAGCTCTGCTACGCACGGGCACTGCTCGCGCGCACGCCCGAGCGGCTGCACTTCGCCGCGACGCATCCGTTTGGCCCCTATGGCCGGCTCGATCGCCGCGCGGTCCTGCGCTTCCTCGAGGCGACCGAAAGGCGCTGGAACGAGATTGGCGCCGGAGAGACCGGAACGGCCGGCTGGCGGCATCTGCTCGCGGCGCTCGCAGGATTGCGGCCGCGGCCGATCATGCCGGCTGCGCGCGCCCGCGTCCTGCTCCACATCTCGCCCAGCGCGCTCGAGAGTCCGCACAAGGTCGGCGCCCGGCTACGCCGCGAGAATGCCCGGCTGGTGTGCCTGGTGCATGACCTTATCCCGATCGCCGAGCCTGCCTTCGCCCGCGCGGACGGTCCGCATCGCCACGCCCGGCGGATGATCAGTGTGGCCCGGCACGCCGGCGGCGTTATCGCGAATTCGCAAGCGACCGGGGACGCGCTCACGACCTATCTGAGCGCCGTCGGGGAGCCGGTCCCGCCACTCATGGTCAATTCGCTTGCCGCTGCCCCGCTTGCCGCCACGGCATCAGCCGCACCGCCGATCGAAGCGCCCTATTTCCTGTGCCTCGGCACGATCGAACCGCGCAAGAATCATCTCCTGCTGCTGCACCTCTGGCGGCAGCTCGCGGAACGCGCAGGCACGCGGCCGATACCCAAGCTCGTCCTCATCGGGCGGCGCGGCTGGGAAAACCAGAGCGTGTTCCACCTGCTCGACCGCTGCGCGCTGCTCGGCCCGCATGTTCGCGAGCTCGGACGGGTTCCGGATCGGGCGCTGTCAGCATGGCTCGCCGGCGCATCGGCGCTGCTGATGCCGTCTTTCGCCGAGGGATTCGGGCTGCCGATCGCCGAGGCGCTTGCCGCCGGGACGCCGGTCATCGCCAGCGACCTCCCGGCGCACCGCGAAGCCGGCGGCGACGTGCCCGACTATCTCGATCCGCTCGACGGTCCGGGATGGCGCCGAAGCATTCTCGACTATGCCGATCCCGCTTCGCCCGCCCGCGCTGCCCAGCTCGCGCGGCTGGGGTGCGCGCGACGCCCGACATGGGACGACCATATCGAGCGTACGCTGGCGTTCGTCGACACGGTCGCGCGATCGTGATGACGGCCCACGCCCGGAGCGAATTGGCGCGGTATTTCCGAGGCCTCGAGGTCCAGGGCGCGGTGCTGGGTGCGTTGATCCTGCGCGAGCTGCACACGCGCTATGGGCGCGAGAATATCGGCTATGCCTGGCTCCTCGTCGAACCGATGCTGCTCGCCATATCGGTCGCGGCGCTGCACGGTGCGGAAAAGCCGCATGGCGGCAGCGACCTGTATCCGGTGCCGTTCGCGCTGGGTGGCTATTGCATGTTCATGCTGTTTCGCTCGGTGATTTCGCGCGCCGAGACAGCGCTCGAGTCGAACAAGCCGTTGCTGTTCCACCGGATGGTGACGATCTTCGACATGCTTGCCGCCCGCATGCTGCTCGAAGTCGCCTCGACGCTGCTCGCACTCATCGTCCTGCTGAGCCTGTCCTGGGCGCTGGGCTTCGGCGGCGTGCCCGCGTCGCCGCTGACGATGCTCGCCGGCTTCGGCTACATGGCCTGGTTCTCCTTCGCGCTGGCGATGCCGGTGTGTGCCGCATCCTATTTCAGCAAGGCGTTCGGCAAGTTCGTGCACCCGCTGGTCTATATCGCGATGCCGATCTCGGGCACGTTCTTCCTGCTCGAATGGATACCCGAGCCCTATCGGGGAATGCTGTCCTGGTTTCCGCTCAACCAGATATTCGAGCTGTTCCACGCCGGCCAGTTCGCCTCGGTGCGCAGCCCCTATTTCGACCTGACCTATCTCAGCTTCTGGTGCCTCGCCCTCAGCCTGCTGGGGCTGATCTCGATCCGCATCGTCCGCAAACACGTTCATCTGAGTTGAACCGATGGCAACGATCCCGCTTCATCCGACCGAGCACGAAACCGACCTGATCGAGGCGCCGGCGGCACCGCCCGACGAACCCGCCTTGCGCTTCAACCCCGAGCGCGGGCCCGTGCACGAGCTGCGCCAGTTCGAGCAGAACCTGCCCGGCGGGCCGGAACCCTGGCACCGCCGGCTCGCATGGCTGCGGAACCTTGCGCTGTTCGTGCTGCTGCCCACGCTCGCCGTGGCGATCTTCGAATATGGCGTCGTCGCGAACCAATATGAGTCCGAGACGCATTTCGTGATCCGCACGGCGGGCCAGAGCGGCTCGGCCGGCTCCGGGCTCGGCCAGCTGCTCGGCCTGGATCCCAATCCGACCGCCGCCGACAGCCAGACCGTCGTCGACTATCTGCTGTCGCACGACGCGGTCGCGAGCCTCGAGCGCTCGGTCGGACTGCGGGCGATGTTCCGCCGGCCGGACGCCGACATCTTCTCGCGGCTTGCGGACAACGCCCCGCCCGAGACGCTGCTGCGCTATTACCGCACGATGGTGGACGTCGAGGTCGGGCGCGACGCCGGCATCACGCGCGTTGCCGTGCGCGGGTTTCGCGGCGCCGACGCACAACGCCTGGCGGAAGCGTTGCTGGTCATCGGCGAGCGGCGCGTGAACGAGTTCAACAAGCGCCTTCTCGAGAGCCGCCTGGCCGCCGCGCGTGAATCGCTGCAGGCTGCGGAAGCCGGCGTCAGCGACACCCAGGCCGCGCTGAGCGGCTTGCGCGAGTCTGCGCGCGATGCCGACCCCGAACGCACCAGCGCAGCGCGCATCGCGATGGTGACCCAGATGCAGAGCGACCTCGCCCAGGCGCGCGCGCGCCTGGCGGGCATGGCTGCCGCGGTGCGGCCCGACAGCCCGCAATATGTCGCCCAGGCAGCACAAGTCCGCGCGATCGAACAGCAGGTCGGCGCGGCGCAGGCGAGCCTCACCGGATCGGCACAGGCCACCGCGAGCGGGCTTGGCCGGTTCGAGGGAATACGGTTTCGCCAGGAACTGGCCGCCAAACGCTACGAAGCCGCGACGGCGGCGCTCGATACCGCGCGCGAACAGGCGCTGCGCCAGCAATTGTACCTCGTGCGCATCGTCGAGCCCAATGCGCCGGGCAAGGCGCTCTACCCCAAGCGCATGAAGCTGATCGGCACCGTCTTCTTCGCGCTGCTGCTGGCCTATGCGATCGGCTGGCTGATCCTCGCCGGTGTTCGGGAGCATGCCGCATGACCAGCGACCTGATCCGCAACCTTCCGTTCAAGCTGCGCAGATCGGCCGGCGTGGCGGTGACGCCGCATGTCCACCGGATGATCGCCACGGGCAACAAGGCACGCGATGCCCGGGACTGGCCGGCGGCGGCCGGCGCCTACCGCGCCGCGCTCGATACCGATCCCTCGCTCAGCCATGTCTGGGTCCAGCTCGGCCACGCGCTGAAGGAACAGCGCGACCTGGATGCGGCCCAGGCAGCCTATCAGATCGCAGCGGATGCTGCGCCGGAGGATGCCGATCCCTGGCTGCACCTGGGCCATCTCCACAAGGAGCGCGGCGACCGCGCCGCCGCCAATCGCAGCTATATGCAGGCGCTCAGGCACGAGCCGGGCCATCCCGACGCACTGCGCGAGATCGCCCAGCTGGTCGGCAATGGCGACGGCGCGCAGATGCGCGCGCTGATCGCCGCGCTCGACCAAGGCGCGGAAGGAGGCGAGAGCGACGGTGCGCCCGACGCGCGGGAAGCGGAACGATCGCTGCGCCAGATCGACGCATTCCTCCGTACCCTCCCCGCGCAGGACCGAAACGTCGCCAGCGACCAGGTCCAGGCGCTGATCCAGCTCGTGCGCGGCGCCGGGCAGGCCTTGCCGGTGCCCGAAGCGTCGGAAGACGCCGCCGCCACGCCGGCGCTGGTGTTCGACGTATCGGACCTGATCTCCTATTTCCGCAACGCCCGGCTGCCGACCGGCATCCAGCGCGTGCAGATCGAGACGATCGGCAGCGCGCTTCGCATCGACGGCTTCCGCGTGCAGATCTGCGCCTTCATCGAATCGCGCGACGACTGGCTCGAAATCCCGGCGGCGAGCTTTGTCGCGCTCGCGCGGCTCAGCCTGACCGGCGGCGATCGCGACGCGCCGGAATGGATCGGCGCGCTCGCCCGGCTGCACCTCCGCCTGGCCACCGCCGAACCGATCGAGATGCCGCGTGGCGCCTATCTGATCAATCTCGGCACTTCCTGGTGGCTCCAGAATTACTTCCTCTTCGTCCGCCAGGCCAAGGCCCTGCGCGGCGTGCGCTACGTGCCCTTCGTCCATGACCTGATCCCGGTCATGGCGGGCGAACATTGCGTCAAGGAACTGACCCAGGACTTCGTCAGCTGGGCGATCGGCGCGTTCGCGCATGCCGACCATTTCCTGGTGAATTCGGAATCCACCAGGCGCGACCTGCTGCACGTCGCCGGAATCCTGGGCCATGCGATCGATCCGACCGACATCGCGGTGGTCCGCCTGGATGCCGATTGCCGCAAGCCGGACCTGGTTCCGGCGCCCGTGCGCGACCTGTCCCGCTGGGGCCTCAAGCCGAACGGCTTCGTCCTGTTCGTCTCGACCATCGAATCGCGCAAGAACCACCTCCTTGCCTTCGAGGCCTGGATCGCGCTGCTCAAGCGCCACGGCTCGTCCGCGATGCCCAAGCTGGTGTGCGTCGGCAATCGCGGCTGGCTCAACGATGCGGTCTATGCGCGCCTGGAGAGCCATGCCGGGCTGCGCGAGCACGTCGTGATGCTGTCGGGCCTGTCGGACGCCGAGCTCGAGCTGCTCTACCGCGCCTGCCTGTTTACTATCTACCCAAGCCGGTACGAAGGCTGGGGGCTGCCGGTGACCGAGGCGCTCTGCCACGGCAAGATCGCGCTGATTTCAGATGCCTCGTCGCTGCCCGAAGCGGGCGGCACGCACGCCGTCTATTTCCGATCCGGGGATGCCGAGGCGTTCACCGAAGCACTTGACCGGCTGGTCCGCGACCATGGCTATCGCGATGCGCTGCAGCGGCGGATCGCTGCCGAGTTCGCGCCGCGGGCCTGGAGCGACGTCGCCAACGACATGGCGGACGCCGCATTGGGCTGGCACGCGCGCGATCCCGAGACGCAGGCCAGCATCCCCGTCGCCCGGCTCGGCGCCTGGCATCCGCTCAAGCGCAACTACGCCACGACGATCTGGCCCGGCATGCGATCGGCCGAGATATTCCGTGCGGGAGACGGCTGGTGGGGGCCCGACAATTGGGGATGCTGGACCAAGCCGCAGGGCGGACGGCTGGAGATAGGCACCGACGCGCCCGGCGTGCCGATCCGGCTGTACCTGCAGCTGCACGGCATCCCCCGGCGCGAGCTGCGCTTCACGATCGACACCGGGAACCCGGCCATCGATATCGAAGGCGAGCTGAAGCCCGGCGAGTTCAAATGGCTCATGATGACGCTCGTGCCCGACTCCACAGGCGTCCTCCGCCTTGAGATCGGCAGCAGCACGAGCATCGATCTCGGCGAGGTGACCGAGGGAGGCGATCCGCGCGTGGTGTCGGTCGGCGTGGCGGGGTTCTTCCTTTGCCTGGAGGACGATGCCCCGGCCCGGCTGGCCTTCGTGGAAGCGTTGACGCTGGGCACGCTGGCGGACCTCGAATTCGGCGGCCGCGCTCCGGGATCGACCGAGTACCGCCGCCCGGGCGAAGCGGGCGCGAAGCCGCCTGCGACACAAGGCTGACATTTTCTCACCGCCCTAAGCGTAGGAGTGCCGAGTCCATGACCGAGTTGTTGTCGCCATCGCCGTCGCCAGCGTCCCCGACAGACGCGGGCCCCGCCGACCGAATGGCGACGCTCGACGATGTCGCGCACTGCTACCGGCAATTCCTCGGACGGGAGATGGACGACCTCGAAACCGCTATCGGGCATCTTGCCGACGGCCCCGACCTCTGGACGCTCATCCGGCGCTTCACGAACGCACCGGAAAGGCAACTCGCGCAGGCCTTTTCGGCCAGCCGCTACATCCAGGCGACGCAGGATGCCCGGAACATCGAGCATGCGATCGACGGTGCGCGGGAGCAAAGGCTCATCGATCATATCGAAACGGTGTGGCGCCGCTATGGTCGCGACGACGCCTATTATTCGGTGCTGACGCATCCCGCCTATCGCGCCGGGAGCATCACCGACGCCAATATCGATCATTTCTACACGACAGGCGCCGCCGAGATCGAGGAATTCGGCCAATTGTGCCGGCGCAACGCCGTCGAGCCCGATCCGGCCTGGTCGGTCTGCGAACTGGGCTGCGGGGTCGCGCGGGTCGGCACTGCCTTTGCGCGGAATTTCTCGGAGTATCTCGGCATCGACATCAGCACCGAGCATCTCGCCATCGCGCGGGCGCGCCTCGACGCGGAGGGCGCGACGCATGCGCGCCTGATGCTCCTGCCCGACTTCCTTCAGCAGGATGTCGCCTATGATCTGTTCTATTCGACGATCGTCCTCCAGCATAATCCGCCGCCGATCATGCGCCTGCTCCTCGATGCGGGGCTGGGCCGGCTGAGGCCCGGCGGCTATGCCTATTTCCAGCTTCCCTGCCATCTTAGTGGCTACAGCTTCGATACCGACTCCTATCTTGCCGGCGTCGGGCGCAAGGATGAGATGGAGATGCATGCGCTCCCGCAGCGGGAAGTGTTCGCATCGCTGGCGAAGCACGGACTGACGCCGGTCGAAGTGGTTCCCGACGGGCGCATCGGGCCGATCGGCTTCTCCTACGCCTTTTTCGCTCGGAAAGCCTGAGCCTCCCATGAAAGCGGGA
The DNA here is from genome assembly GCF_040049295.1 of Sphingomonas sp. KR3-1. Classification (NCBI taxonomy): domain Bacteria; kingdom Pseudomonadati; phylum Pseudomonadota; class Alphaproteobacteria; order Sphingomonadales; family Sphingomonadaceae; genus Sphingomonas; species Sphingomonas sp. KR3-1. The sequence continues at coordinate 10,173 of NZ_JBDZDQ010000004.1, forward strand.
TCTATCCGGACACGCGATGACCGCGCGCGCGAAGGCGCCGGCGATCCGCGGTTCGAAGAAGGGACTGGCGCATGATCAGCTTCGATCGCGTGAGCAAGACCTATCATGGCCGTGGACTGACCAATCACGTCCTCCAGGATGCGAGCTTCACGATCCGCCCGGGGCAGGCGCTGGGGATTTGCGGAGCGAATGGCGCAGGCAAGTCGACGCTGCTCCGGCTGATCGCGGGCGTCGAGCATCCGAGCGGCGGAACCATTCGCCGCGGCATGAGCGTCTCATGGCCGATCGGCTATACCCATTGCTTCCAGGGCAGCCTCACCGGTGCGGACAATGCCCGCTTCATCGCGCGCATTTATCGCCAGCCGATCGATCGGCTGCTGGCCTTTGTCGAGCAGTTCGCCGAGCTCGGCGACTATTTCAACCAGCCGGTCAAGACCTACTCGGCGGGCATGTCGGCACGGCTCGCCTTCGGCGTCAGCCTCGCGATCGACTTCGACTGCTATCTGGTCGACGAAGTTACCGGAGCGGGCGACCAGCGCTTCGCCGAGCGCTGCCATGCCGCGCTCGCCCATCGCCGCTCCACGGGCACGCTGGTGATGGTGTCGCACAGCCCGATGACGCTGCAGGAATATTGCACCACCGGCGCGGTGCTCCACCAGGGGCGGCTCCATTTCTATCCGACGATCGAAGAGGCGATCGCAGTGCATCACGCGCAGCAGCTGGCGGCTTGAATCGATCGCACGCGCCGCGGCCGCCGACCCTGCGACCGCTTCGCCTTATCGCGTCAGCTCGCGCACGCCGTAGAAGGGCGAGAAGAGCTGGTTGATGATCTGAACCAGCTTGCTCGCCTGATTGGACCGGGCATTGGCGATGTAGATCACGTCGCCGTCGCGCATCGCGAAACGCTGCGACACGAAATAGCTTTCCGGATGGAGCATGTTGAGCCGGTAGATGACCGGAACGGGCGCCCCGCCGGGCGTGCCTGCCGCGGCCCAGCGGAACAGGAAGATCGCCGTCGGATCCGCCTGGCGATCGGAGGGGCCGCCGGCTCGCGCGACCGCCTGGGCGAGCGACAGCCGCCGTGCGTCGAACGGGATTTCGGAGACCTTGTCGCTCGCGCCGAACACGGTGAAGGTGCGCAGCTCGCGGAGCAGCTCGATCCGGTCGCCCGGCAGCAGCAGCAGGTCGTCGGGCGATCCCGCGAGCAGGGCGTCGAGGCCGATCTCGGCGCTGCGGCCCGCACGAGTGAGCCGCACGGTCGTGTCCTGCGCCGGGAACACCGTGCCGCCTGCCAGCGCGACGGCATCGAGCAGGTGCTCGCGCGCCAGCGACAGCGGAATGCGCCCGGGCGTCTTCACGCCGCCGAGCACGAACACCGCATTGGCGATGTTCTCGCGGACAACGACGTTGACCTGGGCGTGCTGGGAATAGCCGACCAGCCGTGCTTCGATGCTGTTGGCGAGCGACTGGGCGGTCTCGCCCGCGGCGGCGATGCGGCCGGCATAGGGCACCTGGATGGTCCCGTCCGCCGCGACGGTGATCGCGGGGAGGTTGGTCCCCGCCGCGGCAGGCTGGGCCGCGGCGGCCATCGGCGCGGCGAACAGCGTGGTGCCCACCTCGAAGATCGAAATCTGCAGCACGTCGCCTGGGCCGATCCGGTCGATGGCACCTTCCGCCGCCAGACCGGCGAGCGTCTCGGCCGGCAGCGACGCACGATTTGCCTCCAGCAAGGCTTCAGCGTCGAGCTCGATCAGCCGCGCCGGCAGCCGGGCGCCCGGCCGCGAGATCGCCACTATCTCGGGCGCGGTCGGGCCGCTCGACGGCAAGGTGACGCATCCGCCGGCGAGCACGGGCAGCGCGAGAAGCATGGCGCGAAACAAGGCAGGCAGTGTCATGCGATAGCCGTCCCGGAAGGCGAGGGTCGGGCAACCACGCCGGTCGCCGGAGCGAGCCCGCGGTAAAGCCCCGAAAGATTGGCGCGGAACCTGGCAGGCGCGAAGCAGGCCGCCTGGGCCGGGCCGGCGGTGGCCAGGCTTCTGCGCAACGCGGCATCCGTATCGAGCCTGCGGATCGCCGCAACCATCGCGTCCACATCATAGGGGTCGATGAGCAGCGCGGCGCTGCCGACCACTTCGGGCAGCGAACCCTCGGTCGAGGTCATGACGGGGACACCGCGCGCCAGCGCTTCGACCGCCGGCAACCCGAAGCCTTCGTATAGCGAGGGGAAGAGCACGCCGCGCGCGCCGGCGACAAGCAGGTCGAGCATCCGCCGCGGGAGATAGTCCAGCTTGCGGATCCGGGCGGCGCCCGAAAGCCCCTGCGCGGTGGAACTGCCGAGGAGGCGCAGCTCGTTCTCGGAACGCCATGCCCGCCCGCCGACGATGACGAGCGGCGTCGCGACCTCGCTCGCCAGATAGGCCTCGATCAGCCGTCCGACATTCTTCTTCGGCTCGATCGCGCCGAAATAGAGGAAATAGCCCTGTGCCTCGAGGTCGAACAGCGCGCGCAGTCGCCCGGCCAGATCCTCCGGCGCGATGACGGGCACCGGATCGATCGACTGGTAGCAATTGACCACCTGCCCGGGATCGGCGCCGAGAAGCGCGACGATGTCGCGCCGCGATGCCTCGGAAACCGTGCAGATCCGCGCGCCGCCGCTCACGCAGCCGCGCAACAGCCGATCGTGCAGCCGCTTGTTCTCGAGGCTGGTGTGCGGCAGCCGCAGCGGCACCAGATCGTGGATGGTATAGATATTCGCGGCCCCGGCCAGGCGGATCGGCAGCGGATAGGTCCAATGCATGATCGCGGGCGGATCGGGCATCGTCACGGTGAGGAAACGGCCGTAGCGCCGGAAGTGCCGCGCGGCGACCGACCAGAGCGAGCCGAAGCTGTAGAGCCGTGAAAAGGACGGCAGCCGATCGAAGAAGGCCTCGGCGCGGACGCGGCCTTCGACCGGGACCTCGACCAGTCGACGCGGCCAGGGCGAGACCAGCAGCCGCTCGCGCCGCTTCGCCGCGGCCCCCTCCCCTTCGGCCGGTGGCTCGTCGCGACCGAGCTCGGCGAAGAACAGCGTCTCGCGCAAGTCGCGCGGCGCACGCGGGTGGACGGGCAGGCCGAAGACCAGGTCCGGCGGCCGGCCGATCTCCGACACCGTCCGCGCGAGGGTGCGCGCATAGGTGGCGACGCCCGTGCCGCGCTGCATCGCCAGGTTGAGGCCGTCGATGCCAACCCGGAACCCGCCATCCGCGCCGGTGAAGTCGAATCCGGTCATCGGATCAGCACCAGCATCAGTTCGCATGCCGGCGGCGCACGCAGGATCTCGGCAACGCTCGTCCGGCGCAGCCCCCGGCCGGGATCGGTGCGATGGAGTGCGAAGCCCTCGCCGGCGATCGCCGCGAGGAACCCGGCGGGATCGGCATAGCGGATCGATGCGAATTCGAGCAGCACGGTCATCGGCCGGCGCTGGTCGAGCAGGCCGCGCATGCCGCGCCAGATCGCCTCTTCCGAAGATTCGGCGTCGATCTTGACGAAATCGGCGCGATCGAGCCCCGCAACCGCGTCGAGGCGGCAGGTCCGCAGCGTGGCCGCCGGATCGCCCTCGGGCAGGATGCGGACATGCGCGCCGCTCGGCTGCGTTATCGTGACAACCAGCTCGGCGGCGAGGCCGGCCGCGTCGTACACCGGATCGCCGTACGATCGCACCTGCCCTGCAAAGCCGTTCACCCGCGCCGCGTCGTCGAGCATCCCGCGCAACGCCGGATTGGGCTCGAAGGCGTGGACCAGCCCCGAGGGCCCCGCGAGATCGGCCATCAACATGGTGAAATAGCCGACATGCGCGCCGACATCGACGCAGACGAAGCCGGGCCGGATCAGCCTGGGCAACAGCTCGGTGACCCACATCTCCCAGAAGCCGTCGAGCAGGAGATGCGCGCCGATATCGACGTCCCGCGTGTCGACGAACATCTTGTAGCGCCCCAGCACCCGGACCAGCGCGCGGTGATCGCCGAGATAGGCGGTGTCGCACCTGTCGCGGATCGCCGCCTGGCGCCGCGCGCTCCTTCTCCGGCGAAGCAGCGCAGGCAGTCCGGTCACGCGCCGGCGCCCGTATCGAGCGGTGCGGCCAGCGCCTCCGCGTAGAGCGCGCCGAGCCGGCGGGCGTAGCGCTCCTGGCTGAACAACCGGCTGCGCGCGAACCCCGCGGTGCGCAACCGGGCGCAGAGGATGTCGTCGCTGTCGAGCTGGCGGATGGCCGCTTCGATCTGCCCCGACTCGTACGGATCGACCAGCAGGCCCGCCTCACCGACGATCTCTGCCGCAGCTTCGATGTTCGAAGCAAGCACCGGGCAGCCCAGGGTCATCGCCTCCACGATCGGCAGCCCGAACCCTTCGGCGAGCGAAGGGAACAGCAGCGCGCGCGCCCGGCGCATCATCCCCAGCAGCGCGGAACGCGCCACCCAGGGAAGGCGGATCACGCCGGGGAAAGCGCGCAGCCTCGCCTCGAGACGCGCCTCGCCCGGCACTTGCGGGCCGACCACGACCAGCGGCAGCGCCGTCCCGCTCGCCGCATGTGCGCTGGCGAGCCGATCGAGATTCTTGCGCGCCTCGATGCGGCCGCAGAAGAAGAAATAGCGCCCGGAACGCAGGCCCGCAGGCAGGGGCGGATCGGCCTGGAGCGGCGCATCGGCCGCCTGCCAGGTGTTGACCACCCGCGCGTCGTCGAGCCGGAGGTGCGCGATCGCCTGGCGCCGGACGGTTTCGGACACGGTGACGAGCCGATGTGCGTGTCGCGCGATCTCGCGCAGCACGGCAGCATGCCGGGCCGACGGAATCGCAGTGAGCTCGGGATGGGTGAGCGGGATCAGATCGTGCACCGTGTAGAGATTCTTGGCGCCGCGTACATGGAGCGGCAGCGGATAGGTCCAGTGCATGACTTGCGGCGGCCGGCTGAATTCGACCGGCAGCAAGCGGCGGTGCAGGTTGAAGAAGACATGCGCCTCACGGAAGAGGTCGCGCGCCACCCATTGCGCCGGTACTTCCTCGTCGTCCGCCCGCTCGGCCGCGGCAAGCCGCGCGCCGGTGCGGGTCGCCGCGAGCCAGCGGCCGAGCCGCGTCGGAAGCACCGCATCGTCAGTGGCTTGATCGCCAAGCAACAGCAGCGAGGCGCCCGCCGCCGGCAGGCAGGCCGCCAGCGTCCGCGCATAAGTGGCGACACCGGTGCCCATGGCCGCGCCGAGCATCCGCGTCTCGAGGCAGACCTGCACTGGCGCGTCCTGGATCGTGTCGACCCGGCGCACATAATCAGGATCGTAGAGCTGCCGAAGCCGCTCGATACCCGGCGCCGCGGCGCTCATCGCATGCTCTCGTCACGCCGACCTGCCCACGGCGCGACACAACATCCTCCGCCGGCTTCGATCGCGCTGAAATCTGCTGGTCGCATCTTCTCGACGGGGCTCGTCCACGCGACGATGTGCCGCCGCTCAGGACTATCGGGATACGCTCCGCCGGGCCCTAGTCGTTTCCACAGGTCAGCACCATTATCGACAAATCGGGGCCGAGGCCGCGCGCGCTGCTCCGCAAGGCTCGCCGCCATCGGCCCGGCGAGACACCGAGCAGGCGCGTGAATGCCTTGGTGAAGTGGCTCTGATCGGCAAAGCCGCATTCGTCGGCGACCTTGGACAAGGGGATCGTCTCGTCCCGCAGCAGCATCGTCGCCTGGGCGATCCGCCGCTGCACGAACCAGTGATAGGGGGACACGCCTTCGCTCTCGTGAAAGCCCTTGATGAAGTGGCTGACCGACATGCCGAGCCGGCGGGCAACATCGGCAAGGGCAAGACCGTCTCCCATCTGCGCGAGCATCATGTCCCGCGCCAGCTTGACCTGCCATGCGGCAAGATGCGCCCGCGCCCTGGGCTTTGGCGTGATCGGCGACGGCTCCGCCCGTTCCTCGACGATCAAATGATGCTCGAACGAATCCGAAGGCTGTACCTGACTCGCAGCAACACCCCCTGCGACCAGCATAGATTCCTCCATTGCGACCTCCCTGGAGCAAGGATGGGATCCGGGCACAGGGCGTCGGCCGCGTAGCGCACAGGCACCTCGCGACGCGATCTTGCCCCCGGGGCTCCCAAGGAACCGGAAACTTGGTTTCCTATCTCGTAGACACCTGGTCAGGGCTTTTCTGGCAGAGTTCGCCAAAAAATTTTTCGCTACGGAGCGTCATTTAGCGAAAAACATGAATGCCAATCAGTAAGCGTTGAAATGATTCACCGAAAAATCGACGACTCTTGCCGATGATCATTAATGACCTGCAAATCTATTGCGCCTTTTCCTATCGTATTTCTTGCAAGCTCCGTGACGATTGACGTATCGGACCAGCTTTCGGGGTACTGGCCGCGCTCTGCTCAGCGCGCGGCGAGCTTGCAATGGCCCGAATAGAGGTGCTCCTGATCCCAAGTGACCGCATCGGTCGCCTTGGTCATGAACAGGTCGACCAGCCCCGGCTTGGCTTCCGATCGCTGGAGGATGATCATGTTCACGGCGCCGCCGCCGACCGGCGTGGTCATCTCGACCCGCTCGGGCCAATAATCGACGACGCGCTCGAAGGGCCGGCCCAGGGCCCCGGATGCGATACCATCGGGATCCGCGACAATGCGCGTGCGCGGATCGACCGGTTCGGGCGGCAGGGTCGAGCGTGGCGGTTCCGTGGTGCGCACCGGTATCGACGGCAGGAACAGGTCGAAGCGGTGATTGCCTTCAAGGACAAGCTCGGAAGGCTTCTGTTCGTGCGAGGGATCGAAATTGGCGATTCGACCCAATCGACATTCGAGCAGCCGGGCAGGCAACATGGCGCCCCCCACCGCCTTGGCCGATACGGGCGGCGCAACTTGCGATTGCGGGGAAGCCGGAGCCTGGGCCGGTGCCGGGCCAACCGCCCCTGAGGCCGTAAGCGGCGACTGGCGCCAGGCCAAGGCGGACAGGCCCAAGAGGGAAACCATGCCGATCGCGACGATCTTGCCAATCATCTCAAAGCTCCATGCTCGAGTTCAAATTTTGTGACAGGAAATGACAAATTCCGACAAAATGACTTGATCAGATTCCCGATCCTGTAAGAAATTTTCCGCAAACACCTTTGCGCAATAAGCTTTGTGCCAATATTGCATGAGAATATTAGATCGATGTATCGCCAGAATTAGATAAATTGATTACAGATTAAGATCGTATTCGATTTTTCTGATCACAATGGTGGGGAGGATATCGTGCGCTCCGGCAAGTTCTGGCGAAACAGCGCAAGAACGAATGCCGCGACCTCTTGCCACGAACACTGTTTCCACGGGCGCCGGCGTTGCTCGTGGGTGATCGGGTTCGCCGGACAACCTGGCGGATCGACCTGGCCTGCACTCGGCCTCGCCTTTCTTTTCGCAGCGATGCTGACTACGCCGCACGCGCGGGCGCAAACCGCTCCACCGCCGCTCGAGGACCGCGCCCAGGCGCTGGAATGCCTGACCTTGGCGGTCGCCTATGAGGCGGGATATGAAAGCCCGGAAGGCCAGCAGGCCGTCGCCGAAGTCGTCCTCAACCGCGTCCGCCACCCCGCCTTTCCCAAATCGGTGTGCGGGGTGGTCTTCGCCGGCTCGACGCTGAAAACCGGATGCCAGTTCACCTTCACCTGTGACGGATCGTTGCGGCGGCATCTGCCCGACAAGGTAATGACGCAGGCACGGGGGATCGCCGAGCAGGTGATCGACGGCCGGCTGACGCCGGTCGTCGGCGATGCACTCAACTATCATGCCGATTACGTCTCGCCCTATTGGGCGCCGAGCCTCGACCGCGTGACCAAGATCGGCGCGCATATCTTCTATCGCCGGCGCGGCAGCACGCCGGCGATCGCAGCGCTGTCGTTCGCAGGCACAATGCCGGCGGCGCGCCCCGCCGCGTTCGCCCCAGGCGCGGCCCCAGCGCCCGCCTTCGCCCCCTGGGGCCTGGCCCCCCGGGCGCCCGCGGAGGCTGCCCAGCCATAGCCGCTGCTTCGCGCGGTCATGCCGGCAGGTGGAAGTCTTGCGGGGCTTCGCCGGCGTGGTGGCGCGCGTACATCGCGGCATAGGCGGCTTCGAGCTTGCCCGCGGTCGCGACCGGATCGAAGAGCAGCGAGCGTGCGCGGTTCGCGAGCAGCCGTGCGCGGATCGCTGCGAGCCGCGTCGGATCGCGGACGAGCGCGACGGCGCGGGCCTCATAGTCGGCGAGATCCCCTGCGATCAGCTCGGGCGCGTCCATCGCCGTGAGAAGGCTGGCGGCGACGCGCGCGGCGAAGCTCTGCCCGGCGCAGGTCAGGATCGGCAGGCCGATACGGAGCGCATCGCTGGCGGTGGTGTGGGCATTGCACGGCAGCGTGTCGAGGAAGAGGTCGGCGAGCTGCAGCCGATCGAGATGGCGCTCGCTCGGCTCGCTCCCCGCGAAGACGATGCGCGCGGGATCGATCCCCGCTTCGAAGGCGTAGCGCGCGAGGTTGCGTCGCGCGGCGGCATGGTCGACCCAGAGCCAGAGCACGCTCGTTTCCGTCGCGCGCAGGATCGCCATCCAGCGCGCGAAGATCGCGGGCACGATCTTGTAGTTCTGGTTGAAGCAGCAGAAGACGAAGCCCTGCTCGGGCAGTCCGGCCTGGCGCCGCGTGATCTGTTGCGAGACCGGCGCCAGGCGCGCGTTCGCCTGATAGCAGCCGGGCAGATAGGCGATGTTCTCGGAGAAGCCGCCCCGCCCCTCCGGCGGCACGACGACAGCGTCGGCGATCAGATAGTCGATCGCCGCGCTTCCCGAGGTTCCGGGATAGCCGAGATAGCTCGCCTGGATCGGCGCCGCGCGCTCGGCGAAGATGCCGAAGCGGCAATTCTGGGTATAGCCCTTCAGGTCCACCGCGATGTCGATCCCGCGCTCCCGCGCGATCTGCGCGACGGCGGCGTCGTCCTTCAGCCGGACATCGACAAAGGCGTCGACCGCCTTTTCCGTGCGGGCGCGCCAGGCGTCACCACGGCCATCGCCGAACCAGAACGCAGTGAGCTCGAGACAGTCGCGATCATGCGCCTCGAGCGTTTCCATGAACAACTGCATCGTCGCATGGTGATGGAAATCGGCGGAGAAATAGCCGAGCCGGATACGCTCGCGCCGCGGATAGCGCTTGCCGAGCGGCACCGCCGGGCGCTGGGGATGGCCCTCGGCGACAATCCGCGAACATCGGCGCTGGAGCACGGGATCATCAGCCAGCGCCAGCACCGGAAAAGGCAGCGCCCCCGGATTGCCGGCATCCGCCGCGTGCCGGATCGCGCCGAGCTGCGCGTCGAAATCCTCCCACTGCGACAAGTGCATTGCCGCATGCAGCCGCGCCGCGTGATGCTCGAGGCCGGGGGCGAGTTCCGTCGCCCGATCGAACGAACGAAGCGCCTCGGCATGATCGCGGCGCGAGACGCACAGGAAGCCACGTCTCTGGTGCGCGACGGCATTGTCCGGCGCGATCGACAGGAGATGGTCATAGCAGACTAGCGCGCTCTGAAGCTCGCCGAGTTCCTCCAGTGCCTGGCCGAGACCCCAGAGCGCAGCGAGGTTGTCGACGTCGATCGCCAGCGCGCGTTGATAGCAGCGCCCCGCTTCGTCGAAGCGCCGCTGCCGTCCGAGCAGCACGGCGAGTTCGAGCCATATATCGATCTGGCCAGGATCGCGCTCAAGGCTCTGGCGCAGGCAAGCCTCTGCCTCGTCGAGCCGCTTCGTCCGCCCCAGCGCGATGCCGAGATGCGCCAGGAGCTCGACATGGCCGGGCTGCACCGCGAGCGCCTGGCGGAATGCCTGGACCGCGTCCTCGGACCGGCCGAGAAGATTCAGCGCGATGCCGCGATTGCACAGCGCTTCGATATTGCGGGGATCGAGGGCGAGGGCGCGCTCGAAGCCACTCAGCGCTTCCTCGTGCCGGTCGAGCGCGGCGAGGGTAAGCGCGCGCTTAGCGTGGCCTGCGGCGAAGCCTGGCTCGCGGGCAAGCACCAAATCGAATGCCGCTAAGGCCTCATCGAAGCGGCCGACTTCGCGCAGCAGGTTGGCGCGGTTGTTCCGAGCGTTGAACTCCTCCGGCGCGATCGCCAGCGCACGCTCCACGCACTGGAGCGCTGCTTCGAACGCGCCCGAGGCAGCAAGCGCGACGCCCTTGCAGTCATGGGCCTCGGCCAGTTGCGGATCGAGCAGGATCGCCCGGTCATAGCTCGCGACCGCGGCGGCAAGCTGGCCGAGATCGGCCAGCGCGTTGCCGCGCTGGCAGAAGCTCGCGGCACTGCCCGGGTCGCGCGCGATCGCGTCGTCGAACGCGCGCAGTGCATTGGCCGGCTTCCCCTTGGCGAGGAACATGGCACCGCGCGCGAGCAGCGCCTCCACCTCGGCCTGGTGGCCGCCGCTCAGGATATGCGAACCCATATCGCCTCCCCTCCCTCGGATCGCGCTATTCATAGGCCCGCACCAGATAAGGCTGCCCGGGGTTGCCGGTGAACTCGACCACCAGCGTGCGCGCGGCGCGGCCGCCGCCGGGCAGCGTCGCCAGGACTTCGATCGAGACCGGGCGATCGACCAGCGACGGCGTATTGGCAAAGGCCAGTGCCGTCCGCTGGCCGCCCAGCTCGCGGGCGCGCTCGATCGCCGCCGGACCGTCCTCGCCGCCGGCATCCATCACCGCGAGCGCGCGCGGATCGGCATAGTGCGCGTCGAAGCCGCTGCGCACCGTGAAGGTGGTGACATAGGGGCGGATGCGCGCGACCGTCACCGGATCGATGCCCCGCACCAGCGCCAGCTCGCCGATCGACGAAAGCAACCCGCCCGGCGGGCGCAGGCCGGCGGCGCGATAATAGGGTTCTTCGGCGCCGAACGGGCGCTTGAGCTCGTCGTCGTCGATCCAGTCGAGCAACGAATCGCGCGCGATCAACAGCTGTTCGCCGCCCAGCCCTGCCTGTTCGAGCAGCTTGGTTGCCTGGGGCTCGTCGAGCAGCCCGAGCGGCACCTTGCCGCGCTCGTCGCGCACCGCGATCCGGAGATCGGCCTCGCCGAAGCGCAGTGCGTGCACCGCGCCGTCCGCCGGCCAGCGCTGCGGGTCATCCACGTCGAGAACGCGGCTCAGCGCGAGCGCGATTCCGGCATCGGCGGCGGCCACCGCCTGCATCTGGGCCTGTTCTGCGCCGGCATCCTCCAGCCCCATGCGAGTCGCATCGAGCACCACCAGCGCCATCGTCGCGAACACGGCGATGCTCGCCACTGCGGCGACCAGGGCGTAGCCGTCCTCGCCTTCCTGCCTCACGGGATCCGTCCTTCGGTGCGGAACGGCTCGAGCGTACGCAGCTTGGCGCGCAGCTCCTCGGTGACGGCACGACCGTCATCGGGCGTGCGGATCACATGCGGCTTGAGCAGCACGATCAGCTCGGTGCGATTCTGGACATTGTTGTGGCTGCCGAACAGGCCGCCGAGGATCGGGATGCGCGACAAGATCGGAATCCCGCTCTTGCCCAGGCTTTTCGAATCGCGGAACAGCCCGCCGAGCGCGATCACCTGTCCGTCCTGCACCGCGACCGAAGTCGAGATGCGGCGCGTCGAGATGGTGGGCGAGGACGGGGTCTTGTCGCCGCTGGCGACGGGCGCATTGACGTTGACGTCGCTCACCTCCTGCGAGATGTCGAGCAACACCAGTCCGCCGGCATTGACCCGCGGCGTGACCTTCAGGATCACGCCGGTGTCGCGATAGCTGATCGAATTGACGATCGGCGCATTGGGATTGTCGACACTCACCGCGCTCCCCGACGAGACCGGCACCTGGTCGCCGACCTGCAGCGCCGCGGTCTGGTTGTTGAGCGTCACCAGCTTGGGTGCCGAGACCACCTTGATGTTGGTGCGTTGCTCGAGCGCGTTGAGCGCCGCGGTGATGCTGTTGCCGGCGAGGAAATAGGAGAAGCCCGCCTGGGTAGGCCCGGCAGGCATCGCAGCGCCGTCGGTCACGCGGAAATTGCTGTCGCCGGTGAGCCAGTTCCACTGCACGCCATAGCGGAGCGTGTCGGTCAGCGAGACCTCGGTGATCGCCGCCTCGATCATCACCTGCACGGGCGGCACGTCGAGCCGGCGCAGCGCGTCCTCGATCATGCCATAGTCGCGCGGCGTGCCGTAGACGACGACCGCATTGTTCACCTCGTCGGCAGTGATCTTGCCGGACACCGGCGCATCGCGCTCGGTCGCATCCGGCTTCGCGGAGCTCGGGGCGCTGCCGGCCGGCCGCGCGGCGTCGGGCTTCGGCGCCGGAGACGCGGTGCGGCTCGCGGACTGGTCGCTGGCGGCGAAGGGGTCGTCGCTTCCGCTGTCATCGTCCCCGCCGCCACCGCCGAAGGCGCGGTTGAGCGTGCGCGCCAGATCGCGCGCGCGGCCGTTCTGCACGCGGTAGACGAAGATCCGGCGCTCGCTATTTTCCCCCTCGCGATCGAGTATTTCGATCCAGCGGCGGACATCGTCGAGATATTGCCGTTGGGTGCTGACCGCGAGGATGCCGTTCAGCCGCTCCATCGTGATCAGCCGGACGAGCCCGCGTGTCGGCGCATCGGCGGCATTGATCAGCTTGTCGAGCTCGGGAACGATCAGCCGCGCGTCGGTGCGTTCGGGCACGAACAGCGCGAAGCTCATGTTGCGCAACCAGTTGACGTCGAACTGCTTGATCAGATCGCGCGCGCTCGCGCGCTGGCCGGTGGTGCCCGCGATCGTTATCCGGCCACCCGCCGCATCGACGCCGGTGACCACGCCGGGGAGCGCGCCGTCGAGCACCTTCTTCACTTCCTCGGCGTTGATGAAGGCGAGCGGGACGATCTCGGTGCCGAAGCCGATGGCATCGGGCGCGACAGGAAGCTGGGCCGCCGCTACCGTGCGCACGACATAGCCGCTGCCCACGGGCACGAGCGCAAGATTGGCGGTACGCAAGGCGCTTTCGAAGAGCGCCAGGACCTCGGACCGGGCTATTGTTCCCGGCGTGACCAGCGAGACCTGGCCGGCCACGCCGGGCTCGACGGCGATAGCGACCCCCGTGGCGTCCTGGACCGATGCCGCGACCGCGCGCACATCGGCGCGCGGCAGGTTCATGCTGATATTGCCGGGCTTGGCCTGGCGGCGCGGCGGCGCGGCAGGACCCGGTGGCGGAGTCTCGCCGCCGACGATCGTCGACCGGACCTCGGGCGCCGCCTGCTCGGCCTCGGCGACGATCGGCGGCGCCTCTGGCACGGCAATCGCCCGCGGCGGCGGGGCTCCGGCACAGCCGGCCACTACCAGGGCCAGCCCCGCCGTCCCCGCTCGAAGCATGTGACGCGCACCCATTATTCTTCTCCCTTGCCGGCTGAGATGACCGGCCCGCCGATGCCGAAGCGGACCTGCATGCGCTCGCCGCCCCGCGACAGCTGCACCGCGTCGCGCGTCACGCTGCGCACGCGCCAGTCGCCGATCCGCTGGCCCGGCGCGGCGCGGAAGGCGCGATCGGGGCCCTGCACGATCGCATAGGCGCTGGCGCCGATCTGGACCGCGCCGACCACCGCGAAGCCGCCGAGCGGCGCCTGCGCCGCCGCAGTCGCTTCCTTCGGCTGGGCAAGGATCGGGGTGAACATCGCGCGGCCCGCGATCACCGGATCGACGAGCGCGCGCGCAGGCTGGACCGCTGCGACGCGCTCCGCCGGCGCCCCGCCCCGCACCGCACCCGCCGCCGGCAAGTCGAGTGCGTTGCCGACAAGCGCCTGGAACGCCAGCGCCACGCCAAGCAGCAACACGAGCGCGAGCGGCAGCATCGACGACCTATCGAGCGGCGGCAGGGCGAAGCGGGATCGAAGCCTCAATTTCCACATCCATGACTGGGGTTTGACCGGGCACGATCGTGTTGCCGGAACCAAGGCTGACCGTTTCGACGACCAGCCAGGGCGGCTGGTTCTGCAGGCGGGCCAGCGCGGCGGTGAGCTGCGGCAGCGTCATTCGTGCGGCAGCGCGCGCGCGCGCCCAGCCCGGGCGGCCTTCGGCATCGCCGCCTTCGCGGAAGCTGCCGCCCGCACCCTCGACCGCGCCCTGCAGCCGCTCCTTGAGCGACTCGCGCCCGGCCTCGACATTGGGCACGGCGGCGATGAAGGACGCGGTCGCTGCGCGCGCCGCCTCGGCCTGGCGCCGCAGCCGCGGGATCGTCGCGATCGTCCGGACATTATGGGCATAGGTCAGCGCGAGCCGATCGAGCCGCTCGGCGCGAGACTGGAAGCCGGCGATGATCGGCGCAACGATCAGGAAATGGACCGCGGCAACGACCGCAGTGAGGATCAGCAGCGCGACGAGACGCCGCTCGCGGGCGGATACCGGGCGCATCAGCGCGGCTCGACCTTGGCGGAAAGATCGAACGGCTGGCCGGTCGGCATCGCCGCCTCTGCGCTTTCACCCATGCTGCGCACGCCAACGAACCGGCCGGAACGGCGCAGCGCCGTTGCTACATCGGCACGCTCGGGGCGATAGCCGGTCAAGCGAACGGCCTCGCCGTCCCATGCAAGGCGCTGAAGCCAGGTGCCCGTGGGCAACGAAGCGCTCACCGCCGCGAGGACGTCCAGCGGATCCCGCGCGCGCCGCAATGCGAGCGAGCGAGCGACGAGACGGCGGTCCTGCTCGCCGCGGCGGGAAATCGCCTGGGCGATGCCGACCGCCGGCTGCTGCTCGGCGACGATCCGTTCGAACTGCGCGACGTGCGCGGCATCGCGCCAGATCGCCATTGCCAGATTGAGCAGGAGCAGGACCGCGACCAGCACCCAGAGCAACGGCGTGGCACTGCGTTGCCGCGCGAGCAGGCCGGCGGCGCGCATCGCCGGCGCGAAATCGAGCGGTGCCGGCTGGGGCTGCGGTTGTTCCACGACCACGGCCACCGGGACCACATCTGCCGCCTCGGCCGCCTCGGCGATCGCATGCGCCGCCGCAATCGGCAGCCCCGCGATCCTGACGCGGACCAGACCCGGCGCGTCCGCGGCCCCCTCGATACGCGCTGCCAGCACCACCGAGGCGACCGGAATCGGCAGCAGGGCATCGGCTTCGAATGCGAGCATGCGGTGCAAATCGCGATCGCCGAGCGCCGGGCGGGTGATGGTTCGCACCAGGCAATCGGCGGCAGGCACGACCAGCGTCACCCGCGCGCCTGGCCCGGGCACCGCGACGCGCTGCCCGGGCCGCGCCGGAGCCAGTGCACCGTCGCACACGATGAAGCGCGGCAGTTCGCGCATCGAAGAGCGCTGCAGGCGGGCAGGGATCAGCGCGCGGATCTCGTCGGACCACCATTGCCAGCCCTGGAGCAGCCATTGCCCGATCATTCGCATGTCGGCGTCGAGCAGCGCGCGCGGGTTCATGGCTCGGCCCCGCAACCGCCCGCGCGATCCGGCAAGCAGGTGCTGGTTGCAACCCGGGGCCGGACCAGCAGGTCGGGCCATTGCCGCGAGTCGGCCGGCGCGAATTCGACATGGATACGGATCAGCTCGGGCGGGCTGGCCCGATCCCACCAGCGATTGAGCCACGCGCGCGCGCCGCCCGAAGCGGGAACCCCGCGATAGCTGATCGACAGGCCCCGGGTGCCGCGCAGCAGCGTCGTCGGCGTCCAGCCGGCGAGATCATAGCCGCGCGCATCGATCCCCACCTTGCGCGTACTCACCCTGTAGAGGACGATATCGCCGGTCGCGGTGCGGAGGAGTTGAAAGCGCTGGAGCGCATCGGGCGCGTCGCGATCGAAGGGCGGCGCCACATAGCTCAGCATCGCGTCGTTGCCGCGGAACTCGATGACCGGCTTGGCGGTGTCCAGGCGCGCGACGGGCCAGAGGCGCTCGATCCCGGTGCGCAGAACGCGCTGCGCCGCGATCACATCGTCCAGCCCCGACGCGGTTGTCTGCGCGCGCATCGCCACGAGCCCCGCCATGCGCAGCCCGGCAAGCAGCAGCGACGCCGCCATGCCCATCAGCGCGAGCGCGACGAGCAACTCGATGAGCGTGAAGCCCGATGCATCCGCGCGGCGCGCCAAGGCTTCGTGCGGACGCATCGATCAGCGGGCGAGCCGGAGCGTGCGAACGCTGGCAAGGCGCCGGCCGGTCGCGCGATCGGCAACGTCGATGCGCACTTCCTCAAGCGGAATGCCACTGTCCAGGGCGCCGCCGCCGCGAGGCAGCCGACTGATCCGCCAGCTGAGGTTCCGGCTGCTGCCGCTATCGGCGACGGCGCGCGAATCGCTTGGCGCGGTCGTCGCGGCGAGCAGCGACTGGGCGAGCAGCATCGCCTCGCGCCGCGCGGCGACGGTCTGCGCGAGATGCGCGTTGGTGCCGATCGAATCGAAGAGCAGCCCGGACATCATCGCGATCACGGCGAGCGCGACCAAGGTCTCGACCAGGCTGAACCCCTCGGACGCCTGTCCCCTCATTGCCGGGGCTCGATCGTGCCAAGCGCCGCGCTGACGGCGATATGCCGCCGGAACACGCCGCTCGATATCTCCACCTCGCCGCCGGCCGTGCTGCCATCGGCAAAGAACGTGATTCCGTGACTGGGCGCGGTGATCGTCACGCCCTCGGGAAGGCGATCATCATGATCGGCAAACCGGAAACCACGGCCGTCGAGCGCTACGACGAAACGCGCCGGCGCACCGCGCGCCACTGCGGCACCGCGCGCCGCCCGCAGGCCCAGTTCCACCCGCCTTGCCGATTCGACGAAGCTCTGGCGCCGCATCGCCTTCTCGACCGAAGGAAAGACGATCCCTGCCATGAGCGTGAGGATAGCCAGGATCACCAGAACCTCGACCAGCGTGAATCCACAGGTGGCTGCCCAACGCCGCCGATGCGGATCAATAATTGCCGACATCGCGCGCCTCGCCGGTGCCGCCCGGCTGCCCGTCCGAACCCAGCGAATAGACGTCGACATCGCCATGCTCGCCGGGGATGCGCAGCAGATAGGGCCGGCCCCAGGGGTCAAGCACCGCCGACTGTTCCGGCAGATAGGGACCATTCCAGTTCGGCACGTTGGGCGGCTGCTTGATCAGTGCGTTCACTCCCTCCTCCGCCGTCGGGAAACGCGACGCGTCGAGCTTGAACAGGTTGAGTGCGGCGGCAACGTTCTTGGCCTGCACCCGCGCCGATTGCGACTTGGAGCTGTCGAGATACTTGATCACCTGCGGCCCGACGATCGCCGCGAGCAGCCCCAGGATCGCGAGCACCACGAGCAGCTCGAGCAGCGTGAAGCCCGCATCGCGAGCAGTTCTTTCCCCCATGGCGGTCCCGTCCTTGTTCATGATGTCAGCGCGAGGTCGTTGAAGCCGAGGATCGCCGACATGATCGCGGCGATGATCGAAGCGACCGTGGCGCCCAGCACCACGGTGATCACCGGCGTGAGGATGCCGATCAGCCGTTCGATGCGCAGGCGGATGTCGCGGTCGAGCACGTCGGCGAGGCGATCGAGCATCATGCCGAGCTGCGACGTCTCCTCGCCGGTGCGCAGGAAGCCGATCGCGAGGCGCGGCAATGCGCCCGACGCCGCGAGCGGCGCGGTCAGCCCTCCGCCTTCCTTCACACCATCGGCGACGCGCGAGATCGTATCGCCCAGCACCTGGTTCGAGATCGTGCGGCGTGCCAGCGCGAGCGCGGCGGGCAGCGGCACCTCGCCATCGATCAGCGCAGCGAGCGTGCGGGCGAAGCGGGCGGTGTCGATACGCCGGGCAAGTTCGCCGAGCAGCGGCAGCGCCAGCACCAGCCGGTCGCGGGCGAGGCGCACCCCCGGGCGGCGGAGCAGCAGGGCCAGGACGAATCCGGCGACGACGCCGCCGAGCAGCAGCACCAGCCCATAGCCGCGCAGCAACCGGCTCGCCGTCATCACCACGACGGTGGCAGTCGGCAACTTGCCGGCAGCACTGGCGAACATGCTCTCGAACTGCGGGACGACGAAGAGCAGCATGAGCAGCACCACGCCGACCGCGATCACCAGCAGCGCGATCGGATAGATCATCGACGATCCGACCAGTCGGCGGAGCTCGGCTTCCTGCTCCAGCGTGGCGGCGAGCCGCGCGAGCGCCTCGCCGAGCCGGCCATTGGCCTCGCCGGCTTCGATCATCGCCATCGCGCTGGGCGAGAACAGGTCTGGCTTCGGCGCGATCGCGCGGGAAAGCGGGGCGCCTTCGCGCACATCGCGCAATATCTCCGCCAGCCCCTCCGCTACGTTTCTGTCCTCGACATTCTCGATCGCCAGCGCGAGCGCGCGATCGAGCTGCAGCCCTGCGCCGAGCAGCACCGCCAGCTCGCCGATGCACGTCGCGGCGGCCGCGCGCGCCTTGGCCCCGCTGCGCCGCGGCCGTCCCGGTGCGCGCGGCGGCACCACGACCAGCTCGAGCGGGGTGGCTCCACTCCGGCGGAGATTCGCCACTGCAGCCGCGCGGTCCGCAGCATCGACCTCGCCGGCCAGTGCCGAGCCGTCGCGGCGAATCGCGCGGTAGCGCCAGGTGGCCATCAGCCTTCCCCGCTCGCGACGCGCAGGACTTCCTCGATCGTGGTCAGCCCCGCCGCCGCCTTGACGACTCCGTCTGCCGCCAGGCTGCGCATGCCGCCCTGCTCGGCCGCGGCGAGGATCTCGCGCGTATCGGCCCGCTTCAGGATCAGCCGCTCCACCGCGCCATCGACCCGCAGGAATTCGAGCAACGCAATCCGACCCGAATAGCCGCTGCCGCTGCAGTGCGCGCAGCCCACCGCGTGATACAGTCGCTCGACGCCGCGGAGCGCGAGGAGCGGACGCAGTGCCTCGGGACCTCCCTCCCGCGCATCGAAGGGCTGCCGACACTCCGGGCAGAGCCGGCGGACCAGCCGCTGCGCAAGCACGCCGGTGAGCACCGACCCGAGCAGGAACGGCTCCACGCCCATGTCGAGCAGCCGCGAGACCGCGCCCGCCGCAGTGTTGGTGTGCAGCGTCGAGAGGATCATATGGCCCGTCAACGCTGCCTGGACCGCGATCTGCGCTGTCTCCGGATCGCGGATTTCGCCGACCATCATCACATCGGGATCCTGCCGCAGGAACGAGCGCAACGCCGATCCGAAGGTGAAGCCGATCCCCGGATTGACCTGCGTCTGCACGACTCCGGGCAGGCGATATTCGATCGGATCTTCGACGGTGAGCAGCTTGCGCTCGGCCGCGTTGAGCTCGGAAAGCGCGGCATAGAGCGTCGTGGTCTTGCCGCTCCCGGTCGGGCCGGTGACGAGCACGATGCCATGCGGGCGGGTGATTGCCTCGCGCAGTTTCCCGGCAAGGCCCGGATCGAAGCCGAGCGCGGTGAAATCGAGTGCCAGCTTGGAGCGATCGAGGATGCGCATGACGACGCTCTCGCCGTGGATCGACGGCGCGGTGGCGACGCGCAGATCGATCTCGTTGCCGCGCACCGAAATGCGCATCCGCCCGTCCTGCGGCAGCCGGCGCTCGGCGATGTTGAGCCGCGCCATCACCTTGATGCGCGACGCGAGCGGCGCGCGCATCGCCACCGGCAGCCGGCCGGCATCGCGCAGCATGCCATCGACGCGGAAGCGAATCGACAGGCCGTCGTCACCCGGCTCGATATGAATGTCCGAGGCGCGCTGATCGACCGCGTTGGCGATCAGCCGATTGACCGCACGAATCACCGGCGCGTCGCTGACCAGATCCTTCAGCCGTTCGAGATCATCATCGTCCACGGCGTCATCGATGGCGTCGGCATCCGGCTGCTGCCCATGATAGAGCCGCTCGATCGCGACATCTATGTCGCTGGCCCGGCCGATCATGCGTTCGACTCGGCGCCGGAACATGAAGCCGAAGGCCTGCACCGCGAATGGATCGAACGGGTTCGAAACCGCGATGCGCACCGTGGCTTCGTCGATCGCGATCGGAACCGCGCGCATGTCGCGCAGGAAGGCAAGCGAAAGCTCGGGACCCTCGACCGGGTTCGCCGGGAATGCATCCGCGGCGATCGCGGCGAGGCCGGAGAAGCGGGCAAGTTCGGCAGCGAGCCGGTCCTCGGAGAGCATGCCCAGCCGCGTCACCACCGCCTCGAGCCGCTCGCCCGATTCGCGCTCGATGAGCAGCGCGCGTTGCAGCGCCTCCTCCGCCAGCAGCCCGCGGTCGCGCAGCATTGCGGCGAGGCCGTCCATGCCGGCTCCCTCCGTCGGCGCATCTCGCGATTTGTCCCAGGAACCTTCAATATTCGGCCCCGGCGTCGTGCTATCGATAATCATGTACCGCCTCTTGGCGCGTGTCCCGACGATTAGGGACGAACCCTAGGACGAGCTTGATAATAACGCAGCTCATATCCGTGAAATGCTACAATCAAATTTCATTATTTCCCGCATGTTTCGCGATTTGCGGAAGTATTTAATGGGATATTTATTCAATTTATCCCCATTTCAGTGCAGATCGTCTTTGCGGCTCATTTTAAGATAACAAAAATGTCATCTGAAAAGACTAGACGTTTATCGTCGGTTCAGAATCGAGTCGTAACCGATATATGGGCTATTTAATTTAAAAATCCGGCGACCGCGTAAGTACGCTAATGTAGCTACGTTCGCTTCTCGCCCCATCCGAACGAGGGTTCATCGTCATTCACAAGAATGCGCGATCGAACTTTGCGTGACCTTAAGAATACGCTTCGACCTAAATCAGGAAATCCATTGGATTCTTGAAATGCCGGAGCTTTGACTTCGAATGAACCGACTTTCTTAAGGCATGTCTCACACAGGAGAATATCCATGAAGCGTTTCAAGAACGCGCTGTTCGCGGCAACTGTCGCCACCAGCGCCCTCGCCGCCTCGTTCGCTCAGGCGCAGACCTCGGCCAACAATGACGGCGAGACCGCGGTGCACGGCACCGGCGCGACCTCGATCCAGGGCGTCCTCGTGCAGGAGCTGAACTGCGTCGGCGGCTATTCGAACCTTGGCGCCATCGGCACGTCGACGACCGCCGGTACTTCTTCGGCATCGGTCGAGCCGACCAACCTGTTCTCGCCGGCGCCGGCGAGCGCCTTCAACTGCGCGACGACCGATCTCTTTCCGGGCTTCGGCGGCCGCTACATCGGTTCGGGCTCGGGCACCGGCCGCAGCTCGTGGGTTGCCCCCGGCACGCTCACTTCGACCGCGCCGTTCGTGATCGGCACGGCCAACCCGAACCCCTTCGGCACCTGGAGCAAGGCTCAGTTCGCCTTCGCCGACTCCTCGGTCACCGACGGCGACCTGACCAGCTACACCGGCGGTGCCGCGCAGACCAATGGCGGCGCGCCGATCATGTTCCCGAAGTTCGTGCTCCCGGTCGCGGTCGCTTATAGCCCGATCTACGGCCACAACGACACGACGGGCTCGGACTACACCTTCAACATCCAGTTCCCGCAGAACATCCTCGGCACCGCCGCTGGCGGCCTGCGCATGAGCCAGTCGACGCTTTGCGGCGTGTTCAACGGCAACATCACCAACTTCAACAATGCCGCCTTCACCGCCGACAATGGCGGCACGGTCAGCCTGATGGACACCGACGACAACGCCGAAGCGCCCGGGCGCTGGGCCACGGATGGCGTTCCGATCCGCCTGGTCGGCCGTCTCGACCGTTCGGGCACGACCGACATCTTCACGCGCGCGCTCGCCGCGCAGTGCGGCACGGTCGCGAGCGGCAACCACTACGCCCAGAATGCCGAGACGCTGCCTTACAAGCGTTCGGACCTCGACAAGGCCTCGGGCGGCTTGCGTCCAGTGTTCCAGACCGCGCGTGCCGACACGGGTCTGCAGACCGCCAGCAGCCAGCCGGAAGCCGGCAACGGCCTGACCAACACGATGGTCGGCGCCGAATATTGGAGCGGCAGCGCGATCGTCACGCCGTCGACGAACACCGGCCTGGCGAGCTCGCAGCCGGGCAACCCGCTGTATCAGCCGGGCCTGTTCCTGGTTGCCGATGGCAGCGGCCGCGTCGCCAGCGCGATCAAGGCCACCGGTTCCGGGATTGACTATGCCTCGCCGTTCAACACCAACGTCAAGCTCAACGGCAAGATCGGCTATATCGGCGCTGACTTCATCGACGGCTCGCCCAGCGCGCCGGGCGGCCTGAAGGCGGCAGCACTGCAGAACAACACGTCGGGCGCCTGGCCCATGCCGAGCGCGGCGAACGCCACTGCGGCGTTCGGCACGATCCTCCCGCCGCAGTCGGACGCCACCGCGGCTGACGGCACCTTCAACGACGCCGTCGCCGACACCCGTCAGGTCCGCATCCCGACCTATCAGGGCGGCACGCCTGGCGTGACGGGCAATGCCAAGCGCACCAACCCGCTCGCCTGGTACGACGTGATCTATGCCGGCACGGGCCTGCAGAACCCCTCGGCCGGCTATCCGATCACGGGCACGACGCAGTTCCTGGGCTATACCTGCTACACGGTCGATGCCAGCGGCTCGAACGCTGCGGGGATGATCAACTTCCTCGACTTCAACACCGACTATGTCTCGACCACCGACAGCACGGGCACCGATCGCAAGGGCGCGTTCACCCGCGTCGGCGCGGCCTTCAACAGCTCGGGCCTGCTGATCCGCTCGAACATCGGCGCGCTGCCGGACTCGTGGAAGCACGCGGTTCGTCAGACGTTCCTGGTGAACTCGGGCGAAGCCTCGAGCGTCAACACCACGCTCGGCGGCTATAACCTGTACCTGGCGGGCACCGACGGCAGCACGACCTCGGCCAACAGCACCTGCACCGGCAAGGCAGGCATCTAAGCATCGCCAATACCTGAAAGCGGCGGCTCTGGAGAAATCCGGGGCCGCCGTCTTCGTTTCGAAAGGCAGCTCCGAGAACGAAACCCCGAAGGTTCGCACCTATCCGCATGACCAACAGGGAGAACTTCGATGAGACGTTCGAACAAGGCACTTCTTCTCGCCGCCATCGCCTCCGGGGCTGTGACCTGCGTTCCGGCACAAGCCCAGCGGACGATGGACAATGATGGCGAACGCGCGCTCCACGGTACAGGCTCCTCCTCGATCGAGCGCGAGCTGGCCCAGGAACTCAACTGCGTCGCCGGTTATTCGGACCTCGGCCGGCTCGGCGGCGGCCTCGTAGCGATACCGGAGCCGACCAATCTTCCGGCAGGTGGAACCTTCAACTGCTCGAGCGCCACGGTGAGCGGCGTTCCGCCAATGGAGCTCTTCCCCCTGTTTCTCGGCCGCTACATCAGCGCAACGCCGGACGTGGGCCGCAGCTCGTGGGTCGCAGCGGGCACCCTCACCTCGACCCCGCCCTTCGCGAGCGGCACGGCAAATCCCTTCGGCACCTGGACCAGGGTCCAGTTCGCCTTCACCGACTCGTCGCCCGTCGACAATGATTTCAACGCCTATGTAGGCGGCGCACCGCTTGCGCTTGGTGGCGCGCCGATCCTGTTTCCGAAATTCGTGCTGCCGATCGCGGTCGCCTACAGCCCGATCTACGGCCACAACGTCGCGACGAATTCGAACTACAGCTTCAACATCCAGTTTCCGCAGCCCATCCTGGGCACCAGTGCGGGCGGCCTGCGCATGAGCCAGTCGACCTATTGCGGCGTGTTCAACGGGACCATCATCAACTTCAACAACAGCGCGTTTACCACCGACAATGGCGGGGTCAGCCTGATGGATCCGGCCGACGCCAGCGAATCCCCCGGACGCTGGGCAGCGGATGGCGTTCCAGTCCGTCTCGTCGGTCGCCTCGACCTTGCAAGCGCTACCGACATCCTCACGCGCGCGCTCGCCGAGCAATGCGGATCGGTCGCGAGCGGCAACCATTATGCGCAGAATGCCGAGACACTGCCCTACAAGCGCTCGGATTCGGCGATGGTCCGTCCGGTGTTCGACAGCGTCCTCGCTACTACCGGGCTTCAGACCGCCAGCACCGCGCCCGAGGCAGGCAACGGCCTGGGCCAGACGATGGTCGGTGCCGAATATTGGAACGGCAGTGCGATCGTCACGCCCGTGGCCAATGTAGCCAAGGTCAGCTCGCAGCCCGGCAGCCCGCTTTATCAGCCAGGCCTGTTCCTCGTCGCCGATGGCGATGCGCGTGTCGCCAGCGCGATCAAGGCCGTCGGCGGCGGGATCGACTATGACTCGCCGTTCAACACGGCCGTCAAGCTCAACGGCAAGATCGGCTATATCGGCGCCAACTTCATCGATGGCTCGCCCAGCGCTGCGGGCGGCCTGAAGGCGGCGGCGCTGCAGAACAACACGACCGGCGTGTGGACCATGCCGAGCAGCATGAACGCGAACAACGCGATACGCACGATCTTGCCGCCCCAGTCGAACACGACCCTCGCAGACGGCACGTTCGATGACTCGGTCGTCGATCCTCGCCTGGTTCGCGTTCCGGGCTATTTGCGCGGCGGTATACCGGGCTTCGGCCCAGCGACCCGCGACAATCCGTTCGCCTGGTACGACGTGCTCTATGCCGGCGCGAGCGGAGGGCTGGCCAACCCCTCGGCCGGCTATCCAATCACCGGCACGATACAGTTCCTCGGCTATACCTGTTATCGGCGCGATGCCTCCGGCTCGAACGCTGCGGCGATGGTCAACTTCCTCAACTTCAACACCGACTATGCCTCGACTGTCGACAGCAACGGCGTCGATCGCAAGGGCATCTTCACGCGGGTCGGCGCGAGCTTCATCAGCTCGGGCCTGCTCATGCGCTCGAACATCAGCCCGCTTCCGGATCCATGGAAGCACGCGGTGCGCCAGACATTCCTAGTGAACTCGGGCGAAACCTCGAGCGTCAACACCACGCTCGGCGGCTATAGGCTCTGGATGGCGGAGACCAACGGCTCGGCCGCGTCGCCCAACAGCAACTGCACCGGCAAGGCCGGGATCTGATCGCCGATATCCGGTGGCGGCCCCGGA
Source organism: Sphingomonas sp. KR3-1 (assembly GCF_040049295.1). Taxonomy (NCBI): domain Bacteria; kingdom Pseudomonadati; phylum Pseudomonadota; class Alphaproteobacteria; order Sphingomonadales; family Sphingomonadaceae; genus Sphingomonas; species Sphingomonas sp. KR3-1. The sequence continues at coordinate 35,087 of NZ_JBDZDQ010000004.1, forward strand.
GAAATCCGGGGCCTTTTTCTCCCCCCGACCGGCCCCTCAACGCTCGATCGTATAGCCGAGCCGCTCGATCGCCGGCGCGAGGATCGGGATCACCGGCTCGAGGTGCTCGAGATAGTTGCGATAGCGGAAGCGTGAGCGCGTATAGAGCTTCTCGGTCACCTGCGCATAGCTGGCGGTGCGGGCATGCCGTGCGTTCTCATGGAAGGCGAGCACCGCCGGATCGAACGGCTCGCCGATGAAATCGAGCATCGTGCGCACCTCGCGCTCCTGGTTGGTCACCAGTTCTTCGTAGCGCACCGCGTGATAGCGGATCGGCATGGCCGCGCGATAATGGGCGATCAGATCGGCGATCAGCGCATAATGCGTAGCGGCGCTCTCCAGCGCGCTGGCGCAATAGAAGCCATGGGTGAGCGCATTCGAAAAGACCGAGAGCACCACGTCGAGCGGATGGCGGACGAGGTGGATGATCGGTGCGTTGGGGAACAACAGGCTGATCAGCCCGAGATGCGTCTCGTTGAGCGGCATCTTGTCGGTGAACCAGCCCTTGCCCGGCGTGACCGCACCCATCTCGTGCGCCTCGTTGAGGTAAAGATCGCGCAGCGTCTCGACATGGCCGCGGCGATCGCCGAGCCACAGCTCGCTCAGCGCGATCGGATAGGGGCCGGGGCTTCCCAGCAGCAATTGGGCGCGCTGCGCGATCGAATGGATGATCGGCAGCTCGTCGCCCGCCGAGATGTTCGGATGCGAGATCAGCGTCTGCTCGACGAGCGTGGTGCCGGAGCGCGGGAAACCGACGATGAAGATCGGCTGTGGACTGCCTTCGCGCACCGCGGCGCGCGGCAGCAGCCGCGTGCGCCCCGGCGTGAAGAAACCCTTGAGCGACGTGACGAGCTGGTTCGCATCGTCGGCGAGATAGCGCGCGCCCGCTTCGCGGATGCGCGCCTTGTAGCCGTCGAAACAGGCGAACGCCTCATCATAGCGGCCGAGCGAGTCGAGGATCTGCCCCTTGGTCAGCAGCGAACCGGCGCCCTCGCCCGCCACGTTCGGCGCGTCGATCGCCGCGAGCGCCCGCTCGGGCTCCTTCACCCGGCGATGGAGGCCGGCACGCATCACTGCCACCCGGACGTCGCCGGCATGTATCGTGTCCGCACGATCGAGCAGCGCGAACGCAGCCGGAAAGTCGCGCGCGGATTCCTCGAGCGCCGCCCAATCGAGCAACATCGGGAGGACGAGGTTGCCTTCCGCGGAGATGCGCTCGTAAATCGCCCGCGCCGCCGCGAACCTGCCCTGGTCGCGCAGCGCGATAGCGCGTGCCGCTTGGAGATCCGGCGCGTTCCGCTTGTCGGGATGCGCGAGCTGCTCAGCGGTCTCGAGGTGGATCTCCGCGGCCTGCGCCTTGCCGCCCGCCAGGAAGATGCGGCCCATCAACAGGTGCGCCACCGATTCCTCGGGCGCGAGCCGCACCAGCATGCGCCCATGCGCATGTGCATGCGGCAGGTCGGTCCGTTCGAGGAAGAAGCTCGCCGCCACCGATCGGATCGTCGCGTCATCGGAATAGAGGTGCGCCATCCGATTGATCGCGGAAGCCGCCGCCTGCCACTGCCCCGCCTCCCGCATCAGGTTGAAGAGCGCGCCCAGCGCCTCGCGCTGGCCGGGCGAGACCTCCAGCACTTCGGTAGCCAGGCGCCGGGCTTCTTCCCGGTCACCGGCGTGATAGGCACGTGTCAGCGCCGTCAGCGCTTCCGCGTGCCGCTCCGGCGGAACCAGCTCGGCCTGGCCAAGATCGAGTTCGCAGCAATTATGCGGGCTGAGCCCGGATCCGCAGGGACAAGTCGAGCCGCTATCGGCATCCTGCTTTTCGATCAGGTCGAGCAAAGACGAACTCCCTGGAAGGCAGGGGCCCGGCATCGCACCGGGCCCCTGCCGGATGTCACGCGACCACGCGGAGCGCCGGTATCGGGCTGGACCAAGACGGCGCAACCATGACGAGCTCCACTTCGAGCATCGCCGGCGCGCTATACGCGATCTTCAGCGAGGCATCGCCATCGGTCCAGCGCCAGCGGGCTTGCTCGCGCTGCTCGAGCGCGTGGAAGCCCGAGGCGAGCGCTTCGCTCTCAAGGTCGATCACCTCACCGTCGAGCCGTAGTTGCGAGACGGCCACGCCGAGCTGCCGGTGATCGGCAAGCCCCGGGACGAGTTGCGACAGCACGCCGCGATTGGACCGGAGCGCGATCTCGCGCGCCGCCGGCAATGCGAACCAGTAGCGGTTGTTGACCGCATGGACCGGCATCAGCGCGACGCCGTCGGCCAGGATCGAAAAATCGGGCTCCTCGCTGCGCACCCAGCCAAGCGCCTCGGCGCGCGCATGCAGCCGTTGCTGGATTTCCAGGAGCTGCGGACCCGCCGCCACCAACGGCGCGCACGCTTCGTCCCAGCTCTTCGGATCGAGCCGGCCGTGCAGCGCCACCGCGTCGTTCGAATTGAGGAAGGTCGCGCGATTGCCGTCGTCGAGATAGCTTTCGCACGGCAGGCCGGCGGCGATCAGGAGGTCGTGCGTGTCGAGCTCGATATGGAAATAGCGGATCGATTCCACCGCTTCCTGCACGATCGTCGCGCCGTTGATCAATCGCCCGGCGGGCACCAGCACGCCATCGACATGGACGGCATGGCCAGGCGAGAGCCGAACGTCGCGCTCGGGCACGTTCGGCGCAAAAGCATGCGCCTTGACACGGACCGGATAGACTTCATCCGGATGAGCATGGCGCGCGGGCCGCGTCGCCGTCCAGCCAATCCATTTGATTGCCCGTTCCTCGCCCGTGGCGGTGAGGATCGCATCGCCTTCGACCAGGTCCTCGACCAGCCGGTCCCCTGTCGGCGTCAGGAGCGGCGTGCCCTCGGCAAAGCAGGCGGTATGAACGCTCGCATCGTAACCGAAGGTAACGGGAAAGGTTACGCCGCTCGCGTTGAAGCCTTGTTCTGCGAATACCGCGCCACCGTAGGACGAGTCCAGTTGATCAATCGAAATATACCGCATGTCTGCGTACAACATCTTGTATAGCAGTAGTCCATTCGGCGAAAAACCGATAATCGCATATTGCTGCTTTGCACCTGGTATCTCCAGGCTGTTGTTGTCGATCTGCGAGAAGGTGATGATACCGAATACCGGGGGCCGGTAATTTGCGCCACTGCCGGATCCGGGCATGTAGGTATAGTCGACGACCGTCAGGGTTCCGACTTGGGTCTGGGTGGTGGTGCTGACAGCCCGAAGCTTGTCGCCTGCAGTTTGCAGATCGTCAGCATTCAGGGTCGCAAGCGCCTGGGTTGAACCGAAGTTCACACCATTCAACGTGCCGAGTTTGGTGTTGAAAGGATTGGAAGGATCGCCCGCCATTTTAAATCTCCAAGGAAAGAAGTGCGACTAGGGACTCATTCACTTATCGGGGTTGATCGTCCTGGCCCGGCACGCAGTCCGGATCGTCGCTTCGGCTGCGATCCTCGCAGCGTCCGTCGCGCGCCGGGCCGAGCACATCGACGGTGATGATCGAGCGGCGATCGGCCGGCGGCTGCGCGTTCCGCGTGACCTCGCGGAGCTGCGCCTGAACCTCGCTGGCGCCGTTGGGCGTCACGTTCACGGTGGTCGTGCCCTGGCTCGGCACGCCGCTGATATCCCCCGCGGCCTTGAAATTGTCGGCGTTCGCCACGCGCGCCGCCGCGACCACGACATTGCCCGAGGCGCGCACACCCGCATCGCCCGCATCGACCTCGCCGACCGGGGCGATCAGGATGACGTCCGATGCCGGATCCTCCGGCGTGCGCTTGAACGTGCCGATGCCCGCACCCGAGACGCTGCCGACGCTGTTGACGTCCGCCAGGCCTTCCTCGTCGAAGCGGACCGTCACCGGCGGGAAGTTCGAGGCGCTCTTGGGCCCCTGGCCGGCATTGAGGTCGCCATTCGACGACCACATGACGATGTTGCCGCCCTGCTGGGTGAACACGCGGCTCTGGTTCAGGATGAAATCGCCGTCGGTGAACGAACGGATCGCGCCGCCACGCAGCGTGAGCACGCCCTCATAGCCGAGCGGAACGGAGGTGAAGCGGGTACCGTTGCTCTGATAGATGATGCCTTGCTCCAGCAGGGACTGGGTCCCGGCTCCCGCCACCTGGAAAGCAGTCGCCCGACGCGTGGTCTGATCCGCGGTCCGCACCACCGAACCGGCGATCACGTCGCCGCCCGGGCCGAGGATGGTGACGTTGCCGCCGCGCGCGGTCTGGATCGTGGCAAGCCGCAGGTCGACATTGCCCGTGAGCACGCGCTTGGCCTTTTGCGGCTGGCCGTCGACGATGTTGCGCACCGGCTCGCCGAGCGGATGATCCGTCGAAATCGTCCGCGGATCGAGCGTATAGGGCGCGAGATTGTCGGTATAGCCCAGGCTCGCGGGGAACAGCGTCTGGATCGCGCGATAGCCGCGGACATATTGCTGGAACGAGGGGCCGTTCCTGTCGCCCACCTCCGCGATCTCATTGAAATAGAGGCGGTTCACCAGGAAGTCCTGCTGGCGGAGCGGATCGATCTTGGCGAACGCCTGGTACAGCGCGTCGGCCCGGCCATAGGCCGCCTGGCTGAGCGCTGCGTCGCTGGCGAAGGCCTGGCCGCCGAAGATGGCGGCAAAGGCCTGGGGCGCGTTGTCCCGCAGCCATTCCGCCAGCAGCGGCGCATAGATCGGCTTGCTGCGATCGGGCCGCTGGTTCCCGAACGAGTCCGTGACCTGCTCGAACAGGTCGCCGTCGAGCTTCGCGAAGTTCGCCGGGTTGAGATAGGTCTCCCGCAGCGCCGCATAGTCCGCGCCGAACGCCATGCCGAAACGCAGCTGGAGGTCCGCACCCGTGTCAGCCAGCCACGGGTTATAGTCATTGCCGATCGTGCGGATGCCACCACCGAAGCTCGCCGACTGGCCGGTGACCGGCGAGAGGATGTTCGCGGAGCTGGCGAACGGACCGATATCCCCGCCCGCCTCGACGATGAAGTTGCCCGGCCCGCCGAGAATGAAATCGTTCGACCGGACATAGGGCCTTAGGTCGGAAGTAGAGGCGATGGTGCCGAGGATGTCGCCTCCCGCGCGGATGCGCGTCACGTCGGACGAGACCAGGTTCTGCCCGTTGAAGAACATGTCGACGATGTCGCCGGCAGCGGTGATCCGCGCCTGCTTGGGCAGGAAGATCGACGTGTTGACGATGTCGCCATTGCTGTAGATTCGCACCGGCTCGGCATCGTCGGCATGGGTGATGCTCTGATTGTGCTGCCGGCGCAGATCCGCGTTGGTCGTCGTCGAGACGACATAGGGGATACGGAACGGGGTGGCGGCGCTTGGCGTGGTGAACGCGCCCGCCATCAGGCCCGGATCGGCGTCGCTCATCGCGATCGACAGATCCTTGATGTTGCCGTCGCTCAAAATGCGCAACTGGCCGAACGGCGACGGGTAGAGCAGTTGCTGCACCAGCGTTGGCAGCACCACGCTCCCGGACAGCGCGGTCAGCGCGACGGAGGGCGGCAGAACCTGCACGCTGCCCGACAGGCCGTAGTCGGCGCCGCTGGCAAGCGTGAAGGACGGCGCGATCTCGACCTTTTCATTGGCCGAAATGGCGATCGCGGCGGCCGGGCTGAAGAATCCGATCGAATCGGGCGTCTGCGGCACCGCGCTGTTCACCCCGAGTGCCGATACCGTGGCCAACGTCGCCGATCCCTTCGCCGATACATCGACCACCGCATCGGCCAGCCGGATTCGCGCATATTGAGGCGGCACCACCCGTTCGAGGATGAGGCTGGCGGCATAGGGCTCGAGGCCAAAGGCGCCGATGTTGCGCTCGGCATGAATGCTGCCCGCGCCCGACGCGACATCGAAGCGCCCCGCCAGGACGTCGCGGCCCGCGCTGAGCACCAGGTTGCCGTTGCCGAACGCCAGCATCACCGGCCCCGCCGCGGTCGGCGCGGTGGTGACGCTGTTGGTCAGCGCCACGTTGAGCTCGACGACGTCGCGTCCGGCCTCGATCGTCACGTCACCGCCGGCGAGCGCGCCCACTCCCGAGGTGAAGTAGCGCGGCGCGATGCCGATTTCGGTATCGACCGCGATGTCGCCGACGCGCCAGCGCTGGCTGCTCACGCCGATCGACGGGTCCTGGGGCGTGCCGTTGGCAAGGCTGAGAACGCGCTCGCTCCACACGTCGCGCGTGCCGAGCACGTCACGCCCCGCGGCCAGGCTGAGGTCGCCGCCGCCATAGGCCAGCACCGGCGGCGTGTCCGACAGCGCCGTGGGCGAAGGAATGAAGTTAAGCTTCTCTGGTGCGGGAGTCAGATAGGGGCTGTCGGGCCGGATCGTGACCAGTCCGCCCCCGACGATCCGCGCGCTGACGTCCACCGGCGCGACGCGCACGCCCGCCGTGTAGACCGCCGCCGCCGAGAAATCGAACGCGGCGTTGACGCTGTTGCCATAGTCCGGCGCCGTGGCCGAAGTGCCGTCCGCGCGGCGATAGGTGACGGCGTTGCGGTCGTTCAGATTGGCCGCACCGCGCAGATCGATGTCGCGCGATGCCGCAACGTCGATCGCGCCGTCGCCGGTTCGCACATAGGAGCGGACCCAGGCCTGGTTGGGCGCGGTCGGGCTGGTCTGCTGGGCGGCGGTGCCATAGCGGGTGATCGCCGGCGTCCGGTTCGCCGTATAGCCGGCCCGGCCGCTCGCCAGCCCGTTCATATAGGTCGTCTCGAAGCTCTTCAGGAAGCCGACGACTTCGGATAGCGGCGCCGTGATCCCGGTCGGCGCGGCCGCCGGCCCGATGAAGCTGTAGCCCTTGCCCGCGAAGTAGAGCAGCGCCGCCGCGCGCGCGTCCGCACCCAGCCCGGTCGATGTGCCCCAGTTGAGCTGGGTATAGGCATCGTCGCGCAGCTGGTTGAGCTGTGCGGTCGTGTTGGTCAGGTCCAGCGCGTCGCCAATGTTGAAATTGACCGGATTGGTGGTCGAAGACCGCAGGAGCTGGAACTGCAACGGATCGTCGAAGCTGACGGTGCCGCTCGCGGTGATCCGATAGCTATATTGGCCCGCCACGATCATGTCGGCATCGACGGCGCGATCGACCTGGAGCGGATTGACCGACAGGGTAGCGCCCGCCCCGGCAACCAGCCGCAGGTCGGACGAATGCATTGCGGTGTTGCCGTCGAGCAGCGGGAAGAGCTCGGCATAGCCCATCGAGTCTCCCGCCTCGCCGCCGCCCGCGGCGCCATTGCCTGCCAGCGCCAGCGGCGAATTGACGAAGGGTGCGCCAGAGAGGAGGCTGCCCTGCAGCGCTTGCGTGCCGAGCCCGATGACCAGCGTGCCCGAGGTGCCGGGGTTGCTGGCTACGCCCGCGGCATAGCTGGGAATGTTTGCGCAGGAGCCGGAGGCGCCGCCGCAGGAGAACTGGATCGCCGGCGAGAAAGTCCGGTCGCCGCCGCCGAGCTGCCAGTTGATATAGGCGGCGTTCGACTTGTCGTGGAAGGTGAAGAAGCCGTCGCTGATGCTGCGGTTGATCGTCAAGTTCCCGCCCGCGCGCATCGTCACCACCGGCGCCTCGCCGCGTGCCGATCCGCCGGTGCGATAGAGGAAGGTGGCGAAACGGTCGAGCAGCACGCCTTCCTTGCCCGGAACGACGCGATACTGGGTCTGGCCGCCGGTACTCAGCTCGGGAATGACCTCGAGCACGCCGGCCGCCACCGCAGCCTGGAGCTGGCTGGGCGAGAAAGTGGCTGCGCCGAGGTTCCACTGGGTGACGGTCTGGATGCCGCCATCCGCGGCGAGCTCGACGCCCGGGCGCAGCCGGATGCCGCCCAGGCTGCTGCCATCCAGCGTCGTGACGCCGAAATCCTGGACGAACCGCACCACCGACGATCCGCCATCGGCAAGCATGAAATCCTCGGTGAACGGATTGAACTTGCCGCCCGACGCGCTGCTCGCCGCCATGTCGAGCAGCAGGGTACCGTCCGCGGCGCGGCTGATACCCGAATAGAGCCCGCTATTCGCCAGCGCGTCGAGATCGTAGCGCTTGAACGCCTCGAGCTGCACCTCGCTCGCGCCCAGCACCGTGCCGTGCAGGCTGACCGACACCTTGTCCTCATTGGCCCCGAGCACCGGCGCGCGGAAACCGACGGTCCCGCCGGTATCCGGCGCCGCATAGCGATAGACGGTAATCGGATTGCCAGTCACCGGATCGGTGATCACCTGCGGGATCAGACGGCCGCCGGATTCGCCAGCAGCCAGCGCCGCCTGGGTCCGCCGCGCACCGACATCGATGACCGCGCCGCTGGCGACGGTGATTGTCGCGCCGGGCGCTTCGATCCCGATCATCACGTCGCCTGCCGAAGCGACGCGGCTGTCGGTATCGGCATGGCCACTGGTGTGCGTGTCGAGCTTGGCGGTGGCGGCGAGCGTCACGCCGGTGCGTCCCCAGAGCGCGATGTCGCCACCATCGACTGCGGCGTCGCGTGCCGCGTCCGCGGTCATCCCCGTGACGTCGACGCCCGAGGTGTCGATCGTGCCGGCGATCAAGATCGCGCCGCCATCGGCGGTGAGGCTGACGCTCTTCGCCTTCAGCACCTGGCCCGCCGCCAGCGCCAGGTCGCCTGCGCCGCTGCGCACGGCGACGTCGCCGCCGAACAGGCGGCCATAGCGCGCGGTGAAGCCGCTCAGGTCAAACGCCGACCGGCCCGCGTCGAAATTGAGCGAGCCCTGGCGATTGCCCTGCACGCCCGGATTGAGCGCCGCATTCAGGGTGATCGCGCCGTTGCCGGCGAGCAGGTTGAGGGTGCCAGCGGCGCCGACGCCATTGTCGGTGATCAGCGCGCTCGCCGCGTCGGCACCGATATTGCCGGTCTTTGACAGGAGGTTGATCGTGCCGCCCCCGGCCGAGACGGTCACTGCATCGACGCTGTCGCCGAAGCTCTTCTCATAGCCCGGCGTGGAAAGCGTCGCGCCGGTCAGCGTGATGTCGCCCTTGGATTCCACATCGATGATGCCGGCCGAGGCGCGGATCAGGCTGCCGATGATCGTTGCCGACAGTACCGGCGCGTCGATGGTGCCGATGCCGATGCTCGCGCCCGGCGCGGCATTGCCTGTCGGCGCCTGGGCAGCGGAGCCTGCCGGCGCCGTCAGCGTGAAGGCGGCGTTGGTGAGGAAATTATAGTCCGGCCGTACCTTCTGCGCGCGCGGATCGGCGACCGCCGCACGATCGGCGAGGAAGGGCGCCCGCAACGTCAGCGCCGCGTTGCCCGTCGAGAACGAGCCCTTGCCCTCGACATAGATGCCGTCGCGCGCGGCAAGCGTCACGGCGGCGGTGATGCCGGAGGTCCGCACCGCATTTGCGCCGAGGCTAAGCGAGGTCGCATCGATTATGAGGTTCGCAGCCTGGCCGCACAGGCCTGCGGTCGCGCAGCCATCGGCCGCGTTGGTCGAGTTGAGCAAACGGACCGCGCCGGCATCGATCGTCACGTTGCCATCCGCCGCGCCGCCGCTGGTCGCCGCAAGCGTCGCGGTGTCGAGCACTAGGTCATTGAAGCGGTGGGACCCCTGCGAAAAGCGGATCGCGCCCGGCGAGCGTACCGTCAGCTGCTGCGCGGTGGCGAGCTTGGCCTCGAGCCCCGCTCCGATCACGCCGGGCTGCCCGGCCGCGCCGGCGCTCGCGTCGAACTGGATCGCGCTGCCGCTGATCGCGATCCGCTGGGCGGAGATCGCCGCCGTGTCCGCGACCGCGAAGCTGCCGCTGGTATCCAGCGCGAGCGCGGCACCGGCGATAGTCGCTGCGCCGATCCGAAGCGTGGAGGCACCGGTGCCGCTCCGCGAAACGAGCCGTTCCGCGCCATTGGCGAGGCGGAGCAGCGATCCCGCCGTCGACGCCGTATAGTCGGTCGCCGGCTGCGTACCGAGCGCGCCGCTCGCCTTGAGCGTCACGCCGTCCTCGATGGTGAGCGTCGAGCCCGCTCCGCCGACCGCGAGGAGCAGTTCGGGCGTGTCCAGCGTCACGCCGCTCCGAATCAGCAGCGAGCGGGCGCTGGCAGTGACCGCCGTCGTCCCGTCGCTGCTGTCGGCGCGCTGGCCGCCGATCAACAGGCTGGTGGCGCCGAGCCGCGCCAGCGTCGCCGAGCTCACCGTGAGCGCGCCTGCGGTCTGCTGGCTGTCGTCCGCGGCGATGATGACGTTGGTCCCGAGCAAGTCGAACTGACCGCCTTGCCCGCCCTCGGCCGGGCTGGTGTCGAAGGTGCCGGCGATGCGCAGCGCGGTGAGCGGGCTGAGGATCACACGCGCCGCGTCGAGCGGCAGGCGGGGCCGGGTCATGCCCTTGTCCGCCGCGCTCTTGACCAGCGTGTCGGACCCGCTGGTGACGACGATGTCCGAATATTTCAGGAAGGTGTCGCGCGTCTGCACGGTGAAGGCGTGGCGCGTCGATTCCGCGATACCGTTCTCGGCATAGCCATAGGTGCCGCCGACGATGACGCTGCCGTCGAGCAGCGTCGCGCTCTGGCCCGGTAGCGGCGCGCCGGTGCCGGTATTCTCCACCAGGCGTAGCGCACCGGGGATCGCCATCGCATATTTGGCGGGCACGAGCAGATATTCGCCGGCGGGCACACCCGGCGCGCCGTCGAGCTTCACGGTCCGCCCGGCGCTGCTGCCATAGAGATCCACCGGCCCGCCGCTGCCGTAATCGGCCGAATAGAGCGGATCAAAGGGCGCGATCTTGCCTGCCTGGCTCACCGGCACCAGCGCGAAGACCTGGCGCTGGTCGGCGAACTGATAGCCCGTGCCGGTGACCGGATCGAAGCCGTTGCTGCTGAACGGATCGCGATTGAAGCGGTCGAGCACATCGCGCGAGCCGCCCACCCCCGACTGGAACTCATAGGCGAAGACGTCGCCGCCGCCGCGACCGTCAATGCGCGCGCCGGCTTCCTCGACGATGGAGGCCGCGGCGAGGTTGAGCTGCCCACTCGGCAGCCGCGTGATCGGGGTGGGGATCGTCGGGAAATAATATTCGATCAGGTCGCTGGTGCTGCCATAGGGGATGTTGAGGCCGGCGCCCGAGACCGTGGTGATGCTGCCCGCACCGAAACTGAGCGAAGTGGTCGCCTGGGCGCTCCCTCCTGCGAACGCGACCGCGGTGTTCGAGCCGAGTTCAAGCAGCCCCAGCGGCGCCGCAAGATAGCCGTTCTGCGCGATCCGCGCGGCGAGGACGCGCAAATGGGTGCCGGCGGAAAGCGGCGCGGACACGCTCGCGTCGAAATAGGTGTTCCCGAAGGTGATGCTGTGATTGCCGAGCGCGACGATGTCGAACGGTGTGATGTTGGTGGTGCGGCCTTCGATCAGCGCCTGCAGATTGCCCGTGCCGGTCGTCGCATAGGTCCGCCGCGCGTCGATCAGGAGATCGCCGGATGCGATGAGCTGGCCGTTATAGGCGACCTGCCCCACGCCGCGATCGTTGACGCCGATCAGGCGGACATCGCCCGAGCTGCGCAGCGTGACCGAGGCGATGGAAGCATCGAAGCCAATGCCGCCGGCGATGTCGATCCCCTGGCCGCCCGCGAAGAGCTCGACCTGCGCATCGCCTGTCGCAGCCGTGGAGGCCGCAGCCGTGCCTTGCCGGCTCGCCAGGCGGACATAGCCGGCGCCTACCGATGCATGCGTTCCCCGCGTCGCCGAGACATGGACCTCGGCATCGACGGCCAACGAACTGTCGGCGGGGGGATCCTGCGAGAGGACCGTCAGCGACTTGCGCAGCGTCAACGAGAAATCGCCGTCGAGCGTCAGCGAATTGCGGGCGACGAGGCTGTCGAATCCGCTCGCCGCGATCATGCCCGCATAGAGATAATCGGAACCGCCCGCCGCATTCGCGCCGAGAACCGGACGCAGCCATTCGATCGTGCCACCCTGCGCCTGGACCACGCCGCCATGGGCGTCGATCGCAGTGGTGCCGAGCGAGCCGCCGCCCAGCGCGGAGATCGAGCCCGCCGCGCTCCATTCGAGATAGGGCACGAAATTGCCCAGACCGGTCGCCTGGTCGAGAAACGCGCTCGCTCCGCTGATGTCGAGCGTCGCGTCATCACGCCGGATCAGGGTGGATTGTACAAGCTTTACGCCCGGCAGGCCGAGTCGCGACGCGGCCACTCCGGCGCCCAGCGCGATGCTGCCTCCGTCAAGCACGCGCCCCGCCCGGACCTGGGCGCCGCCCGGCTGAAACGGCGAATGCGGGTTGAGCACGGCGATGCCAGACAGATCGGTAACGCTGCCATTGTCGAGCAGAATGCCTTGCCCTGCGTCGAGCCGGCCGAGGAAATAGATCAACCGGTCCGAACCTTCGCGCGAGACTAGTTCCCGATTGGTGATCACGCGAGTGGGCGCCGACAGGTCCTTGACCCCTGCCGCGTTGAGCGCGTTCTCGTCGAACCGGCCGCGCGAGTCGGTCGCGCCGCCAAAGGCGTCGGCCAGGCCGTTGCCCCCGAGATCGGCGTCGCGCACGCCGAGCCCGCCGATGACGAGATCGTTGGGCAGATCGTTGCGCTGCGTGATCGAACCGCCGTGCAGCACGATCGTGCCCGCGTTGTAGAGCTTGCCGACGGTGAGGCTCGCCTCGGGCGCGCCGGTGATCGAGCCGCCGGCGAGCACGTCGAGTTCGGTAAGTCCACCCAGTACCAGATGCGCCGCCTTCTGATCCCAGGCTGCGTCCATCCGCGAGGGCGTGAGGAACGACTGGGCGTGCAGGTCTGCTCCCGTCGACAGCCCACGCAACGCGTTCGCCTGATCGGCGCTCAGCACCGAGGGCAGCAGCCATTGGGTGAGGTCGAGCGTCTCGCCCGCCTTCACCTCGAACCGGCTGGTCTCCAGGAATGCGGACTTGCCGGCGCGCGCATTGGTGAAGACATCGTCGACGATCCGCGATCGATAGCTGCTGAGATCGAGCGTCCCGAAGCCGGTATTGCGCAGGAAATCGAAGCCGATATGCGTGGCGCCGGCCCGATTGTCCGAACCGAAGCTGATGTCCGGTGCGACAAGGGCGAACGTGCCACCGCCGGCAAAGCCATAGCCCAGGATCGTCGCCCCGGAGATGTCCACCGTCGCGCGCGGATCGGGAACGAGCTGCGGCAGCACCGGGGTGCCGGGAAGCGGCAATCCGCCGATGGGAAGCGGCGTGAAGTCGACCGACTGGCTCGTGCCGCCGAGCGGCTTGTCCGCAAGCGGATTCGATTCGGCGACGAGGCGGCCGCTGTTGGTCAGGGTGGAGGACGCATAGGTGGTCGCCGCGGAAAGCGAGACGTCGCCGCCCTTGCCGTTAAGCACCAGGTTTCCGGTCGTGGTCACATAGCCGCCCGACATCACGTCGAGCGTCCCACTGACGCGCACGCTGCCGCTCAGGTCGATCGCCTTGGTCGCGGTCTCGAGGCTCGTGCCGATCGCGGCGAAGACGTTGCGCGCGGCCGACAGGCTGATGCTGCCGCCGTCGCTGAACGCCCCGCCGCGCGGGGCGCCCTGCTCGCCGTAATCGTTGACCCACAGCCCCGCGGTCGACAGCGTGCCCGTGACCACGATGTCGAACGGGTGAAGGTCCCCCGGATCGGTGGCGTACAGCAGAACGCCGTTCGTCCCGAGATCGTCTCCCGTGCCATTGCCATAGTTGCCGGTACGAAACGCCGACCCCGCCGGGGCCACACCGGGCGAGGCGCTGTTCAGGGTTCGCGCGTCGATCGATCCCGAATTCGCCGTGACGGTGCCGTCGAACCGGATCGTGCGCCCGGCGGACACCGTCAGCGCGCCTCCGGGCGCTAGCGTCAGGTCCGACACGCCCGTGATCCGCAACGCGTCGGGCGCCTGCAGCGTGAAAGGATTGATGCCCGCGAAGGTGACCGCGCCGAGCGTGGTGAGCGACAGCGCCGACAATCCGGCGCCGGTGAGCATCGCATCGTTGAGCAGCAGCTCGTTCCAGTTCGACTCCGCTGCGCCGCGCTCGCCATGATAGACAAGCATGTCGCCGCCGGACCGGATCGACAGGGCGCCGCCCGAGGGAAGCTCGAACACGCTGCGCTGGAGCAGCCGGGCGTCGCCGGTGAGCGCGCTGGCTAGGCTCGGCCGCATGCCCGCGGCGGTCTGGCGGGCGCCGGCAAAGGCGTTGCCGTAGAGGTTGCCGTCGATGGCGACGGCGGGCGCATTGACGTTGCCGGGGTCGCCGATCGTCAGCCGGCCGGCATCGCGCCCCTCGTCATAGGCGGCGTCGAGCCGGAGGCCCTGCCCCGATGCGCTCAGATAGGTGCGCAGCACGCCGAAACGCGGCTGGACCTCGGTGAAGCCATCGACCACGCCGACATAGACATCGTTGGGATCGGCTTTGCCGATATCGACGATCCGTCCGTCCTTGGTGATCAGCCGGCTGGTCCGCACCGTACCCGCGGCATAGCTGACCCAGCCCCCGGAGAAATCGATCGTCGCGTCCCGTGCGATGTGAATGCTCGGCGGATTCGAGGCAGTGCCGGCCAGCTGCGTGGTCAGCAGGCTGACATTGCCGCCCTTGGTCAGGAATTCCTGCGCGGTCACGCCGATCTGGCCCGCCAGGCTGCCCGCCTCGATCAGCGGCGAGCCGACCCAGGCGACGCCGTCCGCGCGCACGCCGGACAGGCGCGGGTCGACATAGAGCGTCGCGCCGTTGAGCGTGAAATCGCCGTCGAGCGCGACTTCGCGATAATTGGGTGTGTCGCGCAGCTCGTTCCGCTTGACCGGCGTGATCGCGATCGAGTTGCGCGACGCGTCGAGCTGCACGTCCTTGTAGCCGCTGACGTCGATCGTCGCGCCGCGGCCGATCTCGACATGCCCCGGGAATTGGGACTGGATCGTCGTGCCGGTCAGCGCCGCTATATCCTTCGTCGCGCCCACCACCACATTCGCGCCGGGCGCATAGATCAGCGCGTTCTCGCCCATCGTGAAATCGGTCGGCAGCATCGCATACGGCGCCGGTTGGTCCGTCGTCGCCTTCAGCACGACCCGCGTGCCGATCTCGACCTGCGATGCCTTGAAGCCGGCGGGCTCGTTTGCCGTGCCCTGCGGGATGGTCTCGCCATTGTCGTCGGCGACGATCTCGATCCCGCTGGCGAGCGCGGCATTGCTGTTGCCGCCAAGCGTGATCGTGCCGCCGGTCAGCGAGATCTTGCCGTTGCGCGAGACGCTGGTGGTCGCCGACAACAGGCCGTTCTGGGTGATCGTGCCACTCGTCCCGGTACCGAGCGAGAGATAGCCGCGACGCGATTCGATCAGGCCATCGACGACGATCTTGCCGGCCAGATAGTTTCCGGCGCCGCTGCTGCCCAGGATATAGCCGCGGACATAGGGATTCCCGCTGTCCGACCCGCCGGTGGACTCGACGAAATCCACTTCGCGTCCCGCCTGCAGGCTCACCTGGCCCTCGACCGCGCGCAGCGTGCCGGAGCTGCGGATCTCGGGCGCCGCGAGGATCAGGAAGCCGCCGCTGCCGGCGCTCAGCTGCGCGCCGCTGTCGATGACGATGCCGCCTTCCACCCCTTGCCCGGTCACGGCGGAGACCAGCGCCACTGCGGACAGCGGGTCCGTGGTCGGCGCATCCCGGAACAGGCCCGTCTCCAGATAGCCGGCATTGCGGTCCGCGATCGTGGTGGGCCGGGCGTTGGTGCCAATGCCCGTGCTTGCCGCACCCAGCTCGAGCGTGCTCGCCAGCAGCGAATGGGTGTTCACCTGGCTGTTCTTGCCGAAGATGATGCCCGAGCGGTTGAGCACCACGACGGTGCCGTCGGCCTTGACGTTGCCTAGGATCAGGCTCGGGTCGACCGAGTTGGTCACGCGGTTGACTGCGACCCAGCCCGGCTGGGCGACGCCATTGTCTTTCTGGTTGAACTGCAGCGTGGTATTGGCCCCGATGTTGAAGCGGTTCCACGAGAGCAGCGCCCGCTCCTGCGTCTGGTCGATCGTGACGACCACGCGGCCGTCGACCACCGTCTGGCTCGGCAGTCCCGCGCCTTGCCAGGTAGCGAGCCCGGTCGTGTCATAGGCCGCGCCCGCGCTGACGAGCAGCTGGTTCGCGCGGTCCGTGTCGCCGGCCTTGGCCGCGGCGATCGCCTGGCGGATCGCATCGGTCGGGTCGAGACCATCCGGGGAAAGCCCGTCGGTGGCGCCGGTGCGGGTGACCGCCTGGCGCAGCGAGCTCGCATAGGCGCGGATCTGCGCGATGCGCGACTGGGTCGAGCGCTGGCGCGACAGCGCGGCCTGCATCGTCGGCGAGCGCACCGGCGTCGTGCTGGGCTGCTGCGCCTGCGGCCGCGGCGCGCCGGTCTGCTGGCGGAGCATAGCACCGATCGTCTGGGCGCCTGCCGGAGTGGCGACCAGGCTGCACGCCAGCGTCGCGGCGCTCGTGCCGAGGAGCAGCAGGCGGCGGCGCGCCGGAACGGGCGACGACGAGCGGCGACGGATCATTGCGGTACTCCAACCGGAAATTCGTTCAAACACGCGAACAGGGTCGATGCGCGGCCACCGCTCCGCACCGCATGGTCGACGCGATCGCGCGAGCCTGACGGGGGGAAGCGGCCGGACATCAGAAGGCGACGCCCAGGTCGAGGTGCAGCACGTCGATCGCCAGCGGCGCATCGACGATCTGGTTGGCGCTCAGCCAGCGCGCGCCAAGGGCGATACCGTCGAAAGGCGACCAGGCGCCGCCGACAACGAAGCCGCGCGCATTGGTGCCGCCGAGATGGAAGTCGGAATCGGTGAAGCTGTCCGGGACGGCGTCGCTTTCGAGATATTTGTAGGCGAGGTTGACTGCCCAGGCGCCGCGCTTGGCGCGGCTCGGATTGACGCTGAACAGGTTCGGATCGCCGATCGAGAAATAGGCGCCATAGCCCTGGTTGCCGCCGACGAAGCGCGCCGGATTGGTCGCGTCGCAGGCACCCTGGAGCGGATTGTTGGTGGGATCCGAAAGCACGACATTGTTGAGCGGCGCGCCGTCAGGCCCCTCGGCGCAGATACCCTTGGGGTTGAAACCGAGATTGTACAGGTAGTTGCCGCTCAGCCTGGCGATGACCCGTTCGGAAATCGGCACGCTCACCGAGCCGTTGAGATCGAGCACGCGATAGGCGAACTTCAGGCCCAGATATTGCGGCTGCCGCGGATCGTTCGGATTGGGATTGGCGGTCGTGTCGAAACGCCGCAGGAACATCAGCGTGTTGCCCTTGGTCGCGAAGAGCGGGCGCAGCGCATCGGTCGAGCATTCGACATTCTCGACCGAATAGATGTCGCACGGCGCCGAGACGTGCCCGCGCAGATAGGTGAAGTCGTGATAGGCGCCGGCCAGATGCGCCTCGACGCCGTTGCCGAACTTCTTGGCCAGTTCGAGCTGGCCGCTGAACAGATAGCGGTCGCGCCAGTTGCGCTTCTCGGACGAGGTCGAGGGGAAGTCCGGGTCCTCGAACATGATCGGGAAGGCGCCGCCGCGCACCGCCACGGTGAAACCGTCCTCGCCAAGGATCTTGGTGAGGTTGGCCTCGCCGTAGAGCCCGTCGAGCGCGAGGTCGGGATCGAACATCAGGTCGGTGGTGCGGAACGGATTGTCGAACCGGCCGAGCATTGCCGTGAAGCCCGGCACCAGTTCGCCCTTCACATAGGCGTTCTGCAACCACAGGTCGCGTTTGCGGAAGCCGCCGGTGAGGGCGGCGTTGGTCGAGATCGGGCCGGGATCGTCGCCGGTGGCGAGCTGGAAGCCGAGCGTGAATCGCTGGGCGATCGTCGCCTCCAGCCCGATCCGCGCGCGGATCTCCATGTTGTTGCGCTTGTCGCGAGTGGTGTTGATGCGCGGTGCGAGCTGGCGCGTCAGGTCGATCGGCCCGGTATCGTTGAATTCGGACACGTCGATATAGTCGGGCGAATTGTCCTTCGCGTAGAAGCTCGAGGCCGAGCGAAAGCGCAGGTCGCCATGGATGCGGATATTGTCGACCCAGTCGGGCGCAGCCTTGTCGGGCGCAGCCTTGTCGGGCGCTGCCCAGCCTTCGGCCTTGGCCTGCGCCAGCACTTCCTTGCGCAGCTCGTCCTTGATCTGGGTGCGAACCGTCTCGGGAACATAGGGCACGCGCACCGTCCCCGCCGGGGGCGGCGGCAGCTCGGCCGACGCTTGCTGCACCGGAGCCTGCGCGGCTTGCGCCGTCGCGGCACGGACCTGCGCGGCCTCGGCGCGCGCCTGGTCCATCAGCGCCTTGCCCTTCTCCGGCGTCAGCACACCCTGCTCGACCAGCAGCCGGACCAGGTTCACCATCGAGCTGTCCGACGGATCGGCCGCGGGGGTCGCCTGCTGGGCCAGCGCGGGAGTCGCGCCCAGCATTGCGATGACCGCCACACCGCAGCGCCAGCCCCGAACCAATCGGCCAAAGTTTCGATGCCCTGACATTCGCTATCCCTTTTGCTCGCGGCGCCGCTCAGAGCGGCCGCCGCCCTCGAACCGTGATTCTGTATGGAAAGGCCATTCCGGACGGCGGTGGATCGAGCCGCGCCCCGCGCAGCACCGTCATCAGCCGCTGCAGCGTCGCCTCGTCGTCATTCCCGTGCGACTCCGCCAGGCGCGCACCGCTTACCTGACCCTGCGCATCGAGCGTCAGCAGCACGTCGGCGGAGAACACCTGCCGGCTGAGCCGGTCGTCCGCGGACACGCGCTGTTGCAGCGCGGTGCTCAGATAGCGGCGATAGAGGCCCAGCCCCACGCCCCCGCCGGCCGGCTTGGCGCCGCAATTGGTGCCAAGGCAGGTGCCGCCGCTCCCCGGCGCGCCGATCCCGCCGCCGCTGCCCGCCGCCAGCCCGAAGCTGTCGCTCCCCGCCTGTGCCGGCGCGGCGATCGTCACCGGCGCCGCCTGGGGCTGCTGCTGCGGCGTCTTCGGCGCCTCGGCCGGCGAAGGCTGGGGCTGCTCGGTCGGCTCGGGAGGCTTTTCCTTGAGCTCTGGCGGCGGCGGTGGCGGGGGAGGTGGCGGCGGCAACGGCATCACGTCGACCACCGACTTGGAATCCGCGTTGACGCGCACGCCGCGCACCGCAGTGATCTGGCTATAGATGAACCACGCCAACGCCCCGAGCAGCACCAGCCCAAGGACATAGGGCAACGCGCCGCGGATCGCCGAGCGATCCTCGAAAGCCTCGAAATCCGGGGGCTGCATCGTGCTCACGCGCGTTTCGCCGCCTCAGGAGGTGGGGCCGGGCTTGCCGGTGACCAGCCCCACCTTGTTGAGATCAAGCTGGCGGCACAGGTCGAGAATCTGCGTCACCTTGCCATATTGCGCGGTCTGGTCGCCCTTGAGCACGATCGGCACATCGGGATTGCTCGCCTTGGCGTTGCGCAGCCGCGTCTCGAGATCGGCGATCGTCACCGGAAAGGCGTCCATGAAGATTTGGCCGTCGGTGGTGACGGTGATCGCGATCGTCTTGGGCTGGACCAGGCTCTGCGCCGCGCTCGCCTTGGGCAGATCGACCTTGATCCCCTGCACCGAGGCGGTGGCCATCAGGATGAAGATGACAAGCAGCACATAGGCGAGGTCGAGCATCGGCGTGATGTTGATGTCGTCATAAGCCTTGCGGCCCTTGTTGATCTGCATGGCTGGTCTCCCCTCGCCGCAATCACTCGGCCGCCTGGAGCGCGGGCGGCGGGACGTCCTCGATCTGCATCTCGGCGAGGCGAGTGATCAGCCGGTCGACGAAGACGCGCATCTCGTCTGAGAGCGCCGAGATCCGGCTGTTGAGATAATTGTATCCGAACAGCGACGGGATCGCGCAGGTGAGGCCGGCGATCGTCGCCATTAGCGCTGCGGCGATGCCCGGCGCGATCGCGTTGACGTTGACGTCGCCCGCCTGCGCCACGCCGGCAAAGGTGTTCATCACGCCGAGCACCGTTCCGAGCAGCCCGATGAAGGGCCCGCCGGAGATCGCGATGGTCAGCAGCACCAGCCAGCGATCTAGCTTCTGGTTCTCCTCGACGACCACGGCATCGACCGCGGCGCGCATCGCCTCGACGCTCTCCCCGGCCAGCGGGCGCCGGCCGCGCGCCTGGCGGCGCACTTCGAGTTCCTCGATGCCGGTCTCGTAGATCCGGCCGAGCGGCGCGCGCTCGATCGCCGCCAGCTCGCGCGGGCCCACGCCTTCGACCTGCTTCATGCTGACAAGATGCTCGTGCAGGTTGCGGAAACGCCGCAGGAACACGCGGTTCGCCCGCACCGATCGGTTGATGTAGTTCGACTTGGTGATCATCACCACGACCGCGAGCACCAAGATGAACAGACACAGCCCGATGATGAAGGCGTCGATCAACTCGACCTTGCTCAGCACGTAGAAGAAGGTGCCGCCGCCCGAGCTCTGCCGCTCGGCGGTGCCGGCGACGGTGACGATCTTGTTGCTGGCCCCCTCCGCCTGGGCGCTCGCGAGCAGCATCGCGGCGGGGCGCGCGGTCTTGGACAGGCGAACCTCGTCGAGTTCGCCCGTGAACGGCCGGCCCGCGGCGCCGCCGAGCGTGATCGGCCCGTCGAGCGCGGGCAGCGCCCCCGCCCCGGCCGCCGCCTCGACGCCGTTCACGTAAAGCCGCACATTCTGCCCGTCGGCGACGAAGCCGAGCTGCGTCCATTCGCCGGGCTTTAGCGCCGCGGTCGCCTGGATGCGCTGCGCCCCGATCAGCGCGAAGGGCACGCCATTGGCGATGCCAAGGATCAGCGGCCCGCGCGTGAAGAGCGCTTGCTCGCCGGCTGGCTGGTCGGCCTTCACCCAGGCACTCAGCGTCAGCGGCGCGCCAGCGGGCATCGCCAGCGACGGCGTCGCCGGGATGACGAGCTCGCCCTGCCCCTGGAAGCGCGCCGCACGCGCGATCACGCCATTCTCGTCGATCGCCGGCACGGCGTTCTGGGCATTGTTGGCGTTCGCGGTCAGGTCGGCGGCGGGCTTCCCCGCGGCTTCGCTGAAATGATAGGCGGCGACCGTGTCGGGATCATAGGTCTGGGCGATATTGCTGCCCGCCGGCGCGTTCTTGTTGCCGAAATAGAGCCAGAGCTGCCGCTTCTCGCCGCCATTGAGACCGGGGACCGACACCCACAAGGTCGCGATGCTGTTCGCCGCGTCGTAGCGCTCGATATGGAAGGGCAACGGTGTCTTGCCGTCGCTGTCGATCACGCGCAGGTCGGCGCCGTTCTCGAGCGCGTCGCCAAAAGTGAAATTGCCATCGTGGAGCCGCACCAGCAGCACCGTGCGGCCGATCGCGCCGCTCAGATTGCCGCCGGTCGGCGACGTGTCGACCGTCACCGGCCGCCGATAGGGCCAGTCCTTGTTCCACCAGCCGCCGCTCGTCTGGGCAAAGGCCGGAGTGGTGATCGCGAGCAGCGCGATCAGCCAAGCGAGAAATATACGGCCCACAGTCGATCCCCATTGCTGTCCGAAGTTAGAACTCGCCCTTCAGCGAAAAACTGTATCGCGGCTCGCCTCGCCCGGTCGCCGGACCGCTGCGCAGCGGCACGCCGATCACGAGTTCGCCGCTGAGCAGCTTGAAGACCTGGAGCCGGAATCCGCCCCCGATCCCGGCGATCCGGAACTGGTCGGCCTGGCCGGCCGCGGGCGCGCGCAGCCGCGCATATCCCGCGTCGAGAAAGCTGAAGAAGCGCAGCTCGTCGACAAAGCTCGGAAGCGACGCGGCCAGGCTCGGCGTGCGCATCTCGATCGACGTGACGAAGCCGTCGTCGCCCACCGCCTCCGAGACATAATAGCCGCGCACGCTCGACATGCCGCCGATCGAGAACTGCTCGTTGGTGACCAGGCTGGAGTCCGCGAACTGGCCCGAGACGCGCAGCGCCAGCTGATAGTCGGCGACCAGGCTGCGCGTGTAGTTGAGGTCCAGGTTGAAATGGACGAAATTCTCGCTCGCATCGATCGCGCGGCCAGTGAACTGATCTGCGACGACGCCGACAACGCCATTGCCGAGCGCGCAGGTGAGCACGCCGGGGGGCGGCGTCGGCGTGTCGAAGGGGCTCTCGAAGCAATCGTCACGCTTGATCACGCGCAGGCCCGCCGTCGCGCCGAAGGTAAGGCCGAAGCTGCTCGTCTCGTCCGCGCCGCTCATCGAATATTCGGCGACAACCGGCAGATAGCGGATGCGCGTCGGTTGCAGCGCAGTGCCGTTCAGCGAGATGTTTTCCTTGAAGTCCTTGAAATCAGGACCGAAACTAATCTGCTGCGAAACCTTGTCGCTCGGCAGCTTGTAGGTGACGCGCGCGCCGATCTGATAGCCGTTGCCCAGCACGTTGGTACCGCCCAGCGCGGCAACGTTGCTGTTCGACTTGTAGCCGTAGAGCAGGAACGACCAGGGCGTCCCGATCAGCGGCGCATTGTAGGAAGCCGAGAGCACTGCGCTCTCCCGCGTATCCTGCGGCGTGAACGCGCTGGTGATCGTCAGCGTATGGCCCTGGCCCCACAAATTGGTGTGGCGTACCGTGCTGCTCAGCCGCAGCGGCCGCGTGTTCGGGCTGTTGTCGTTATTGAGTTCGATGCTCGCATGGACCGGCACCTTGTCCTCGACCGCGAGGTCGACATCGACGGTGCCCGGCGTCGCGCCGGGCTTGAACTTCGGGCTCAGCGTCCGGTCGGGGAAACGGTTGGCCTCGGCGATATCGCGCTGCAGCGCCGCAATGTTGATCGGCTGGCCCTCGACCAGCGACGGAACCTGCGCCCGCGCGACTTCCGCCGAATGGTGCCTGGCATCGACCACCTGCACGCGCCCGAGCGGGGCCTCGTGCACGGCGATCTGGACGATGCCCTGGCTGAAAGTGTTGCTCGGCTGGATCGGAATCTCGACCTCGACTGCCTCGAACCCCTTCGCCGCATAGGCGCGCTCAAGCGCCTTCTGCGCCGCGATGACGTCGTCATTGGTCCGGCCGGGCCCGAGAAAGGGATAGATCAGCGTCTCGATCTCGGCATTGCTGAGCTTGGTGACGCCCGAGACGTCGATCGCCGCGATCATGAAGCTGGCAGGCGCCTGGTGCGCGGCGGACGGCACCTGCTGGGCCGGCGCCGCCTCCTGCGCAAACGCCGCCCCGGGAAACCCGCAACCGGCCATAAGCGCCAGGCCCGGAAAGAACCGCACACGCATCTCAGACCTCGATCAGGCCCGCGCCAACCGCGATGGCGACGGCGTGGATCTTGTTGGCTGCGTTCAGCTTCTTGCTCGCCCGCGCGACGTGCAGTTCAACGGTCCGGACGGAGACGCCCAGCTTGTTTGCCGCCTCGGCCAACGTCTCGCCCAGCGCCGCGAGCCGCAGGCAGGCGATCTCCCGGTCGGACAGTGCCGGTCCCAGGCTGTTGCTGGCCGGCAGGATCGCCTTGGCCATCAGGTGGAAGGCAAGCGCCAACGTCGCCAGCCAGGGCGTCTGGGTGTCGACCAGCTGTAGCGCCGTTTCCTCGGTGCCGCCGAACAGGATCAGGCAGGCCGGGCCCGCCGGATGGTCCTGGACGGGAACGGTGACTCCCGCCGGCTGTTCGCGCAGCTGCTGCACTTCATACCAATCCCGCTGCTCATCGGTGAGCGGCCGCCCCCCGACGCTCGACCAGGCGAACGGAAGAAAGGTCATCAGGATGGTCTCCAACCCGGCGCGGTCGGTCATCCAGAGATTGGCGCTATCCTCATGCGTCGAGAGGAAGCGCAGGAGCTTCCAGTGCGGCAGGCGCTGCCCCAGATGCAGATGCCCGAGATGCATGTACCGCGCGCCGCGGAACCCGAGCCGAAGCGCATGATCGGCGAGCCATTGCTGCAGTGCATCCGCGGTCTCGCACCGCGCCAGATCGTCAACGAGCGCTGCAAGCGACTTCGTCGCAGTCAGACCCACCCGATCGGCAGGCCGTAACCGATCGGGCGCAACGCGGCTGACGTGGCGCGCGAACGCGCTGCTCGCAAACATTTATCTTTCCCCGCCGATCAGGCTCCCTGTTAAGAAGACACGGCGCTGCCTCAATTTTGGCAAAGGTTTTTTGTTGCAGTTTGATGACGACCCTTCTCCGAACACGGATCACGCATTCAACGTAAAGAAGTACTTCAAGTAGAATTTGAATAAAGTTCATATACTTTATGTATTTCTCTAGAGAAATTTGAAATGAACACTAAAAATGCCGCCAATATGGTAAAATCTTATCTGAAGTATATTTTAGATATTGCCTCGAGGAATGCGCGCAGCCGGTTACGCCGCCGCTTAACCGCCGAGCAGGTCGAGGCGTACATGGCCGGCAGGCTCGTCCGTATTTCGGCGATGCCTCGCTCGACCGCAGACGCTACCAGCCGCGGCAGGCAATGCGCGCGCCGCAACCGGCCCGACGCGGCTCGATCCTGATCCGCGATGGCGGCGCCGATCCTTCTCCGCGCAGGCCTGGCCTGGCTGGCGGTCGCTGCGCTGCCGGCCACGACGCTTGCGCCGAAGCAGGCACATGCCCAGAATCAGGCCCGGCCAGGTGGCGGCAACCAGCGCATCGCCTTCGACATTCCGGCGCAGCCGCTTGACGCGGCGCTCACCAGCTATTTCCGCGCCAGCGGCGTCCAGCTGCTCTACGACAGCGCGCTCACCGCCGGCCGCCGGTCGAATGCGGTGCGGGGCAGTCTCACTCCGCGCGAGGCGTTGCGCCAGTTGCTCCTCGGCACCGGCCTCATCGCCAGATACAGCCGGGCGAACGCGGCGATCATTACCAGTCCCGACAGCAGCGACACGACGCCGCTGGTCCCGCTCGGGCGCGTCGTCGTGCGCGAGCGGGTCACGGCCTCGCCCCGCGCCAGCGCGATCCAGCGCATGGCCTTCTACGCCCAGCTCTCGGACGAGCTAGAGGCCCATCTTCGCCGCGACCGGCGCACGGATCGTCTGACCTTCAGCGTCCATGCCTCGATCCAGATCGCGCCGGGCGGCAAGCTCGAGCATGTCCGTATCGAACGCGGCCAGGATCCCCGCGCCGAACAGGCAATCGCCGAGGTCCTGTCAGGGAAAATCGTATCCCCGCCTCCCGAAGGGATCGCGCAACCCCTTCTTGTCGTGCTCAAGGGAAAGGCCGGCGCCCACGACTGACGCGCCTGTGGTTTTCCCGAGCAAGGCCGCGCGTTCGCTGCATTACAACAAGGTCGCGCCAATTCCGGCGCTGAGGAGCCGAGCGCGCGGCATGGATGCGCTTGCCGAGAGAGCCGTGGACGACGGCGCGATCATCGCGATGGGACGACGCGCCATTGCGACCGAGGCGGAGGCCCTGTGGTCGCTCGCGCACGGGCTCGACTCGAGCTTCGCCGAAGCGGTGGCGCTGCTGATGGCGACTTCCGGTCGCGCCGTCCTGTGCGGCCTCGGCAAGTCGGGGCAGATCGCGCGCAAGATCGCCGCGACCCTCGCCTCGACCGGGTCGCCGGCAATCTTCCTCCACGCCGGCGATGCGGTCCATGGCGACCTGGGAATCCTGGCCACGGGGGACGTGCTCATCATCCTCTCCAACCTGGGCGATACGCGCGAATTCGGCGTGATCATGCGCAGGGCGGAGATGCTTGGGGTGCCAATCCTCGCGATCACCTCGAACCTGGATTCGCCGGTCGCAGCCAGTGCGCGGATCGTCTTGCCGCTGCCGCCACGGCCCGAAGCGTGCCCCTTCGGCAAGTCCCCCACCACCTCCACCGCGATGATGCTGGCGCTTGGTGATGCGCTCGCCGTGGCGATCATGCAGTTGCGCGGAACCACGGCTTCGGACCTGCTCGCGCTGCACCCCGGGGGACGGCTTGGCCTCGACCTGGTTTCGGTCGAGAGCTTCATGCATCACGGCGAGATACTCCCGCTCGCCGCGCCCGATACGCCGATGGGCGAGGTGCTCGACCTGATCAGCGCCCGCAATTTCGGCATCGCCGGCATCGTTGACAGCCATCGGCGGCTGCTCGGCGTCATCACCGACGGCGACATCCGCCGCTGCGGCATCGATCTCGCTTCGCGGTCGGCCGAGCAGGTGATGACGCAGCGTCCCAGGGCGCTGGGCGGCGAGGCCACGGCGCGCGATGCGCTGACCATCATGTCCGAAGCGCGGATCACTGCGGTCTTCGTCGTCAACGACGTGCTCGGCGGGCGGGTTCGCGGCCTCGTCCATATCCACGACCTCCTCCGGCTCGGCATCGGCTGATGCTCAAGCTGGTAGGGGGAACGGGAGTCCGGGCACAGCCCGAGCGCGTTGCGATCATCATCCCCGCACGTTTCGACTCGTCGCGCTTCCCGGGAAAGCCGCTGGTGCCGCTGCGCGGTGCCGCGGGCGCGGCCAAGAGCCTGATCCAGCGCAGCTGGGAAGCCGCGTGCGCAGTGGGCGGCGTCGCCGAAATCTGGATCGCCACCGATGATGACCGTATCGCGGATACGGCCCGGTGCTTCGGGGCGCAGGTCGTCCGGACCCCCGCCGATTGCCGCAACGGCACCGAGCGGTGCTGGGCGGCGATCCGCGAAGCGGGGATCGATGCCGACATCGTCGTCAATCTGCAGGGCGATTCCCCACTCACTCCGCCGCTCGCGGTCGAGGCGCTGATCGAGGCCCTGCTGGCCGAGCCGCACCTCCAGGTCGCGACCCCGATGATCCGCTGCTCGCCGCTTCAGCTCGACCGGCTGAGCGCTGAGGCCCGGCTCGGCCGCGCAGGCGGCACGACGGTGGTGTTCGACGGTGGCAGTGACGCGCTCTACTTTTCGAAGCGCGTGATCCCCTATGTGCCCGAGCGTTGGCGGGAGCCGCCAGTCCATTTCCATCTCGGCGTCTATGCCTATCGCCGCGCGGCGCTGGCGGAATATGCCCGGGCCGAGCCATCGCCGCTCGAGATCGTCGAAGGGCTGGAGCAGCTTCGGTTTCTTCACTGCGGCATCGGGATCCGAATGGTCGAGATCCCCGACCCCGCCGGCGGCGTGTGGGAGGTCAACAATCCCGCCGACATCGTCGTCGTCGAAGCCGCGCTCGCCGAGCGTCGTCTCACCTGACCGCAAGGATCACCGATGCACCTTCTTGGCCAGCCGATCGGCAACGACCGGCGTCTTTTCCTCATCGCCGGCCCCTGCGTGCTCGAATCCGAGCGGCTCGCGCTCGACGTCGCCACCATGCTCGCGGCGATCGCGGAGCGGCTCGGCATTCTGGTCATCTTCAAGGCCTCTTTCGACAAGGCCAATCGTACCTCGCAGGCCTCGTTTCGCGGGCCCGGGCTCGATGCGGGCCTGGCGATCCTCGCGAAGGTGCGCGCCGAGACCGGGCTTCCGATTCTCACCGACGTGCACGAAACCTGGCAGGTCGCGCCCGTCGCGCAGGTTGTGGATGTGTTGCAGACGCCGGCCTTTCTCGCGCGCCAGACCGATTTGATCGAGGCGGCCGCGCAGTCAGGAAGGCCCGTCAACATCAAGAAGGCGCAGTTCATGGCCCCCGGCGACATGGCGCGGGTACTCGACAAGGCCGAACGCGCCGCCGCCCGCGCAGGCCTGGATACGGGGCGTTTCCTGCTCTGCGAACGCGGCACGAGCTTCGGCTACAACAATCTCGTCAACGACATGCGCGGGCTGGACATCATGGCGAGCACGGGCGCGCCGGTGGTCTTCGACGCGACCCACTCGGTCCAGCTCCCGGGCGGGCAAGGTGACAAGTCAGGCGGCGAGCGGCGTTTCGTCCCGCTGCTCAGCCGCGCTGCCGTGGCGTGCGGCATCGCGGGCCTGTTCCTGGAGACGCATCCCGATCCGGACCAGGCCTTGTCGGACGGGCCCAATGCCTGGCCGCTGGCGCAACTCGAGCCGCTACTCGAGCGGCTGCTCGCGATCGATACGCTGGTCAAACAGGCATAGGACGGCGGAATTTAAAGGTCGATAGCTCCCGAGCGAAGCTGCGATTTCAGATCGCGACCGCCGCACCAGCACCGAAGGCGAGCACGACGGCGCGCAGCTTGGTCGGCGCGCCCAGCTTTTCCAGGGCATTGCGCAGATGAAACTCGACGGTCCGGCCCGAGATGCCGAGCGTCTGGCCGCTCTCGTCCACGGTCTGGCCCAGTGCCGCCAGGCGAAGGCATTGGAGTTCACGGTTGGAAAGCCGCGGCGCGCGCCCGACCCAGTCGGCGATCGGAACGAATGTCTTGGCGAGCGCATGGAATTGCCCGGCGAGGAAGCTCATTTCCGCCGCATATTGGTCGATCAGATGCTGGATCGAATCCTCATCGAACCCGAAAAAGCTCAGATAGGCTGGGCAGCCCGCGCTATCCTGCACCGGAATGACCAGCCCGGCATCGACTCCGCGCGCGCGCTCGCCGTCAAGCCAGGCACGGTGGCGGGCATCGAGCGCCGCGCTGCTCCGCGTCGACCAGGAAAAGGGCATATAGGCGCCGCGAATGCGCCCGATCGCGGGGTCGCTGGCGATCCAGTGCTCATCCTCGCGATCCGCCTGGCTCGAGGTGGAAAGATAGCGGATCGCGCAGCCCGGCTCGCTCTCCTCGAGGCCCCAGCACGGCCGGCCGAGCTGGATATAGCGCGCGCCGTAGAAGCCGAGGCCCCGGGCATATTTGAGCAGCCAGCTGCGCAGATCCAGCGCCGAAGCGCAGTGGTGCAGCGGCGCCGGGCCCGGCTCGGCCTTTGCGGCCACGCCAACGCCGGTGGGTCTTGTACCCGCATCCGGGCAGTCCTGCACGCACTCCGCATGCGCAGCTCTACTCGAAAGCATGGGTGCGTCCCTCCGGTGATCCCCAAATAGGAAGACACGGCGGATAGGGCTTTTTGGCAGAAGTTTTTTGTTGCAGTTCAGCGACTCCGGAGAAGCCGCCGGCTCAGCTGAGGACGACGATGTTCCCCGGGTAGCGCGCAACGTTGATACCCAGCGCGAGCTCGGCCTGGCTGAAGAAATCGTCCAGTCGATTGACGTAATAGGTGCCGCTCAGCGGTCGCGCGCCCAGCGCGCTGTTGGCGAGGAAAACGCGCCCGCTGCGATAGCGGTTGATCTCCGTCACCACCTGGCGCAGCGGCATGGCGCGGAAGATCAGCGTGCCCGACTGCCAGGCGGTGAGCGCCGCGGTGTCCGCCCCGCGCACGACCGCGCCGATGCCCGACGCCGCGTAGCGCACTTCGTCGGCCGGCCCGAGCGTGCGCATTTCCTCCGTCCAGCGCACCACGACCTCTCCCGCCAGGCAGGTGATGCACACCGCGTCGCCGTCGCGGCGCGCGTTGAACCGGCCGTTCTGGACGACGCTGGTCCCCGCCCCCGCGACGAGCGCGGCGCGGCCATTGCCGCCGCTGGAGAGCACGGCCTCGCCCGATACGAGCTCGATCGCCGGCATGCGCAGGTCCGCGCGCAGGTCGATCGCCGTGCGGGTGTTGAGGTCGACGCTTGCGCCGCCCGCCAGCCGGACGACCCGGCGCTCGCCGGGGCCGGTGCGATAGTCGGCCAGCGCCTCCGACGGACTCGGGATCAGCTCGAAGGTGCGCCCGACCACGATGCCGCCGCCCGCCACCGACGCGGCGATCGCGCCGCCGATCATTCGGCGCCGCGTCAGCTGCCGGGCCGCGCGCGGTACAAAGGTCAGGATTTCCGCTTCCGGCTGCGCATCGGGGACAGTTTCGTCCGGCCGAACTCCAGCCCCGCCCTCCACCGTGCGGACGAGCATGCGCAGCCGCAGCGCCGCGCGAAAGGCTTCCTCATGCGCACGGCTCTGGCTGCGCCAGGCGATCAGCGCGGCGGCGTCACGGTCGGTCGCATCGCCCGACTGGAGGCGATTGAGGTGATCCAGACTTTCGAGGCGCAAGCGCGCAAGGTCCGAATCCGTCCAGCCGCTCCGTTCCGTCATCCCCAATGGCCGTCCAATAGCTCCGCAAGGAACGCGCTGTGCCTGATCATCGCGCATCTCCTATTGAGGAGACACTTGGGACAGCCGTCTTTGCAAGTCCGCAACAAATATTTCTTCTGTCGCCGCATGCAGATAGCGTGTTGCGAGCAAGAGTTCGTGGCGGACCGTCCGTTCCGACACGTTGAAATCCGAAGCTATTCTTCCGTAGTCGGCATTCTCGACCCAGAAGCGCCGGAACATCGCGCGCCGCCGCGACGGCAGCGCCTGGAGCGCGCGCTCGACCGCGGCGAGCTCGGAGCGCGCCTCCGCGATGCGCAGCGGGTCCGGGCTCTCGTCGGCGATCTCCAGCAGGCCCTCGATATCCGTCGCGGACAAATGCCGCGCCTCCGATCGCACCCGGTTGGACGCGATGTTGATCGCCATGGTGATCAGATAGGAGCGCGGATTGCGCAGTTCGCCCTGGATTTCGGTCCGCTGCAGCCGGACATAGGTGTCCTGCAGCGCCTCATTGGCCGCCTCGGCCGATCCCAGCCGCCCGGTCAGCCGCCGCTTGAGGTCCGGATAGGAGGAGATGAGCAGCGCCACCAGAACGTCGCGCGCTGACCCGCTCATGTCGGCGCCCCGATCGGGCCGGTGATGGGCACGCACGTCGGAATGAGTCACTGGCGCCCGGCCGCTTGACTTGCGTCTTGCCGGATGACCGAGAGATCGATCTCGATCACGAAGCCCTGTTGCGACGGCAGCCCGGCGGGAAGCGGCGGCAGCGGCTGGGCCCGATCGAGCGCCGCGAGCGCCGCATCGTCGAGCAGTTCCGAACCCGAACTTTCCTGGATCCAGCTGTCGAGCACCTTGCCATCTCGGTCGACCTTGAAGGCGAGCCGCGTGACGCCCGAGAGGTTGAGGCGCCGCGCCTCTGCCGGATAGCGGCTGCTATTGGCGACGGCCTCATAGAGGCGGCGCTGATAGTCGCTGAACTGGGACGGGCTTACCGCCGAATGCTCGCGCTCCGCGTCGCCCGGCGCCTTCGAAAGCGAAGCGTCGGCAACCGGCATTGGCGCGATCGGTGCGGGCTGGCCGCGGTTGAGCGGTTCGGCCGCGCGGCGCTTGCTCTCGGCGAGGCGCACTGCCGGTGCCGCCGCATGTTCGCCATGCACCGCCCGGTCCGGCGTCCCCTCGGCGCTGGGCAATTCGAACGCCAGCAGCTGCGGCGCGCGCGCGTTCTTGGCCCCGAGCCTTTCCCGATGACTGTCCGACAGCCCGTACATAATCCCGCCCAATATGACGGCCTGGCCGACACACGAGCAGAAGAGACCCGGTAAATTGATCCGATTTGGACCAGGCATGAACACTCGCATTGAGTCGGAGCACGGTGCGCTTTTTAGATCACTCTTCTGGGACGCTAGTGTGACATCGCCGATTCCGCGATTTGATCGCCTAGGGGAATCACGGGGCCTTCTGCGCCACCACAGCGTCGGATTGCGGAAACCCGCAATGGGCCGCCGCTGCTACTTGCACGCCGGGAGCCGGGACCGGCCGTGGTGCCGCGCACGTCCCCTTCCCCTCGCCGGAAGGCGTCTCTTGCGCCCAAGCCCACAGCTTCAGACACAACATCGTACAAATCATCACAACAATAGACAAAACTAAATCAACAACAGACCAAAACATAACAAGATCGTAAAATTGAGCAATAAAACTCGACGAAATGGCCTTGTCATACTCGAAGATTACCAAAACTGGTCACTTTGTTTGTGATTCGCGTACCCGGTTCATCTCTGCGCGCTACGCGTGGACTTTCTAAAGGAATAATGTCCCATGGTCGGTCATCTCAGCATCAGTGATGCGAGCGTCGTCGAGGGTAATTCCGGCACCCGCAATCTCGTCTTCACCGTCACCCGCACCGGCGACGCCAGCGGCGCCGCGAGCGTCGAATATGGCGTCGATCTCGATGGCACCGCCGCGAGCAGCGACCTCGCCCCGGGCGCGGTCCTTTCCGGCACCGTGGACTTCGCCGCCGGCGAAACCACCAAGACGATCAGCGTCGCCGTCAAGGGCGACACCGTTATCGAGGCCAATGAGTCGCTCTCGGTCCATCTCTATCCGCTGAGCGGCGATGTCGTCGTCGATGACGGCGATGCGATTGGCACGATCGTCAACGACGACTTCCTGCCGAGCCATATCAGCATCAGCGACGCGAGTGTCGTCGAGGGCAACAGCGGCACCAGCAACCTCGTCTTCACCGTCACCCGCACCGGCGGCACCAGCGCCGCGGCCAGCGTCGAATATGGCGTCGATCTCGACGGCACCGCTGCGAGCAGTGACCTCGCCCCGGGCGCGGTCCTCTCCGGCACCGTCGACTTCGCCGCCGGCGAAACCACCAAGACGATCAGCGTCGCGGTCAAGGGCGACACGACGGTCGAGGCCAACGAGACGCTCTCGGCCCACCTCTATGCGCTGAGCGAGAACGCGATCGTCGATGACGGCGACGCCATCGGCACCATCGTCAACGACGACGTCCTCCCGAGCCACATCAGCATCAGCGACGCGAGCGTCGTCGAAGGCAACAGCGGCACCAGCAATCTGGTCTTCACCGTCACCCGCACCGGCGGCACCAGTGCTGCCGCCAGCGTGGAATATGGCGTCGACCTCGACGGCACCGCCGCCAGCAGCGACCTCGCCCCGGGCGCGGTCCTTTCGGGCACGGTCGACTTCGCCGCCGGCGAGACGACCAAGACGATCAGCGTCGCCGTCAAGGGCGACACGACGGTCGAGGCCAACGAAACCCTCTCGGCGCATCTCTACGCGCTCAGCGAGAACGCGATCGTCGATGACGGCGACGCCATTGGCACCATCGTCAACGACGACGTCCTGCCCGGCCACCTCAGCATCAGCGACGCCAGCGTCGTCGAAGGCAACAGCGGCACCAGCAACCTCGTCTTCACCGTCACCCGCTCGGGCAACACCACCGGCGCCGCCAGCGTCGAATATGGCGTCGACCTCGACGGCACTGCTGCGAGCAGCGACCTTGCCCCGGGCGCCGTCCTCTCCGGCACGCTCGACTTCGCCGCCGGCGAGACGACCAAGACGATCAGCGTCGCGGTCAAGGGCGACACGACGGTCGAGGCCAACGAGACGCTTTCGGCGCACCTCTTCCCGCTGAGCGCCAACCTGGTCATCGATGACGGCGACGCCACCGGCACCATCGTCAACGACGACTTCCCGAACCAGGCCCCGGTTGCGCATAACGACAGCGCGGCGGTCAACGAGGATGCGACCTCGGCGAACCTGTGGACCTCGCTGCTCGCCAACGACACCGATCCGGAAGGCCAGCCGCTTTCGATCAGCGCCGTCAACACCTCGGGCACGCTCGGCCATGTCGTGTTCGACGCGGCGCACCAGTCGCTGCAATATGTCGCCGACGCCGATGCGTTCGACGCGCTCGCGCCCGGTGCGACCGCGACCGACCATTTCAGCTACACGGTGACCGATGCCGGCGGCCTCACCAGCACCGCGACGGTGACCGTCACGGTGACCGGCGTGGCCGACGGCGTGGTGCGCATCGGCACCATCGGCAACGACACGCTCAACGGCACGGCGGGTGAGGACACGCTATGGGGTAGCCTGGGCAACGACACGCTCAACGGCCTGGGCGGGCATGACCTGCTCGACGGCAGCCTGGGCAACGACGTGCTCAACGGCGGCGACGGCAACGACAAGCTGTACGGCGGGCTGGGCAAGGACGAGCTGCACGGCGGCACCGGCAACGACGCGCTGTACGGCGGCCTCGGCAACGACAAGCTCTGGGGCGATGCCGGCGCCGACAGCTTCCACTTCAGCTGGCTCGAGGGCAACGACACGATCTACGACTTCAACACGAGCCAAGATCAGATCGTGCTCGACGACGGCGTCCGGGTGACCGGCACCCAGGTCAAGGACGTCAATCATGACGGCGTCAACGATCTCGTCCTGAAGTTCAGCCTGGGCGGGTCGGCAACGCTGCTCGGCGTGAGCAACGCCAGCCAGGTGCACATCGTCGAGGGCGATTCGTCGCTCGACCATCTGTCGGGCCTGGCCGGCCTGCTCGATGCCGATGGCGCGCTTTCGGGCACGCTCTCGCATCACGTCACCTCGATGGACCTCGCGCACGGCTTCTGATGCGCGAACATCCCGACCGGGCTTCCCCCGCCCGGCCGGGATGACTTTCCTTGCTAGCGGATACTCAGGCGGAAGAAGGAAACGGCGGCAACCTGCGGCCGGATCAATGCTCGCGGAACGAGGACCAGAAGCTGCCGACGAGCGGCTCCAGCGCGTAATCGAGCGCAGTGCGCTTGCGCAGCGGGATCAGGATTTCGACCGGCATGCCGGGGCGCAGCGCGAAATCGCTCCCGCGCACGGCCTGGATCAGGCGGATCTGGTCGCGCGGCACCGTGACTTCTCCGGTGAAGAAGCTCTGACCCGTCTTCTCGTCGATAAAGCTGTCCGCCGACAGCCGCGTGAGCTGGCCCTCCAGGTTCGGCAGGCGCCGCTCGTGCAGGCCGGTGAACCGCACCAGCGTCCGCTGGCCCACCGCGAGGTCGTCGGCGTCGTCCGGCGCGATCCGTGCCTGGATGCGCAGCGCGACATGCTCGGGCACGATGTCCATCAGCTTCTGGCCCGGCGAGATCACGCCGCCCGGCGTGAAGATCGACAGGCCGACGACCGCGCCGGTAGCGGGTGCGCGGATGGCGGTCCGCTCGAGCTGATCGCGCGCGGCGATCCATTTGGGCAGCACTTCGCCGAGCCGGTTCTCGACGTCGCGCAGGTCGGCGGCGGTCCGTTCGCGGAAGCTGCGCTCGGTCTCGAGCATCTGCATCCGGCTTTCGCCCATGGCGCCGCGCGTCTGGGCGACGCTCGCGCTATACTGGCCGCCCTGGCCCTTCAGCTCGGCGCGCGCGCGCTCGAGGTCGCGCATCCGGGTCTCCGAGACGAACCCCTTGTCCGCGACCGGGCGCAGCACGCGAATCTGCTCCTCGATCAGCCGTAGCTGCTCCTGCGTCGAGTCCGCCTGGCGGCCATAGCCGCGGCCCTGCTCGCTCGACTGGACGACGCGCTGGCCGAGCGCATCGCGCTGCGCCACGAGCACGGCGTAGCGCGCGGCGAGTTCGGTCCGCTGCAGCCGCATCGCCATGTCGGCCTCGGCGCGGTCCTCGGGCGCGAGCGCGGCGAATTCTGGCGGCGGCGCGAAGCTCGCCTTGCTCAGTTCCTCTGCCTGGAGCCGTGCGCGCTGGGCGAGCAGCCGGATCGACTGGGACGCCAGCGCCCGCTCCTGCGCCTGCACGTCGGCGGCGGCGAGCTGGACCAGCAATTGGCCGCGTTCGACGCGCTGGCCCTCGCGCACGAGAATCCTGCCGACCACCCCGCCGTCGCGGTGCTGGACCGATTGACGCTGCCCCGAGACGACCAGCGTGCCCGGCGCGTAGGCCGCCGCATCGAGCCGCGCAAAGCCCGCCCAGCCCAGGAACAGCACGAAGAACAGCGCGCCGACGCCCGCGCCGAACCGGATGTCGCGCATCGGATTGGCGACCGGCGGCGTGGCGAAGGGCACCGCCGTCTGGTGCGGCGCGAGCACGGCCGCGGTCATCCCGCGTTCGCCGCCGCGGCGCGCGCGACCCGCAAGGCGGGCGGCGTGATCTTGGGGAGCACTTCGTCGCGGGGTCCGAACATCTCGATCCTTCCTTCGCGCAGCACCAGGATACGGTCGACAACCGGCAGGATCCCCAGCTTGTGCGAAACGATCACGATCGTTCGCCCTTCCGCTTTGAGCGCGCCGAGGGCGGCGATCAGCGCGGCGTCGCCTTCGGCGTCGAGATGCGCATTGGGCTCGTCGAGGATCAGGATCGGTGGATCGCCATAGACGGCACGGGCCAGCGCGATCCGCTGCGCCTGGCCCGCCGACAGGCCAGCGCCGCGCAGCTTCAGTTCGTGCTCATATCCCTTGGGGAGCCGGCGGATCAGCGCATCGGCGCCGACCTTCCCGGCCGCGGCGATCACCGCGGCGTCGATCGCCTTGCGGTCCTCGCCCAGCTCGGCCGCGAAACGCGCGATATTCTCTGCAACTGTGCCCGAAAACAGGGCAAAATCCTGCGGCAAATAGCCGATATGGCGGGCCAGCCCCTCGGCATCCCAGTCGCTCGCATCAGCCCCATCAAAACGGATCACGCCATGATCGGGCAGCCGCGCGCCGGCGATCGTTCGGACGAGCGTCGATTTGCCTGCCCCGCTCGGCCCCACGATCGCGATCACCTCTCCCGCTGCCAGGCGCAGCGAGACCGAATTGAGGATCATGCCGTCGCGCGTGTCGTTGAGCACCGTCACGTTCTCGAGCGTCACGTCGCCGCGCGGCGCGGGCAGCCGGGTCCGCACGGGCGCTTCGGCCGCGCTGTCGAGCAGGATGCCGAGGTTGTGATAGGCCTGCCGCGCCTGGACAAGCGGGCGCCAAGTACCGATCAACTGCTCGATGGGCGCAAGCGCGCGGGCGATCAGGAAGGAGGCCGCGAAGATCGCGCCGCCCGAGATGAGATTGTCGACTGCGAGCAGCGCGCCAAGCCCAAGCGCCAGCGACTGGAGCGACAGGCGGACGAACTTGGTGGCGGTGAGATAGCCGCCCGTGGCGAAGCCCGCCTCGGTCTGTGCGTCGAGCATCGCCGCGCGGTGGCGCAATTGCCGGGCGACAAGCGCACGGCGCATGCCGAGCGCGCGGACGCTGTCGCTCGATCCCAGCGCCGCCTCCTGGCTGGCATAGGAAAGCGTGGCCACCTTCTGCGCCCGGTCCAGCCGCTTGCGCATCGCGCGCTCATTGGCCCAGGCAATCAGCGGCAGCACCACGCAGCCGAGGATCGCGACCGTGCCGAGCCAGGGATGCACCAGGAAGCAGACCAGAATGTAGATCGGCGCCCAGGGCGCATCGAACAAGCCGAGCACGCCCGGACCGCTGAGCGTGACACGCATCGTGTCGAACTCGCGCAGCGCCTGGCGCGCGAACGGGAGATCGGGACGCCCCAGCGTCGCGTCGAGGATCAGCGGCGCGAGTGCGGCGTCGAGTTGCACCCCGGCGCGCACCAGCAGCCGCGACCGCACGCCATCGAGCAGTGCCAGCGTGGCCAGCGCGAAGAGTAGCACCAACGTGAGGAATGCCAGCGTCTGCAGGCCCTTGGTCGGGACCACCCGGTCATAGACCTGGAGCATGTACAGCGTCGGCGCGATGTAGAGTAGATTGAGCAGCGCACTGAACACCGCCGCGGCGATCAGATGGCGGCGGCACAGGGCAAACGCCTTCGCAAGGCCGGAAGATGCAAGGCGAGACTTGTCCATCGCTCGACCCGGATGACCCCCTCAAGCAAGGGGAAGCCCATAGCTTCGCCCGGCGCGGCATCGCTACGGGATCAATGTGACGCTTTCTCGGAAAAACATCTCCGGGCAGAGGCCTCCCGGTTGATTGTGACAGCAATGGACAAAACTGCGGGCGCGGGAGCAATCTGGTCGTTAACCGGCGGATCCCTGCGCGAGCTACACTGACCGCCTTCCAATGTCCGACACCCGTCATGGGCTTGCGATACCAGCCTGGGCCGACCTGCCCCGCCCCCGGCCCGATCCGAAAAGCGAGGCATGACGCACCGTTAGCGATCGACGAAGGTGTAGATCTGCCTGATCAGCCCATCTTCCACGACCGCGACATCCATGCCGGTGACCTTCTCAGGCTCGCCGGCCGGGCCGTAGGCCCAGCGAAGCCGTCCCGCATTCTGCACGGCCTCCGCCGCACCTAGCGCCCCGAAGACGAAGCCCGGAGTTGCGGCCTGGAGAGCGGCAGCCGCCATCTCCACACCGTCCCATCCGACATGGCTCCCCTCGGGATCCGCGAACCTGGCATCCGGTGCGTAGATCGCTTGGATTGCGGCGCGACGCCGCGCGGAATCGCGCTCTCCAAACACTTCGTGCAGGTTGCGCAGCAGCAGCTGTTTCACCACGTCTTCCATATCGCCCTCCTCAGATCTGGGCCTGGCCGCCATCGACGAACAGCTCGATGCCATTGACGAAGCTGGCATCTTCGGAGGCGAGGAACAACACGGCCTTGGCGATCTCCTCGGGCTGGCCGACGCGGCCGGCGGGGATAAGGCTGGCGAGATAGTCCTTGGTGCCTTGTGCCTGTTCGCCACCGCCGAAGAGCTCGTTGAGGCCGGCGGTATCGGTCACGCCTGGGCTGACCGTGTTCACGCGGATGTGCCGGTCCTTGAGATCGAGGATCCAGTTCCTGGCGAAGTTGCGCACCGCCGCCTTGGTGGCCGAGTAAACGCTGAAGGCAGGCGTGCCCGAGACGCTTGTCGTGGAACCGGTGAGGATCACCGATGCGCCGCCCTTCAGGAGAGGAAGCGCCTTCTGCACCGTGAACAGGACACCCTTCACATTGGTGTCGAAGATCCGCTGGTAATGTTCCTCCGTGATCGCACCGAGGGGCAGCATGTCGCCGCCGCCGGCATTGGCGAAGACCACGTCGATCTGGGCGTGCTGCTGCTGGACCGCGTCATAGAGCCGGTCGATATCGGCGAGATTGGCCATGTCGCCGCGCACGCCAGTAACCCGGCCGCCGATCGCCTTGACCGCGGCATCGAGCGCATCCTGGCGACGCCCGGTGACGAACACCGAGGCACCCTCGGCAGCGAATGCCTTGGCGGTGGCGAGGCCGATGCCGCTGGTGCCCCCGGTGACCACCACCACCTTGCTGCTGAACCGGTCCGTCATTTTCAGTCTCCCTTCGAGTTACGGCAAAGCGCCGTCGCCCTTTGGAGATGCAGCGAGAACGATGATGCGTGTAGATAGCAAATATGGCACCTAGCGTTCCGTTAGGGGAACGATGATGCGGGTTGATCTCAACGACTATGCCTATTTTGCCGAGGTCGTGGCGCATGGCGGCTTCGCGGCCGCGGGACGCGCACTGCGCGAACCCAAGTCCAAGCTCAGCCGCCGTATCGCCGGGCTGGAAGAGCGCCTGGGGCTCCGGCTGATCGAGCGCTCGAGCCGCCGCTTCCGCGTGACCGACACGGGCCAGGCCTTCTACGAACGCTGTCGAGCGATCCTTGCGGAAGCCGAGCAGGCCGAGGCGCTGGTGATGCAGGCGCAGGCCGAGCCGCATGGCCGAGTGCGCTTCAGCTGCCCGACTGGCATGCTCGAACCGATCTCCCGTCTGATCACATCGTTCCTTGCCCGCTACCCCAAAGTGCGTCTTCAGCTCGTCGCGACCGATCGCGCGGTGGACCTGATCGAGGAGCGGATCGATCTCGCACTGCGTGTCCGCACGAACCTCACCGGCGATGCCGCGCTGACGATGCGATCACTGGGAATGTCGACCCGCATTCTGGTCGCGAGCCCGCAAATCGCGAGCCGGATCGCGAGCATCGACCAATTGGCGTCTTTTCCCGCGCTGGCCACTCAGGATGCCGCGGACGATCTCGAATGGCACCTCGAAGCGGAGGACGGGCGCAAGGAGATCGTCCCATTCGCGCCACGCCTGGGCTGCGAGGATATGGCCATGGTGCGAGCCGCCGCGATCGATGGGTTGGGGATCGCGATACTTCCCGATCACGTCTGCGCCGAGACGTTGCACGCAGGGAGGCTGGTGCGCGTCCTGCCGGCATGGCGCGGCGTGCAGGGGATCGTACACTTGGTCTTTACGACGCGTCGCGGACTGCCGCCTGCCGTTCGCGCCCTTATCGACCATCTGGCTGCGGGCTTTCCCCGAGATCTCACCCCGGGGACAGGGACTGCGTCTTCCGAGGGGTAGATGCCCCGATCCACCGGCCGCATCCACCCTGCTGCCCCCGGGGCCTGTCGACACCCCTCGCCGCGCACAACGACTTCACCCAGGCTCCCGCTCAGCCGGGAGCCTGGGCGAAACGCATCCGGTCCTTCAGCGAAGGCTCCGCGTTAGAAGCGGAGATAGAAGCCAACGGTGATGCAGCGCGCGATCGGATCATCGGAGAAGGCATAGGATTGGCCCGGCGCCGTGCCGGCCGCGAATGCCGGGGGCGAAGTATTGAGCAAATCCTGCACATTGACGTAGAATTCCGGCTTGCCCCGAGTATCGGCGAGGTGGAACGCCACATTCAAGTCCATATAGGCAACCGCGGGCAGCCGCTGGGCAAAGATGTCTGTCGGCACGCCATCGCAGCGTATTTCACTGCACCAACGTTCCGATCCTAAGCTGGCTCGTCGCGCCATAGTGGACCTGGCCGTTGACGCGCAGATCGATCCTGCTTTGGCTATTCGCCTCGATCCGCGCCCGTATCCTCAGCCCGCGCGGCGATACGCAGCGGCAGGAGGATGCCAGCGGGCGGGACTTGCGACAACTTCAAACCCTTGAGCAGCGAGCGCGCCGCCTCCCCTGCCGCAGGTTCGACTCCCGTCGCGGCTTCGACGCGTGTCACGATACCGTCTGGACCGATCCACAAGCTGAGCTTGATCACTGGCGTCGCACCAGCCGATTGCACTAGCTTCCGCAAATTGAGTGCGCGCGCGTCGTCCCCGCCCAGGATCGTCGCTGCTTCGCGACTGACCAATTCGGCATAGGCAATCCAGGTTGCTGGTGCCTCTGCCGGCGTAACCTGCTGCGCCGATGCGGTGCCGGCGGCAACGCCGAGACCGAGCGACGCCAGCGCAGTGACCCTCCGGAGCAGCCGCATCATTGCGCAGGCGCCGGGGCAGGCAGCGTCTCGCGATTGAAGCTGATCGTGGTGAGCTTGGCATCGAGCCCCTTAACCACATCGGCGGTGAGATCGTTGGCCAGATTACCGCCGAGCACCGAGTTGCGATCGACCAGCAGGCCACAACCATGCGCCTTGTAAACCTGCGCGATCACCGGCTGCGCCTGGTCGGAGATCTGCGCCAGCGCCTTCTGACGCGTGGCATCGATCTCGGCATTGCGCTGCTGTGCCTTGGCCTGTGCTGCCTGGAGGCGCGGCGACAGCGCCTTTTCACGCGCATCGCGTTGCGCTTGCGTCATCTTCGCCTGCTCCGCCTGGAACGCCTTCAGTTCGGCTTCGAGGGAGCCTCGCTCCGCAGCAAGTTCCTTGCGGACGTCTTCGGCGAGCTGCGCGAGCCGCGCCGATGCCGCTACGCCGACCTTGGCATTGGCGAATACGGCTTGGCGGGAGAGCAGGCAGAGCCCGGCGATGGGCGTGCCGCCGAGGCCCGGCGTGGCGGGCGCGGTTTGCGCCTGGGCGCTGCCGGTGCCGAAACCAAGGGCGAGCAGGACGAGAAGATACCGCATGTCAGTGCACCTCGATGGAAGAATCGATGCCGACAATGGCATCGGATTGTGACGAGTCATCTGTAGCTGAAGCCAGTGCGCTCTCGCGCACCAACAGGTCCTGGAAGCGATCGAGCGAGGCGAAATGGAAATGGATCAGCGCGAGCCAGCCCAACCGATGCCATTCGAGCACTAGCGCATCGGAGAGCTTGCCGAACGCTTCGCGATCGACGACGCGGAAGCCGCCGAGCCGCATCGGCTGCCCGGAGGCGAGCCTTGCCTCGGCTTCCTGGATAACTAGTAGGTCGTTGGCGAGCAGCGCCTCGACAAAGGCGCGGGTCTGGCCATGCGCGGCCTGAAACTCGTTGCAGAACGCCATCGCGCCTAGCGTGAATTCGGTCGGCTGATTGCCCTCGAACAGCGCGACACCAGCCTCGTCCCCGCGTACGACGCGTTCCGAGCCGGTATCGAGCGCCAGCGCGAAACCGCGCGCGCCGGCGTCGATGAAGCCGAAGGGATAGCGGCGCAGATAGGCCGGCAGGTAGATGCCTTCGCCCCAGCGCCCCTGCTCGACGAAGCGATTGCCCTGGCCGAGGCCGAGGATCGCGACGGGGAAGCCATCATCGCCGGCGAAAACGATCGGATAGTGGCGCATCGCCGCGGCGAACTCGCCGAGCACGATCGGGAGTGCGTTGGTGTCGGCGGCGAAGGCAAGGTCACCCTCGACGATTCGCAGATCGCCATGCTGCGCCGCGTTGAGCGGCTCAGGCGTGCGATAGAAGAGCGGCAATTGCCGCCGGACTGTGTCGGTCATGGTTGCTCCGGGAAGGGTATGGCCGGGCGCCGGGCCCGGCCGTTCGGGGATCACTGGTCGTCCGAGGCCGGGCCAAAGCCTTCGATCTCGACGATCACGGTAGAGGGGCGATCGTTGCGGCGGCTGTCCTGCACCGCATCCTGCGCCGCCTTGACCGCGCTGGCCGCGGCGTTCGACGCGCTGAGGTTGGCACTGACATCGACCGTGTTGGTCGGCACGCCGATCGCCTTGCCCTCGACCTGGATATTGTCGGCATTGGCGACGGCCTGCGCCGCGACGATCAGATTGCCGGCGACACGGATGCCGGCATCGCCCGCATCCACCGTGCCGCGCGGCGCCACCAAAGTGACCGTGGGCGGCGTCACGCCCGCCTCCCCGGCGAAGGCGGCGATACCCGCCCCGGTCACCTGGCTCGCGCCATCGATCCGGCAATAATAATCGACCGAGCAGACGAACTCGACCGGCTTGATCTCGCTCGAGGTCTTGCTGCCCTTGCCGGCGTTGATGTCGCCGTTCGACGACCAGATCGTCATGTCGCCACCGCGCTCGGTGAAGATGCGGCTCTGGGCGAGCAGCAGCGACTGGTCGAGAAAGATGTTCACCGCGCCCGTCTCCCAGGCAAGGATGCCCTGCGACTGCGGCCCGATGCCCGCCCGGCCCGGCGTGGCGGGAACATAGGGCGGGGACGCGGTCGAGCCGACCAGCATCTGGCCACCGGGCCCCATGATCGAGATGTCGCCGCCCTGCTGGGTCTGGATGGTCGAGCCGCGAATGTCGAGGTTGCCGGTCGCCACCCGGGTGGCCGCGCCGTTGGCTCCGCCCTCGAGATTGTTCTTGGTATAGCCGAGGCCCGAGGGGAACAGCGCCTCGATCGCCTGATAGCCGCGCGCATATTTGTTGAAATACAGGCTGTCGGGATCGTTGTAATCCGCGCCGGTCACCGCCAGCACGCGGAAGAACGCCTTCTCGACTAGCGCCTCGCGCTGTGCCACCGGCATCAGCTGGAAAGCGGCCCAGGCCTGATTGGCGGTAAGATCGGGCAAGGCGCCGTTTCCGCCCCCGCGCTTTTCCTGGTCGGCCTGATATTGCGCGACGGCGTCGATCAGATCGGCGTCGAAGGACGGGATGCCATCCAGAGCCCTCGACGGATCGAGATAGGCGGCCGCGAACGCATCCCACGCCACGCCCGAACCGGTGCCGAACAGCACCGAGATGCTGGCGCTGCCGCGCGGCAGATAGGGGTTGTAGTAATTGCCGATCGTCTGGATGCCCGTGCTCGGCAGGCGGCCGGTATCGGGCTGGTCGCGGTCGAGCGGGCCGAGGTCGCGCCCGGCCTGCACGTCGAGCGTGCCGGGGCCGGCGAGCTG
Organism: Sphingomonas sp. KR3-1; assembly: GCF_040049295.1. Classification (NCBI taxonomy): domain Bacteria; kingdom Pseudomonadati; phylum Pseudomonadota; class Alphaproteobacteria; order Sphingomonadales; family Sphingomonadaceae; genus Sphingomonas; species Sphingomonas sp. KR3-1. Next base: position 78,408 of record NZ_JBDZDQ010000004.1, read on the forward strand.
GATCAGGCCGGGATTGACGTAGGCGGGGTAGATCCCACCGATACCAGAGGTCACCTTGCCCCCCGCCCGATCGATGATGTCGCGACCGGCGATGATGCTGGTAACGTCGCTGTCATAGAGGTTCTGGCCGAGGAAGATCAGGTCGTAGATATCGCGACCGGCATGAATCTGGGTCGGCTTGGTGGTCTGGAGCATCAGCGCATTGGTCTGCAGCCCGAGCAGGATCGGATCTTGCGTCTCCAGCCGGCCGCCGATGACGTCGCCGGTCAGGCTGTAGATCCGCGCGGGCTCGGTGTCGCCGGCATGGAGCAGCCCGTCGATATTCTGGATCGCCACGCCCGGGTTGCTCTGTAGGGCCAGGCTGACGTTGGGATTGACGTTGAGGATCGAGAGCAGCAGCGATGCCTTCACGTCGGTCATGCCGAAGGCCGAGTTAATGGCGACATCGCGGTTATAGACGAAGCGCACATCGCCATCGGCGATCAGGCTGAGCTGGCCCTTCGCAGACGGGTAGAGGTAACCGTCGCCCGCGACGGTGATCCCGCCGTCCAGCGCCGCGATGTCCACCGTCGCGGGCAGCATCGAATTGGCGCTTTCGCGCGCGCCGAAATAAGCGCCCAGCAGCCAATCCTGATTGTTGATCGTCAGGAAGCCGACATCGCCGATCGTGCTGCTGACGTGCAGCGCAGAACCGGTCGTGAGGCTCTGGTTGTCGCCGAAGAAAATGCCGGCATTCGGTGTCGCGCTTCCCATCTGCGAAGGATTGACCACGCCGCCGATATCGATGTCGCCGCGCGCATGGACCGCGAACTGCGAGTCCTGCACGCCGAGCAGCGTCGAAACCGGGCTCGACGTGCCGCTGGCCGCCTGGGTGAAGGTGAAGGACGGGCCGATCTTGCCGCCCGCGTCGATCCGCGCGCTGCCCTTCGACACGAAATAGGCGCCAGCGAGGACGTCACCACCCGCGGTAACGCTGAGATCGCCACCGCCGACTTGGTTGACCGTCTGGCTCGCGCGCGGGCCGGTGCCGGTGAGATACCAGGTGGTGGGCAGCGACACCGAGAGCTCGCGGATATCGCCGCCGGCCGAGACGGTCACGTCGCCGCCGGTGCTGAGAATGCCCTGGTCGAAATTGCCGAAATTGATCGAGCTGGCGGTGTCCTGCACGACCTGTGCGCCGTTGTTGCCGGTCTGCATCCACGGCCACCAATATTGGGTGATCAGCTGCCCCTTGTTCTTGGTGATGCTGCCGTCGAGATCATAGACCTGCTGGTTGCCGAGGATGTCGCCGCCGGCGGTGAGCGTGATGTCGCCGGCATCGTCGGACTGGACCGGCGCGGTGACGAGCAGCGTCGGCAATCGGTTATAGGCCGCGGTGAGTACCGAGCCGCGGATCACGCGGACGCCGGTGCCGGCGGCAGGCGCGCCCTCGGCCGGGGTGCCGGCGGTGTAGATCGCGCCCGGCGCGAGCGGATCGAGCAGGGTGATATCGTCGACCGCCGCGATGTCGATCGATCCAGTGCCCGTACGGATCACCGTCGGGAAGACGAGTGTCTTGCCGTAATAGGGATCCTTGACGTCGATCGCCTTGCCGCTCTCGTCGGCGGTGGCGCTGTCGATCACCGCAAAATGGCCCGTCACATCGACCGAGCCGGTGCCGGTGAGGCTGTTCAGCCCCAGCGGGTCGACCGCACCGAAATCGGCGCCCGCGACGAAGCGGAACGAACTGCTCTCGCCGCCGAACAAGGTCGCCGACGCGAGGCTGACCGGGCTGCCGGCGATCGGCATGTTCGACGGGCTGTTGTTCGGCCCGCGTGGTGCGACCGGCACTGTGACCGGGCCGCTGCCGCCGCCCGCGGCGGCGTTCTCGCGCGGAGCGAACGGCGCGTAGAAGAGCTGTGTGCCATCGACCTGATTGCCGACGCTGCCCCAGACGTAGAACGAATAGGCATAGTGGCCAGGGATGTAGATACTGCGATAATTCTGGCTGTAGGCGCCATAGTCCGCATCGATCGGCAGCTGCAACGGGATCGGCGTAGTGTCGTTGAAGCCGCTGTAATCGAAGAAGTTATTATAGAGCCAGCTATTCTGATAATAATCCTGATATTCCGCATAGGTCGCGAAATCGGATACCGGCCGCAGCGTGTCGCCAAACGGCGAATTGTTCGGTGAAACCGGCTTGAACCCCGGCCCTGCGCCGGTCTGATACTGTGCGAACAGCGTCGCCCAATTGTCGCCGCGCTGGGTGCCCACCTCACCGATATAGGCGGTGTAGTTCATGTAATATGCGTCGGTCTGCGAGGTCAGCGGCGCCTGGATCGGCTGGTAGCTCGGATCGGCGAGCAGGCTTGCGGTGCCACCCGACACCAGCTTGATCGAGCCGTTCCACAGCCCCTGAGAGTTCAGGAACGCCTTGCTCGCCTGATAGGCTGCCAGCGCATCCTTGTACGCCTGACTGCCGGGCGTGTCGCTGCGTGGCGCGAAGGGGGCGTAGAAGAGCTGCGAACCGGCGAGCACATTGCCGACCTTGGTGTTCACATAGGTGATGTAGGCGTTGTAGTTGGTCGCATAGGTCGCATAGTCAGCGGAATAGATGCCGTAATCCTGCGCGATCGGCAGCAGCAGCGGCGACGGTGTCTTCAATTTCAGGGCAACGGGCGTGGCCGCGAAATTGCCTTGCAGCCAGGTCGTATAGGCTGCCGCATAGGCGGCATAGGTCGAGTATGCAGCAGGCTGCGGCGCGACCAGGGTCGTCGGGCTATACACGAGGAAGCCGCGCGCCGCCGTGTTCTGGAGCCGGAAGCGGTACAGGAACTTCGACGTGTCCGAGCCGTCGCCGACCTCGCCGATATAGAGACCGTAATTGCCGTAATAGGCGTCCGACTGATCGGTCAGCGGCGCGATGATCGGTGAATAATAGGGATCGGCGGTGATGTCCGCGGTGCCGCCGCCTGGCGTGAGGCCTGATGCCGCCGCCCCCGATTTTAGCCGGACCGTGCCGTCCCAGGTGCCCCAGGTCTCCTGATAGCTGACGGCATCCTGATATTTCGCCAAGGCATCGGCATAGAGTTCGCCGGGCGTCGGCCCGCTGCTGGGCGGCGCCACCGGATCCTGCAGCACCGCGCCGTCATTCTGCTGGTAGAAGCCGTCGGTGATCGAGGCCTGGAGATCGATGTCATGCTCGGCGCGCACGGTCAGCACCGGCGCCTCGCGGCCATAGCGATAGGCGAGCGTGACGCCGCCGGTCTGGCCGGTGACACCCGCGCCAAGGTTCCAGTTGGTGAGGACCGAGATGTTGCCGCCGTTCACCGTCTCGCCGGGATTGGCGAGCTCGATGCCGGGGCGGACATGGACGTTGGCGATACCGGCATAGCGATTGCCGAAGCTGAAGCCGGGCGCCTGGATGAAGCCCATCAGCGTGCCCGGCCCCTGGGCGACGTCGCCGTTCTTGTAGCCGTAGAAGCCGGTGTGATCGGCGTTGGCCGTGGTCGGCGTGAAATAATATTTGTTCAGATAGTCCTTGAGCGCGGCGTCGTCGGCGGGCGGATCGAGGACGAGACCCTTCTCGTCGGTCCATTGGCCGGCGACGAGCCTGCCGTCGGCGCCGTACCAGCCGGCGGGATCGATGATGCCGTCGAAATGCTGTGCGCCGGTGGTGGTGTCGCCGGTACTCCACTTGGCATAGGGCTCGATCGTGACGCGGCCGGCGCCCTTGATGTTGGCATTGCCGCCGTCGATCGCGATGTTGACGTCGCCGTCGGTGAGTAGGGGGGCGCGGAATGAGACACTGCCGCCCGCCTCGCTCGAGCCGCCCGATACGTCGATCAACGCGCCGTTTCGGACGCGAATCGTGCCGCTATCGGCCTTAACGACATTCTCATAGCCATATTGGAGGTTGTAGCCGCTGCCAGCCACGCCGCTGGTGCCGATCGTCACGGCGCCGCCGTCCTGATGCGCCACCGAGCTGCTCGCGAGCAGCTTGCCGGACAGATCGACGCCGCTGGCACCGTACAGGTCGATATGGCCCGCCGCCTGGCCCGACACGTCGATCGTGCCGCTGACGATGACATTGCCGTCCGTCGCGCTCGGGTGCGTGCCGCCGTTGGCGGCGAGGTAGATCACCTGGCCCTTGAGAATCTTGTCGGCCGAGAGGGTAAGGTTGCCCGCGCCGCTGGTGACACTGAGCGCACCGGTGATGCCCGAGCTGGCGGTGAGATCGGCGATGCGGTCGAGGTCGATCGCGCTGCCCGAGGCGAGCGTGAGGCGCCCGCCGCGATACTTGTCCGCCGCATTGCCCTTGAGCGTGCCACCCAGATTGACCGCGCCCGAGGCCGAAAGCGTCAGGCCGCCGGCGTCGCCGCCCTTGTCGGCGCCCGAGAAATCGAGCGTTGCGCCGCTGCCGATCGCGATCGCGCCGTTGCTGGCAGTGAGCGTCAGATTGCCGCCGGGGGCATAGGCATCGGTGTCGAAGAAGGACTTGCCATAGCCCTTGGTGCTGACCAGCGCGCCGTCGCGCAGGGTCAGGTCGCCGGTGGTGGTGGCCAGCGTGACGTTGCCGGCAAGCGCCTGGATCGTGGCGTTGGTGGAGAGCGTACCGCCGGTGAGGCTGAGCGCGCCGCCCAGCGTCTCGCGGTCGATCGCGGTGCCGGCGCCGCGATTGAGCGTGAGCGCGCCCGTCGTCTTGATCGCAGTGTTGGCGCCGCTGTCGACGGTGAAGACCGGGGCCGTCATCGTCACGTCGAGCGTGCCGAAATCGACGCTGCCATTGCCCTGGCCGACAATGCCCTGGCTTGCGGTCGCGGTGACGCTGGCGAAGCCGCGGACGGTGACGTTGCCGACGCCGAAATCGAGCTCGCCGGCGTTGATCGCCAGCGTACCGGTGCCGCCCGCGAAGCTCGCGGTGCCGCCGACGTCGTTGGCGAGGGTAAGCCTGGGCGCAGTGATCGTCACATCGCCGCCGTCGCTGGCAAAGGCCGCCGCGCCGAGGATCAGCGACTGCTTCGTCGCGAGATCGACATCGCCGTAGAAGGTCATGGTCGAGCGGCTGTGCAGCCCGAGCGTGCCGACATTGGCGAGCTGCGCGAGCAGTGCCTCGCCGACGACGAAACCGGTCGGCGTCGCCGCCGAGCCGTCGCCGAGGAAGGCGATGGCGTTGGCGTTCACATCGATCGCGTCGCCGGTGAAGCTGGCGCCCGGATCGAGCAGCAGATTGCCGGTCGCATCGAGGATCGCCGACTTGCCGCCCTGGATCGAGGCACCGGCGCGAATGTCGAGCAGGCCGGTGGCGGTGCCCGCCACGCCGTCGAGGCCGGGGACGTTGGTGCGGATCACCGCGACCGAACCACCGTTCGAGACGCGGACCAGCGCGCCGTCGCCGCTCGCACCGCCTGTCGCGCCGATCAGGATCGGGGCGCTCGACGGATTGGCGATGTCGCCCTTGGCGGCGAGCACGCTGCCGCGCTCGATCAGCAGGCCCGTCGCGCCGCCGGCCTTGGTGACGAGCATCACTTCGGGGCCGGTGAGCGCCGAACCGCTGTCGTTCGACAGCACGACGCTGGTCGCCGCGGCGTTGATCGTGGTGCCGTTCACCCCGTCGCTGCGCGTGCCTCCGATCAGCAGGCTCTCGGCGCCGAGATTGGAGAGCGCGGTCGCGTCGACCTGGAGATAGCCGGTACGCGCGACGCCGCTGCCGCCGAGGATCTGGATCGCCTGCGCGCTGATGTCGACCGCGGCGCCGCGGCCCTTGTCGCCGGCCTTGGCGTTGAGCGTGCCGTCGAGCTTCAGTGCGTTGGACGCCGCCAGCACCAGCCGGCCGGCATCGACCGGCGTACGCGTCGCCGAGGTTCCGGCATGCGTCGCCTGACCCGGGAAGTAGGTATCGGCCGGCGTGATCGTATATTCGCTATACTGCTTCCACACCTCCTGCGACTGGACGAGGAAGCTGGTGCTGCGGGCATCCTGCTTGCCGGTCAGCGCATCGACATAGCGGCCGGAGACGACGCGGCTGCCGTCGGCGAGCGTGACATTGTCGCTCGCGACGCTGTCGACCGTGCCGGTCTGCTGGACGACGCGGAAGGCGCCCGGCATCGTCGCATATTCGCCCGGGAGCAGCGTGTAGACGCCGTCGGGCAGGCCCGGCACACCCGAGAGATAGACCGACTTGCCGACGCTCGAGACGAGGTCGCTGCCCGGATGGCCGAAGCTCGGGTCATAGGCGGCAACCGGTGCGGCATAGCCCGGCACCACCGCATAGACCGGGCGGCCATCGGCGTAGAGCGGCGTCTGCGTCGCCGCCGCGCCGCTCGAATAAGTGGTGTTGACGGCGTTGAGCAGGTCGCGCGAGCCGCCGGTGCCGGGCACCCATTCCTGCGCATAGAGATTGCCGCCGCCCGACAGGTCCACCGGCGCGCCGCTCGCGAAATCGACGCTGTCGCCGGCCAGGCCGATCAGCTTCTCGGGCGCCTGGGTGAGCGGATCGAGCCTGGTGGTGGTGCCGTTCGAATTCTGGACGACCAGCGCCCAGTCCTTGCCGTCCGTCGTGCTGCCATAGGGCAGCGAGCGATTATCGAGCGAGACCGAAGTCAGGCTGCCCGCGCCGAGCGTGACCGACTGGGTATGGATCAGCGGCAGGTTGTTGAACGCCGTCTTGATGCCCGCGTCGGCGATGTCGCCGACACCGAGCTGGATCGTGCCCGACGGGGCGCGGATCGTGCCGTCCTGGACGATGGTGGCTGCGTCGACGAGCAGCGCTCCGCCGGCCGAAACCGGCGCCGTGGTGCTGCCATTGCCGAGGAAGGTGATCGTCGAGCCTGCAGTCGGCGCGGCGATCAGGAACACGGTGCCGGTCGCCGGGTAGAGCTGCGCCGCCTTGAAGGTCAGGTCGCCCGCAGTGACCAGCTCGCCGGGGCGGCCGGTCTTGAGTGCGCTGACATAAGACAGCTCGGCGGGCATCATCAGGCGGATGTCGCCGCTGCTGGTGAAGTTGGCATCGCCGAAGCGCTGGAGCGCGAACTGGCCGATCAGATCGATCTGGCGGGCGTTGACGTCGAGCGTCGCATCGCCGCCAGCCAGGACCGGCGTGATGTTGGTGAGACCGCCGCCGGCGAGCGCGACATAGGCGGAGTCGATGTTGACGTGCGTCCCGCCGACCGAAACCGTCCCCGCGCTCTGGGTCGGGACGCTCGTCGCCCCCTTGGGCAGCGCGAGATAGTTGTGCGCGTTCATCACCACGGCGCGATCGAGCGACAGGTTCACATCGCCAGCGAAGGCAATCGTGTTCAGCGTCGCCGGCAGGATCGTGTCATAGCTGGTCGACAGGCGCGTCGGATCGTCGCCGAGCACCAGCGTGTCGATGCCCGATCCATCGAGGCGATCAACGGCGAAATGCATCACCGTCGAGATGCCGCCACCCTCGATCGCGCCGCCCGCTTGCATGCCGCTGGTGACGAGATTGCCCGATTGCTGGACAAGGATCGCCGTGGCCGACGGCGGCAAGGCGGTGGGCAGGCCGCGTCCGTCGAAATCGGGGATCGCCGCGATCTGCAGCGTGCCGCCGCGCGCCGCCGCGCTGCCGCCCTGCGCGACCAGCGTGCCGTCATAATAGAGCCCGTTGCTCGAGCCGAGCACGATGCTGCCGCCGTCGCTCGCCACCTGCGTCGCGCGCCAGTCGACCGGGGCTAGCGGGTTGGCGGATTGCGTGCGGATATCGAGTATCGCGGAGGCGCCCGACGCGTCGATCCGGCTCCCGGCCTCGGCGACGACGAAGGCGTTGGTGCCCTGGACCGAGACGCTGCCGCCGTCCAGCACCACGCCGGCGACGGGGATGGTGCCATCGCGCAGCGGCGCGGCGAACGGATCGACCAGCGCGATGCCCGAGACGTCGATCACGCTGTTCTTGCCGAGCCAGACCGAGCGGCTGGCATAGTCATAGCCGGCGCCGCCGTTGCGCAGGCCGGTGATCTCGACCGAGCCGCCATGCGCGGTGATCCCGCCGAGCAGGGTCAGCTGGCCATAGGAAGACAGCGCGATATCGGCGCCGGCATCGGCCTGGATCGACGCCCCCTCGCCCACCAGCAACGTGCCGGTCACGCCGGTGAAGCTCGCCCGCGTGGCCGTGCTGCCGCCATTGGCGATGCCGTCGTTCCAGGTGAGATAGCTGCCCGCGGTCAGCGCGAAGTCGGTCGCCTGGCGGTGATAGGGATCGAGCGTGCCGAGCGTCGCGACGCTGTCGATATCGCTGCCGGTGCCGAGCTGCGCGAGCGCGGGCAGGTCCGCGACATAGTTGCGCTGCGACACGGCCACCGTGGTGCCGGCGGCGATCGTCGCATCATAGACCGCGCCCAGCTTGTACGCGCCGAAGCCCTGGCCAGCGAACCAGTCCGCGGACAGATAGGTGCCATAGCTCGGCGCCACCGCCGGATCGCCGCCGATCTGGAGGCCCAGCGCCTGGATCGACAGCGTGCCGCCGCCCGAAAAGCCATAGCCCTTGAGCGTCGCGCCCAGCTCGAGCCGCGCCCCGGTCAGCGGCGCGCCGCCGCCGGCCTCCACCAGGTTGCCGATCACCCATTCGGGCGTGTCCATATAGACGCCGAGGCTGATGTTGCCGCCCTTGCCGGTGACCACGCCGTTCCGCGTCGCGACGCGGCCGAGCATGTCGACATAGCCGCCGCCCGACGCATCGAGCACGCTGCCCTGCTTGAGGATCACGCTGCCGGTGGTGTCATAGGGGCCGCCCCCGCCCCCGCCATTGCTCGCGCGCGCATACATTGCGGTGGCGATCGACTTGATCGTGATCGATCCGCCATTGGCGAAGCTGTCGCCGGTCCGTGCGTCGAGCGCGAGGCCGCGATCATTGACCCACAGGCCCGACACGTCGAGCAGCGCATGCTCGCCCACCATGATGTCGCCGTGCACGGGCACGGTGCTGTCGGTATAGAGGACCGGGCTGGCGCCGATGCCGGCATCGGGCGCGCCGTTGCGGAGCAATGTCACGCCGGTGATGCCGGTCGAGACGAGATTGATGCTGCCGGCGTGCGCGGTGAGGCTGCCGTAGACGTTCATCTTGCCTGCGGTCAGATTGATGCTGCCGCCCGGCGTCACGCGCAGCGCGGCATCGGCATCGACGGTGAGCATGTCGGCGACCAGCGATACCGTGCCGAAACCGCCGGCGTCGATCGTGTCCGCGGAGACGTTCGGCGTCCACAGGATATTGCCGATGTCGCTCGGCGCGAGCGCGAGCCGCTCGGGCGTGTAGAGGCTGGTCTTGGCCCCGAAATCGGCGCCGAGATCGGCATAGTCGGTGCCGTCCGCCGATACGCGCAGCCCCAGCGCGGAGAGCGTCAGCGCGGCGCCCTTCGGCTCCTTGCCGCCGCCGATCTGGTAGCGCCCGATCACCGTTTCGCCGTGCAGCGTTCCCGCGAGGACCATCTGCCCGGCAGTGATGCTGAGCGCACCGCCCTTGCCGCCCTGGACATAGCTGCTCTCATAGGCAGCGCCGCCGTTCATCATGCCGTTGCTGAAATTGTCGGTGACGCCCCAGCGGCTGTGGTCGATGCTCGTCTGGCCGGCGAAGCCGACATAGGTCATCAGCGGATCGGCGCTGCTCGCGTCGTAGATCCGTCCGTCGGCGCCGATCAGCCGCGTCGTCTGCACCGAGCCGCCGAGATATTGGGTATAGCCGCCCGACACGTCGAGCGAGCCGCCCGGCGCCAGCACGACGCTGTTGCCGGTGATCGCGATCGATCCGCCATCGACCAGCAACTGGCTCACGCTGCGCGGCGTGTTCTGGACATAGCCGCCGACATTGGCGACCGGCGAGCCGACCCAGAACAGGCCGTCCTCGCGCGTGCCGCTATCGCGGCCGTCGACGGTGAACGGGCTCTTGTAGAGAATGCCGTCGCGCTGCACCGGCGAGTCCGCAAGCTCGTTCTGGCCGAGGCGCGGCACCGTGACGAGATTGTCCGACATCGGCCGCTGCACGTCCGCCAGCCCGGCGACGCTGATCATCGCGTCCTTGTCGATCTGGAGGCGCCCGGGAACCATGCCGTTGAGGATCTCGCCGAAGAAATCGCTCTCCTCGCGCGAGGTCGCGCTCGTCAGCGTCAGCGCCGCGCCCGGTGCGTACAGCGTCGAGCCCGACTGGAACCAGAGCGCGGCACCGGTGACGTTGACCGATCCGGCCTCGAACACGTCGTCCGCCGCCGGCGTCGAGGACGTGGTTTCGCTGCCCGCATCCGGCAGCACGCCGGTGAACGAGCGCCCGGTGAAGCTGACGGCACCGATCACGGTGGAGCCGCTATTGGCATCGAGCGCATAGCCGGCGAGGATGTTGACGCTGCCGGGCTTGGTGATGCCGGTGGTCGCCATCACCAGCCCGTCCTGCGTGACCGAGCCGGCGATCAGCGAGACATTGCTGCGCAGGCCGACGATCGAGCCGGTGTTGGTGACCGAATAATGGACGGAGTCGCCGTTCGCCAGCGGCGTCCGGACCGAATAGACCAACGGCACGAGCGTGCCGGCGCTGCTCCTGGAGAAGTCGAACGTCATGCTGCGGCCGGCGGCGAGGATCGTCTGCCCGCCATTGGCGACGATGTTGCCGGCATTGTTGACATTGGTGCCGAGCAGGATCGAGTAGCCGCCCTCCTTGGTCTCGATGTTCGCGCCTGCCTCGACCGTGATGTCGCCGGTCGCCGCGACCGGGGCGGTGTCGCCGAAGATCGCGGTGCTGTTGCTGAGCGGATTGCCGATGCCGCCGTTCAGGAACGCCTGGTTGGACTGGTCGACCGTCTGGTTGTTGAGCTGCATGAACGACAGCGAGCTGACGATCAGCGAGTGGGTGTTGACCTGGCTGGTGCCGGAGAAGATCACGCCGTTGCGGTTGATGAGGTAGACCGAACCCTCGGCCTTGATCTGGCCCTGGATCTGCGAGGGCGCGAGGCTGGGATCGTTGATCCGGTTGAGCGCGATCCACTCGTTCGAGCCGTCGGCCTGGGTGCCCTTGGTCTGGTCGAAATGGACGGTCGTGTCCTTGCCGACGTTGAAGCTGTCCCAGGTCAGGATCGCCTTGGCCGCGGTCTGGTCGATGGTGACCAGCGTCTTGCCGTCGGCGCCGAGGATCTGGGTGGGCTTGTCGGCATTCTGCCACAGCGACGCATTGGTGGTGATCGCGCCGGCGGGAACGAGACCGCCGGCGATCAGGCCGTTGGGCACCGTAGTCGGCTTGGCGAGCGCAGCGGCGCGCGCGGCAGCCTGGGCCTGGTTGGCGAGATCGAGCGCCGTCGCGGTGCGCGCCTTGATCGCGTTCTGGCGAGCCAGCGCCGACTGGGCGGTCGGCGGCAGCGTCGTTACCGGGGCGCCGTTCGACGGGCGGCCGCCGCTCGCCAGCGCGGGCGCGCCGCGGATGCCGGAAACGGTCTGCGCGAACGCCTGCTGGCTGACGAGCAGCGTGACGAGGCTGGCGCCGGTGAGCAACGCGGTACGGACATGCGACATGGGAAGCCCCTGTTTGAAACGGTTTGGATGGCGGTCTCGGCGCGGCGCGATCATCGCGGCACGGGCCCTGCCGGGTGGGAATAGCTTGGTGCCGGCGGCCGGTACGGCGTCGCGGCCTTGCCGAAATTGCGGCCCATGCGCTGGGCAGTGGCGGTCTGGCTGAAGGTGCCGACGCGGCTGGGCGTCGTCGCCTCGGCCTCGCCTTCGCGCGCAGGCGAAGGCGTCGGGTGGCCGGCGCCGGATAGCTTCAGCTGGGCATTGAGGCAGGCGAGGTCGGCCGGGCGGCAGGCGGGTGCCTGGCCGGTGACGACGATGCCCGGATCGCTAACAGGCTGGCGGCTGTCCTGCGCGCCGGCGGGCGCCGCCGTCAGGATCAGGCCCGGCAAAAGGAGGCGAGGCGCGCTGGCCAAATGCGACGATAGCCAGCACGCCCCGCCCATGGGCAGGCGGCGCGTATACGCGTCATGCGCGGTGAAAGGGAGAACGCCGAACATGCCCCGCCGCCTGCGTTAGAAGTGGACGTTGAGATCGACCTGAAGCAGGTCGACCTTGAACGGCGGGCCGGAAAGCTCCTGCGCGCTCATCCAGCGCGCACCGATATTGGTGTTGTGCAGCAGCCCGTAGGTGCCGCCGATCGTCCAGCCCTGGGCATTGGTGCCACCCAGATGGAAGTCGCTGTCAGTGAAGGCGTCGAGCAGCGCGTCGGGCTCGATATGGCGATAGGATGCGGTGAGCGCCCACAGCCCGCGACGATCGACCACCGGCGCGCCGATCGTGGCGCGGACCAGCCAGGCGGTGTCGCCGCTGGCGAAGATGCTCTTGCCCGCCGGACAGATGCCGCCGACCAGGGTGACCGAACAGGCCTCATTGTTGTTGGCGATCTGCGACAGTCCGGAATTCGGGTTGAAGCCGCGCGCCAGCGCCTCGGCACGGTCAAAGCCGAGATTCCTGGCGAAATGGCCGGCCAGGTTGAGGTGGATGCCATCCGACAGCGCCCAGTCGACATCGCCCGACACGGCGAGGACGTGGAACTGCGAGGCGAGGCCATAATATTGCGGGCTCGCGGTGTTGGTCGGATCGGTGGTGGTGATGTCGCGCAGCGCGAACAGCGTGTTGCCACGCTGGCTGAAGCCGGGCCGCGAATAGTCGGTCAGGCAGAAGTCGGCGAGGTTCGAGCAGGACGGCGACAGGTCGCCTTCGATGTTCTTGTAGTGATAATAGGCAGCGTTAATCCCGGCGGTCACGCTGTCGCTCGCGGTCCAGGTCGCGCCGACCTGCCCGGCGAACAGCCATTTGCTGGTGCTGCCGCTGTCCTTGATGCTCGAGATTGCAGTGCCGGGCGTATCCTGGCCGGCAAAGTCCAGCGGGAAGGCGCCGGCGAGCACGAAGCCTTTCAGGCTGGAGCCAACGCCATATTCGTAGCTGAGCGCGGCGCCGTCGAGATTGACGTCCTCGTCCCACACCAGCTCGCGCTGGCGGAACGGATTGGCCATCCGCCCGAGCAGCACATGCGCGCCCGCGACCGGGCGATAATCGACATAGGCGCGATCGAGCCAGATGCTCTTCTCGCCGAAATAACCGCCCAGATTGGCGTTGGTCGAGACCGGCCCCTGCTGATCGCCGGTGGCGAGCCGGAAATAGGCGGTCAGATCCTTGTCGATATCGGCCTCGACGCCCAGCCGGGCGCGAATCCGCGCATAGTTGCGGTCGCGGCGGGAGTTGAGGATCGGCGGGTTGTAGGGATTGGTCGAAGGATCGGTGTTGAACGGCTGGCCGTTGTTGATCGCAGCGACATTGACGAAATCGAGCGCGTTGTTCTTGTCAAAGAACATCGCGTCATCGCGCACGCGCAGGTCGCCGGTGATGCGGATGCTGCGCGTCCAGGCGGGCACGGCGTCCGGGGCGACCAGGCCGTCGCGCCTAGCGTCGGCGAGGACTTCCTTCTTCACTTCCTCCTTGAGCTGGTCGCGGACGAACTGCGGCACGTAGCGGACCGAGGTACCCGGCTGCGCCGATGCCGGCGAGGCCGCGGCGATCGCGGTCTGCGCGTTGCTCTGCGCGGCCTGCGCGACCTGCGCGGTGGCGCGCGCCTGGTTTGCCTCGGCTTCGGCCTGGGCGATCATCTCGTCGGCCTCGGCACGGGTGAGCACCTTCTTCTCGACCAGCTTGTTGATCAGGTTGACGGTGGCGTTTTGCGATACCGGTGCATCCTGCGCGCAGGCGGCGCTCGCCGAGAGCAGCGCGCTGGCGCCGAGCAGGGCGGCAACGAGAGTGCGCGCGAACGGGCGCTTGGACTTCGAAAGCATGGAAATTCCCCTTTGGGCGCTGCGGCCCGATGCGGTGATGCTTGTGGTGGCGAGGGACGGGTTCATCCGTTCCTCCGGAATTCGACGCGGATCTGGACCGGCATGGAAAGGCTTGGGTCAGGCGGGCGCACCGAGCGGCCGAGCAGCGCATCGCGGATCGCGTCGCTCTTGTCGGTGTCGCTCACCTCGGCGCGGGTGATCCGCCCCGAGGCGTCGATCCAGAGGCGCGCGCGCGCGCTGAGCACTGCGGTGCGCAAGCCCTTGGCGTTCTCGACCGCGCGGCGCAGCTCTCCCTGGAGGTAGCTTGCATAGGCCGCGCGGTTGAACCCGCCCACGCCACCGGTGCCGGCCAGACCGCCGCCGCGCATCCCGCCGCCCGAACCCGAACCGATGTTGAAGCCGTCGCCGCCGGCCTGGGCCGGGCCGTCGATCGACACTGCCTGCCCCGCCGATGGCGCCGCCGCCTGGGGCTGGGCCGGGGTCGGTTGCTGCGGCGTCGGCTGCGGCTGGTTGACCGGCTGGGGCGGCACCTCCTCGGGCTGCGGCTCGGGCTTGGCCTGCTCGGGCGGTGGCGGCGGTGGAGGTGGGGGCGGAACGAGCGGGATCAGCACCGATTGCTCGGCGGACTGGCGCGTCATCGTCAGCCGCTGGGTCGAAGCCCACCAGCCAAGCAGCGCCAGCGCCGCCACCGCGCCCCCGGCCAGCAGCCAGGGCCGGATCGGCGTGCGTCCATAATCCTGGCTAAGGGTGGCCATCGGCTCAGCCCTTCGCCTTGCCGGTCACCAGACCGAATTTGGTGATCTCCAGCCGCCGCAGCAGGTCGAGCACCTCGACCACCTTGGCATACTGAACCTGGCCGTCGCCCTTGACGACCACCGGGAAGTCCGGGGTCTGCGCCTGCTGTGTGCGCAGCCGGTCCTCGAGCTCGGTCATCGAGACCGGGAAAGCCTCGAAATAGACCTGGCCCGCGTCGTCGATCGTGATCGCCTTGGTGTTACTCTCCAGGCTCGCCGCCGAACTCGCCTTGGGCAGGTTGACCTTGATCCCCTGCACGCTCGCCGTCGTCATGATGATGAAGATGACGAGCAGCACGAAGGCGAGATCGAGCATCGGCGTGATGTTGATGTCGTCGTACGGTTTGGCTTCGGACTGGATCTTCATCGCCGCTTACTCCGCCGGCTGGGCGCGGAGCGCCCGGCGGTGGAGATCGGCGAAGCGAGTGATCAGCTTGTCGACGAAGACCTGCATGCCCGCCGTCACTTCGGAGTTGCGGCTGGCGATGTAATTGTATCCGAACAGCGCCGGGATCGCGACGAACAGGCCGACCACCGTAGCGAGCAATGCGGCGGAGACGCCCGGCGCGATCGCGTTGACGTTAACGTCGCCGGCCAGCGCGATCGCCGCGAAGGTGATCATCACGCCGAGTACGGTGCCGAGCAGGCCGATGAACGGACCGCCCGAGATCGCGATCGTCAGCAGCACCATCCAGCGGTTGAGCTTCTGCGTCTCCTCGACCTGCTGCGCGTCCAGGCTGGCACGGATCGCTTCGACGGTTTCCTCGGCGAGCGCGCCGCCATGGGCTTCCTGCGAAGCCAGCTCGAACTCGGCGACGCCGGCGGCGTAGATGCGCGCGCGGGGGCTGTCGGCGAGCAGGCGGCGCTCGCTGTTGCTCAGTTGCTCCTGCCAGCCGGTGGAGAGCACATCGCCGCGGCGCTGGGCGAACATCGCCTGGAAGGCACGGTCGGCGCGGCTCGCGCGGCCGACATAGCTGCCCTTGGCGATCATCACGACCCAAGAGATAAGCGACATGATCATCAGCAGGCCGATCACGCCCCAGGCATCGGGGGTGACGTTCTTGAAGATCACGCCGAAATAGCCAAAGCCTTCGCCCGAGGGCTGCTCGTCGGCACCGAAGGCGAGCAGCTTGCCGCCGCGACCCTGGCTGGCGAAATTCGCCTTGGCCCAGGCGGCATCGCGCGCAGTGCCCGAGAGGCGGAGTTCGTCGATCTGGCCGGTAAAGCCCTCGCCGATCGTCGCGGCGCCGGTCAGCGCCGGCAGCGGCGCGGCAAGCCTGGCGGCCTCGACGCCGTTGACGTAGAGAACCGCGCCCTCGGCATTGGCCGAGACGGTGACCTGGCTCCAGTCGGTGATCGCGGCAGTGGCGGCGGCGCGCTGCTCGCCGATCGCGACATAAGGCATGCCTTGCGCCAGGCCGATCACAAAGCCTTCCGGCGTCTTGTAGAGCGTCGCGTCGCTCGGCGTCGCGGGCTTGACCCAGGCTTCGAAGCTGAAGCCGTTGGCCGGGTTGACCGCAGTCGCGGGCGAGGCGGCGATGGCGAGCGGCGCGCCGGTGAACTGCGCCCCCTGGCCGATCGCGCCGGCCGCGAAGCTCGCCTGGCCCTGGGCGACAGTGGCGTTTGCGGTGGCGTCGCTCAGATTGCCCGCGAAGTGGAACACCGCGCGGTAGCTCGCGTCGAACGACTTGGGCGCCGAGGCGGCGGCAGTGGCGTCCTTGCTACCATAATAGAGGAACAGCTTGGCCTGGCCGTTGGCAGGCAGCTCGGCCAGGTCGACCCAGACCATCGCGAGGCCGATCTTCGGATCGAAGCTTTCGATGTGGAAGGCGAGCGGCGTCTTGTCGTCCTGCGCGACGAAGCGGATGTCGCTGCCATCGGGCTTGGCATCCTCGAAGCGGAAGTTCGAGCTGTCGAGCCGCACCAGCACCGGGAAGCGCTTCTCCGCAGCGGCAATGCCGCCGGCGGCGGTGTCGACGGTGATTGCCTTGCGATAGGCCCAGCCATTGTCCCACCAGGCCGCCGCCGGGCTCGCCCAGCCGACCAACGCGGTGGCCGCGAGCGCGAGGCTCAGTATCTGCTTCTTCATGTCAGTCCCCCAAAGGATAGGCGCGACCGCTTGGCCGGCGCGCGGCGTGGTTCAGAAATCGGCGGAAACGCGGAAATGGACGCGGACGTCACCGGCATGGGTGAGCCCGACATCGCGGAGCGGCACGGCGACATCGAGGTCGCCCGACAGTGTGTGCAACAGCTTGAGCCGAAGCCCGCCGCCAACGCTGAACAACCCGAAGCTGCCCTGCTGCTCGGGCAGCGGATCGATCAGCCACACCCGGCCGCTATCGGCGAAGGCGATCAGGCGGAGCTCGTCGGCGACCTTGCCGGTGAAGCGGTCGAGCGAAGGCGAGCGCAGCTCGATCGACGCGCCCACGCCATTGTCGCCGATCGCCTCGCTCTGCAGATAGCCGCGCACCGTGCCGGCGCCGCCCAGTGCCATCTGCTCGTTCGAGACGAGCGGCTCGCTGGCGAACTGGCCGTTCGCGCTCGTGTAGAGCTGCATGCCCAACGGCAGGTTGTAGAGATAGTCGACGCTGCCATGGAGATAGGCGAAGCCGCCGGTCGCGCGGTAGCGCTTGGTATCGAAATCGGCGAGGTCGCTGCCGAGCCCGCGGAACGCAAAGGTCGTCGCCAGATCATAGCCGAACGTCCCGTGATCGTCCGCAAGCGAACCCGAATATTCCAGGCTGACCGGGAAATAGGTGATCGGCGCCTTGCTCACCGCGGCGCCGAATACGGTGTCTTCCTTGAAGTCCTTCCACGCCGCCGACAGGCTGATGCGGTGGTAGAAACCGGGGCCGCCTTTCAGCGTCTTGGTCAGCGCCATCGTCACCGAGGTGCCGTCACCCAGCACATTGGTGTCGCCCACCGTGGCGACGTCGCTGTTCGAGATCAGCCCGGTGGTATCGAGCCGCAGACTGTCACTCAGCGGCACGCCGTAGGAGACGACCCAGACTTCGCTGTCCTTCCGCCGCTCGGGCGCGACGGCATAGAAGACCGAAGCCGACTGGCCGGTGCCCAGCACGTCGTCCCAACGCAGATTGGCCTGGACGCGAGTCCTGGTGGTGTCGCGGCTGTAGCGGTTGCTCAGCTCGACGCCGCCATGCACCGGCAGCTTGTCCTCGACCGTGAGCGCCACGTCGATCGTGCCGGGCTGGCTGCCCGGTTTGAGCTCGGGCGTCACCTGGCGATCGGCCGAGCGGCTGTTGAGCGCTGCCAGTTCGCTGCTGAGCTTGCCCAGATCAGGAACGCTGCCGGTGGCCGCCGAGGGCAGCGCGGCGGTGACCTGCTTGTCCGAGGTGAACTTGCCGCCCGCGACGGAGACCGTGCCGATCCTGGTCTCGGTCACCAGCAACCGCACCCGGCCGCCCACGACATTCTGCTGCGGAATCTCGACGAAGACGGTCTTGAGGCCCCTGGCTTCATAGACCTTCTGCAGCGCGGCCTTGGCGCCCTCGACATCGGCGAGCGTCTTGTCGGGGCCGAGAAACGGATAGACCGCACGCTCGATCTCGTCGTCTGAGAGGACCGTGTTCCCCTCGACATAATATTCGTTGATGTCGACATGGCGCGCATCGGCGCCGCTGCTGGCCTGCGCGTCTTCTCCGGCGCTTGCCGGCGCCTCCTGCGCAAGAGCAGGATGCGCCGTCATCGCCATCACGGAGCCAAGCAACAGGACACGCAGCCGCGTTCGGCCCCGTGCCGTTGAAATAACGGACATTCGAAATCACCCCCAAAAGCAGGTAAAGCACGATCAATCTCATCCAACATCATTGGATAAGCTCGCATGTATTCCCGATTTAACTTGGATTCGCGCCTAAGGACGCGCTCCTAAACAGACTGTGTGACAGTATTATTTAAAACGGGCGCGACTTCGTGTTTTCTCCTCTTTTTGAAACAGCTTGATGCCGTTCGCAAAGCAGCGAGGGATGACCGCAAGGCGCGCCCGCGCAACTGCGCGGACCGCGATGTATTCATGCCTCTACCTGAAGAATGCCGGCCGAAGCCCGGCGCGAAATCTTTTTTGAAAAAATCAGCCGAGCAGGACGATGCCGCCCGGCAGGTGCCTGGCCGAGGCGCGCGAGACCGCCTGGATCTGCGCCAGCGCACGGTCCATCGCGCCAAGGCGGAACACCGCGTTGACCGGGATCCGCCCGAGCGCGGCGTTGGTCAGGATGATCCGGCCCGAGCGATAGCGATTGATCTCCTCGACCACCTCGCCGAGCGGCCGATCGGTGAACACCAATTCGCCCCGCCGCCACGCTTCGACCTGGCGGGTATCGACTGCGGCCACCGCGCCGAGGCCGGCATCGCCCACCACAACCTGCTGGCCGGAGTCCAGTTGCAGGCGGCCGGTGCGCCGATCGGCGACCTCGACCGTACCGGCAAAGCAGGTGACGCAGGTACCGCTATCGGCGAGACGCACGGAAAAACGCCCTTCCCCGCTCCGCGCCTCGGCGGCGGCGGTCTCGATCACTGCGGGCATCCCCGGCCGCGCGGCATCGACCGCGACTTCACCCGAGATCAGCGCCAGCCGATGCGCCGCGCTATCCTGCCGGCGCGCGACGCTGGTGCGCGTGTTGAGTTCGACCGAGAGCCCCTGCGCGAGCTGCAGCGTACGCTGCTCGCCCGGAGCGGTACGATAGTCCGCCCGGAGCTCGGCGAAGGAAGGCCAAAGCCCAAGCGGCGGACGCACGAGCAACACGCCGCCCACCGACGCCGCCAATGCCCCGCCGAGAAACGCCCGACGCGCGAGCACGGGCTTCTTCGCCGGCGGCGCGACCTGGAGCAAATGCGCGAATGCGGGCTCGCTCCGCATCGCGTCGCGCGCACCGCGCATGCGGCGGTGCAAGCGCACCGCGTCGCGCAGTGCCTCGGCATGGTCCGGGCTGCGCGCGCGCCACAGCAGCATCGCATCGGTATCGGCGCGCGTAGCCTCCGGCGCCGAGACACAATCGATCCACTCGCGCGCTTCGCGTGCGAGGTCCTGGGGTGCAACGTCGTCGGCCTGGTGGCTCATCCGGCGCCTTTTCTAATCGTGATCATGCTGCGCGGGCACAGGCGGTTCTTTCCTCTCATTCTTCAGATGCCTTGGATCGCCGGGCCGCGAAATCGACGACATGCCGCCCTTCCAGACGCTCGGCAATATGTTCGCGTGCCTGTTTGAGTTCGATCTGGATCATGCGCG
This sequence comes from Sphingomonas sp. KR3-1, assembly GCF_040049295.1. Taxonomy (NCBI): domain Bacteria; kingdom Pseudomonadati; phylum Pseudomonadota; class Alphaproteobacteria; order Sphingomonadales; family Sphingomonadaceae; genus Sphingomonas; species Sphingomonas sp. KR3-1. The sequence goes on from NZ_JBDZDQ010000004.1 coordinate 98,240, forward strand.
GCGATAAGCCGTAGCGATCCGCGATTTGCGCAGGCGACAAATCCTCGAACCAGGCCAGCACGAAGATCTCGCGGCGGCGTTGCGGCATTTCCTCCAGCGCACGCGCCATCGCCCGCATGTCCGAGCGCCCTTCCTCGATCTCGGCGGGCCCGGGCGCCTGGTCGACCGGATCGAGCATCTCCTCGATGTCGAGCCATTCCAGCCGGCGCCGGTCGCTCCGCGCGCGGCCGCGGGCGAAGTTGAAGGCGATGCGGTAGAGATAGCCGCGCGGGCTCTCGAGATGGTCGGAGATCTGGCCGCCGCGCGCCAGCCGCAGCCACGTGTCCTGCAACGCCTCGCTCGCGAGCTCTTCCGATCCCACCTGCCGGGCAAGCCGACTACGGAACAGCGCATAGTCGCGAACGAGAAGGCGTCGGAGCGCGTGCCAGGTCGTTTCGGACATGGCCTGTTCGCTCAGCCCGGCGTCCGGTCGAACGACAATGGCAGGACGAACGAGATCCGGTCCGGCAGCCCCGCGGGAATCGCCGGCATCGGCCGGGCGCGCAGGATCCAGGCCAGAGCTTCGTCATCGAGCAATTCGGTGCCCGAACTGGTCGAGACGCGCAGCGCTGATATCTCGCCACTGCGGCTGACGTAGAAGCGCACCAGGACGACGCCCTGAGGCTGGCCGGTGGCGACCAGCGTGCGCCGATAGCCAGCGACGTGCTTCTGCAACCGCTGGAAATAGTCCGTGCCGCTCACCGCACCGTCCGGAAGCGGTTGCGCCGCGCCGGCGGGCGCCGCAATGGCAAGGCTCGGCGCGGCCGGCGTGCTGCTCCCGGTCGCGATGGAAGAAGGCCCAGCGGCCGCGAGCGCAGTCGGCGCCGCTACAGTCGCATCCGGACTCTCCGCGCCAGCCTGGCGCGCGCCGGCATCCTTTGCCTTCGATTCCGCTTCCGCCTTGTCGAGCGAGGTCGCGGCCGCTGGCCGCTCAAATGCATCCGCCCCAAGAAGCGCAACATCGATCGACTGCCCCGCCCCGCCCCGCTCGACAGGGCGCGTCGCGGCAGGGGTCCCCGAGCGCAAGCCGAAGACCAGCAGGAGCAGCAACGCGTGGACGGCGAGCGAGACAAGGATGCCCGCCACCACCGATCGGTCCATCGGCCAGCGGCGCGTCGAGGCTCCGAGATCGGTGCGCATTACATCCACATCCGTGCGATACAGGCGGCGAAGCGGGTGCTGTCAAGCCGGGCAGATTATGACAAATTTGTGAAATGCGTTTGTCATTCAGATACTTAGCTAAATTGCGATCAGCGCGATCCGGATCGGCAACGGCATCCCCTTGGGCGGTGCGTCGAGCCGCATCTCGCCGAGCACGCGTCGAATCGCCGCATCCAGTGGATCATTGCCGGAAGACTTGATCAGCTTCGTCCGGCCGACCACCCCGCCGCCATCGACCCAGAGCTCGAGCCGGGCGCCGTAGATTCGGTTCTGCGTCGCCGGATCGCGCCCCAATGCGTCCTTGATCCTCCCGCGCACCCGGCCGGCATAAGCGGAGAAATCAGGCCGATCCTCGACGCCTGGCGCAACATCGACGTGCAGCGTGTCGAGCACCACGGTCAGTTCCGCGCCATCTCCCGCAGATGTCGTCGTCTCGCCCGCCCCCACCGTCGCAACGGCGGCGAGCATGATGTCCTGCGATCCTGTCGGCAGCACGGTGAGGTTCGTACCCTCGATCATCATGCGTAGCGCGGTCTCGGCGGTGAACAGACCCTTGACGGCCTGCGAGCGCCGGTTCGTCGCCAGGCGGCTGTCATAGATGATCTGGTTGCCGACGACATTGCTGTAGGCGAGCAGCGCCGAACGCAGCGGCTGGGCGGGGATGTTGAACAGATAGACCTTGGGCGCAGCGCGTTGGGGACTGGCCGCTACGGGTTGTGCGAGGGCGGCATCGGGAAATGTGGGTCCCACGGCGCAAAGCCCGAGCACCATGCCGCCGATGAAGATGCCGTGCGCCATGGCATGGCGCCCTATAGCGAATCCGGTTTGCCCGATAGGGCATCCCAGCAAAATCGACGCCCTCGGCCTCGAGAAGCCGCTGCGCCAGCGCCCCGCCCGCATCGCGCCCGAACTCGATTTCGAGCCCCGAAGCCAGCGCTGCCATCACGGGATCGGCTACGCCTCGATTGGCGCAGATCACTTCGATTCCGTCGCTCAGCCTGCTGCGCGATAATCCCCGACACTGCCGAAGCGAGCAACCAGCGCGGGTGGACCGATGAGGTCACTATTATCCCCTCCCCCTGAGAGTTTGAGGTCAACCTGAAACCTCGCTGTTGACGAGGCAGCACAGGCTTGCGCGCGCTACAAATGTAGCGTAGGACTACAAATGTAGCGTAGAGAGAATCGCCATGTTGAACAGCTTGCCGCCCCGCGAACGCCAGATCGTCGACCTGCTCTATGAACGCGGCGCGATGGCCGTGGCCGATGTGTGCGATGCCCTGCCCGACAAGCTCTCCGCCTCGGCGGTTCGCGCGATGCTGACCCGGCTCGAACAGAAGGGCTTTGTGCAGCGCGCGCATAGCGACCGCGGCTATCTGTTCTCGCCCACCATGGCGGAGCGCAAGGCGAGCGAAACGGCGCTCGGCCATGTCGTGCGAACCTTCTTCAACGGCTCGACGACCAACGCCGCCAGCGCGTTGCTCGGCATGAGCGAAAAGCTGGACGACAATGATCTCGACGAGCTCGAGGCGATGATCGCCGCGGCCCGCGCCAAAAGGGGTAGCTGATCATGAGTGTGCTGCTTGGCCTGATGCTCAAGTCTCTGGTGATTGCCGGCGTCGCCCTTGTCCTCCTTCGCCTCACGCGTAGCCGGTCGGCGGCGGAGCGTTCGCTGATCGCGCATCTCGGCCTGGTCGGGCTGGTGATCCTGCCGGTCGCCACGCTGGTGCTGCCCTCGCTCAGCCTGCCCATGCCCGACTTCGTCCAGAGCCGGCCGGAGGCGCCTGCCGCGCATTATGTCTCGCAGCCGGCGGCCAGCCCTGCGGCCGCCGAAGTGCCAGGGGCAACTACGACGCCGGTCAGTGTGGCGCAGCAGCCCGGTTTCTCGCTCCCGCAGGGCTGGGAACGCTATGCCTATGCGTTGCCCGTATTGGCGCTGCTGCTGCTCACCGCGCTCGCGCTTCTCCGCCTGGTGCGCCTGCGCGCCGAGGCCGAGGTGCTGGTCGATCCGGTATGGCTGAGCGCCCTGGCCCACGCCCAGCGCCGGATGGGCATGAAGAGCGGCACCGCGCTGCTGGTGAGCGACGCGCTCCCCTCCCCGATCTCCTGGGGACTGGCCCGCCCGACCATCCTCCTCAGCGCCGATGCGCTTGCCGCCACCGACGAGGCGGAGGCGATCATCGCACACGAGCTGGCGCACGTCTCCGCGTTCGACTGGGCCAAGCTGATGCTCGCCCGCGTAGCCACGGCGATCCACTGGTTCAATCCACTCGCCTGGCGGCTCGCCCGCGAGGCGCACCAGCTACGCGAGGAGGCAGCCGACGACGCAGTGCTCGCCGCCAATATCGATGCGCCGGACTATGCCCAGCTGCTCGTTCGGGTCGCCCGGCACGAGAGCAAGGGCTTGCTGCTCGGCGCGCACGGCGTTGCGCCCGGCAAGGGCAGTCTCAAGCGCCGGGTTGGCCGCGTGCTCGACGCGACCCTTCCCCGCGGGCGCGCCCAGGGGTCGTGGATCGCGGGCTTCGGCGCCGGCATGTTGGTGATGGCCGCCCCGCTCGCCGCGCTCACCGTGGGCGCCACCGAACGCCATGACAGCGCCTCCGGTGCCGTTCCGCGCCAGGAGACCGGCGGCAGCACACGCTTCGCCGAAGCGACGGCCTTGCCCGAACGGGCCCATCCCGCCGCAAGCGCGCATGCCCCCATGGACCCAGTGCCGCCGAGGCCGGCCGCGACGCCTCCGTCCGCACAGGATCGCGAGGCCGACCGGAACGACCATGCCAGGCACGCGCTCGATTCGATCGTCGGCGCCAAGGCAGTCGGCGTCACGCCCGAATATGTCGACGCGCTGCGCCGCGCCGCGCCGCAGCTCGGCCCGGTCACGCTCGACGATGCCACCGGCATGCGCGCCGTCGGCGTCACGCCCGAATATGTCCGGGCGATGATGGCCACCGGCCTGCGCATCCGCTCCTTTGACGACATCATCGGGGCCAGGGCAGTTGGCGTGGACCCGGCCTATGTCCGCCGCATCGTAGCCGCCGGCTATCGCGGCAAGCTCGACGATTTCATCGCGCTCGCCAGCATGGGCGTGAGTCCCGACGATGTCCGCCGGTTGCATGGTGCAGGCATGCGGGTCGATGTCGATACGCTCGTCCTGACCAAGCATGGCAGCGGGCCCAATCCGCACCCGGACCCTGATTCCGACCCCGATACCGACAACTAACGCCGCCGCCCCCTCAGTGCCGAAGTGCCAACACCCCGTCCTGGGGTGGACGCTCCCGGCTTGCCTTCCGACCCAGGAGAAATGCCATGAACCGCACGCTTGTTGGCATCGCTGCCATAACCCTGTTCGCCACCACCGCGATCGCCGGTGGGCGGGATCATATCACCGGCTCCACCCCGATCGGCTTCAAGCTCCAGTTCGAGGCGAGCCGCGGCCATTTCGCGCTGCGCCTCACCATGGGCCCGCGTTCGAACATGAACACCGACGCCACCGACGCACAGATCGGCCTCGACGCCAAGGCGCTGCAGGCCGATGGCCCTGTCCGCTTCGCCATGGCGCGCGCGCCCGGCCGCCTCGAATGTGCCGGCAACACCGCCCGGCAGATCGCCACCGGCAGCTGCAACTTCACCCCCGGCGCCGAGTTTGCCCGCTATCTCGAAACCCGTGGCATCGGCACGCCCAGCTTCGAACAGTCGCTCGACCTGACGATCGTGGACGCCGACAAGGCCCTGGTCGAAGCGCTTGCCGAAGCGAACTATCCCAGGCCGACGATCGACCAGCTGATCGCGCTCTCGGCGCTGCGCGTCACCCCCGCCTATATCGCCGATCTCTCGCACCAGGGCTTCCGTCCGGAGGACCTCGACGACCTCGCCGCCTTCGCCGCGCTCAACGTCACGCCCGATTACGCCGGCAAGATGCTGCGTGCAGGCCTCGGCAAGCTCAGCGCCAAGAGCCTGATCGAACTCAAGGCTCTGGATGTCTCGCCCGAATATCTGGCCGACATGGTCAAGGCCGGCGTACCGCGCCTCACCGCCGACCAGGCCGTGCAGATGAAGGCGATCGGCGTCACCCCCGCCTATGTCCGCGAGATGGCCGAAATCGGCCTGCTCGACCTACCGGCGGACCGGCTGGTCGAGATGCGCGCGGTGGGCGTCACTGCCGAAGACGTGCGCCGCGCCCGCAAGATCGGGATCGCCGACCCGACGGCAGATCAGCTCGTCCAGCTGCACGTGCTGCACAAATAAGCGCCGGGAAGAACCCGTATCATGCGTCTCGCCATCCCGCTTCTGCTCGCCGGCACCGCGCTTCTTCCCCGAAGCGCGACCGCCCAGACCGCCGCGCCCGCAACCGGCGCGGCAGCGGCCAAGCAGATCTTCCTGCCCGAGGACTTCACCCGGTTCGCGCCCAAGACCGCCTATGACATGCTCGCGCAGGTCCCCGGCTTCACCCTCCGCAGCGCGGACCAGGAGCGCGGCCTGGGCCAGGCTTCGGAGAACGTCCTGATCAACGGCGAGCGCATCGCCAACAAGACCGGTGGTGCGATCGCCGAACTCCAGCGCATCGCCGCAGCCAATGTCGCGCGGATCGAGCTCGTCGACGCCTCCACCCTCGGCATCGCCGGGCTCGCCGGCCAGGTCGCCAACGTCATCCTCACCGACGCTCGCAAGGCCGGCGGCCAGTTCGAGTGGCGGCCCGATTTCCGCGCACATTATTCGCGCCCCAATCGCTATCGCGGCAGCATCAGCTATTCCGGCAAGTCGGGCGTGGTCGATTACACCGCCTCGCTCGAGGATCAGGCCGGCCGCGGTGCTATCGGCGGTCCCGAGCTGTTCTACGCCGCCGACGGATCGCTGATCGAGCGCCGCGAGGAAGTCTTCCATTCGGAATCGGACACGGTCACTGCCAAGCTCAAGCTCGGCTTCGACGGTCCTCGCACCTCCAAGGGCCATCTGACCCTCGGCTATTCGCCCTATTGGGGCCCGGTCTACGACAAGGAGCAGCGCTTCCGCGCGGACGGCAACAACAGCACCCGCCTGCGCCGGAACCGCCTCGATGGCTGGATGTACGATATCAACGCCGACTATGAGTTCGCGTTCGGGCCAGGCCGGTTCAAGATTATCGGGCTGCGCCATTTCGACCACGAACCGCTTGTCTCCACCCAGATCGACAGCTTCGCCAGCGGCGCGCCCGATCAGGGCACGCGCTTCGGGCGCAACTCGCACATCACCGAGACGATCGCCCGTGCCGAATATGGCTGGAAGATGGGGAAGAACGACCTGCAGGTCTCGTTCGAGCGTGCCGTCAACGGACTGGACCAGCGCGGCTCGCTCGCCGCGCTCGATCCCGGCGGTACCTTCGTGCCGGTCCCCTTTCCCGGCGGCAGCGGCATTGTGCGCGAAGTGCGCCATGAAGGGATCGTGACGTTCAGCCGCCCGCTCGCTTCCAACCTCAACCTGCAGGTCGCGGGCGGTGCCGAGACCAGCTCGCTCGAACGCGTCGATGGCGACGTGCCCGCACGCCGCTTCTTCCGCCCCAAGGGCAGCGTCACGCTGGGCTGGCAACCGGACAAGCAATGGGATCTGAGCCTCAAGCTGCGCCGCCGCGTCGGCCAGATCAGCTTCTACGACTTCCTCGCCCAGCCCAACCTGAAATCGGAGCGCCAGAACACCGGCAACCCCGACCTGGTCCCCCCGCAGAGCTGGGAAGCGGAAATGGAAGTCGGCCGCGCGCTAGGTGCCGCGGGCAAGACGCGGCTGCGCGGCTATTACCACCGGATCGAAGACATCATCGACATCGTGCCGATCGGCGCAGACGGCGAAGGCGTCGGCAACCTGCCGCGCGCGACGCGCTTCGGCCTGGTGAGCACGAGCACGATCCAGTTCGCTCCGCTCGGCCTGGCTGGCGCCAAGCTCGACGCGACACTCGGGATCGAGATCGCCCGCGTCCGCGACCCGCTAACCGGCGCTATGCGTGCCATCAGCGGAACGCAGGACCGCTGGGCGGAGCTTTCTTTCCGCCACGACATTCCCAAGACCGACCTCGCCTGGGGCATCGACGCCAGCTCCTATCACTATCAACCCTATTACTATCTCACCGAAGTGAACCAGGAGAATGAAGGACCCTGGTTCGCGAACATCTATGCCGAGCACAAGGATGTGGGCGGCCTCACCCTGCGCGTGCAAGTTGGTAATATCCTCAACGCGCGGCACCGCTACGACCGCCAGGTCTATGACGGCCGCCGCACCTCCAGCCCGCTTGTCATCCGCCAGGTCAACAATCAGCTGATCGGCCCGATCTTCACCTTTACGGCTCGCGGAAGCTTCTAGGTGCGGCACGTGCTGGCCAGCACAGGGACTAGGCGCAGCGATCCAGCCTCTTACTGCGGCATCTGCCCAATTCGGGCGACGAGTTGCGCCTGGCTCGCGGTCTCGGTCTTGAGGAAAATATGTTTGAGGTGAAAGCGCACCGCGTTCACGCTGACCCCGTTGCTGGCGGCATAGTCCTGCGGGGTTTGTCCGTCGACCAGCGCGGTGACCACCCGCGCTTCCGTCGGTGTCAGCCCGAACCATTGCGCCAGTCGGTCGATCCCCAGGACCGGCGCTTCGCCAACCCCGCTTCCGATCGTGATGATCATCGCCGCGTCGGCAATCGCACCGCCGATGATCGGGATTGCCTTGGGTTCGATCAGCACGCCCAATACCGGCCGTTCACGTCCCGCGCGGTCGATTGCCTGAAAGGCAAGATCGTCGCGGGAAGACAGCCCCATCTTCGCGAGCTTCTGCTGGCTGGCCGGATCGACGAATGTGAGCCTTCCGCCTGCAGTGGTGATCAAGCCGGTCTCTTCATAATGGGCGACGCGGTCGTTGACCGAAAGGATGTTGAGATCCTTGTCGAGGCTGATCATGGCGTAGCGCGAGCGGTTCGCCGCGGCTCGTGCCGCACTGGCCAGCACCTCGACGCTGGCGATACGCTGGCTGATCCTGACCGCACGCTGGATGTGCGGCCCAAGAACCCGCAGGCCGCGCCGCAGCAATGAGAGGTTGCGGTCACCCGGACCGATCAGCAACAGGCCGAGGCGTTCGCCGTCACGGCGGTCGAGCATGAGGCACAGCGTGCGGTCCACGTTCATGGCCGCCAGGAAGTTCTTGTAGAGGCTGGTCCTGCGCAGCTCCTCACGCGGGAGGATGTCGTCGGTATCGATCAGCTGCCCGTTTCGCGCGAGCCACCCCCGCTGTGACCAGGGATTGCTGTAGGCGAAGACCGCGCTGTAGGTCGATTCCACCCCCGGCCCGACATTGGTGGACGCGATGAACCGCGCGCTTGGTGGATCGCGCCGCTCCAGCATCAGGAAGGCGGTTCGCCACTCGGGCGGGCACAGCGCCAGCCGGATCTGCTCGATCGTTGCATCCCATTGGGACGGATCGAGCGCGCATTCATAGATCTGGCCGATCAGCCGATCGAACGTCTCCCATGCGAGCGGCAGGTCGCCGGGATCGACCAGTGCGTCCGGGACGATGTCGGCGACCATGAGCGACATGATTTTACGAACTCCTACCCAAACAGGGAGCGCGACCAGAATAGGGGTGCGCCATTGGTCGAGCAACGGCCGATGTGCGGTGCACAAACACGCCCGTCGAGGTGCTGCGCGATTGCGCCGTGGTTTCCGCAATCGAGCAGAGAAGTCCGCCGATTGCATTCGAACAAGAGGGATTTTCGATGGTCATCATTTCACATTGGGGCTCCGGTTGCCTGCGCGTGCTCGGTGGTCGGCGTCGCGTCGTTCCGGTCGTGATCGCGGCTGGAGCATTCACCCTTTTCGCCACGCCAGCAGCGGCGCAGGTCCAGATCGGGATCGGAGGCTCGGGCGGTGCGGCCGGAGGCGACGAGGTCGTGTGCTCGGTAGACGGCAGGGTTGGCTTCGGGGACGGGGACAGTTGCGACAACTTTCCCGTTGTCTCGAACGATACCCGCATCACAGTCGGTCCCGCCGGGCAGGAAGTTGTCCTCAACGGTGCGGACGGCGCGGCTACATTCAACGGGGGAACCACCTTCAACGGCGGGACCCAGTTCAACGGCCAGGTCACGCTCAATGGCTTCACGTCGATCAACCAGGTCAATTCGAACAGCATCAACAATGCCGGCGCGCTGAACACGGGGTCCATCACTAATTTTGGGTCGCTGCTGCAGTCGGGCAATGCCCGGTTCAACGGGTCCGTCACCATGGATGGCTTCTATGCCAATGCGGGCACGATCGGGACGTTGAACACGAGTCTGGCAACCGCCTCCAGCCTGAACATCGTGGCCGGCGGGCAACTCAATTTGAACGGCAACCGCATCCAGAATGTCGGGTCGCCGATCGCGGGGACCGACGCGGCGAACCGGAACTATGTCGACACCGCCATCGGCAATGTTGCCGGCAACGTCGCCAATCTGACGAACCAAGTGAACGACCAGGGCACGCGAATATCCGCGGTCGAGGCGACGAACCTCCAGCAAGACAACCGGCTGACCAATGTCGAGAACGTCAATGTGGTGCAGGATGCCCGGCTGACGAATGTCGAGAACGCCAACACGGTGCAGGATACCCGCTTGACCGGCGTCGAAGCCATGAATGTCACCCAGAACACGCGGCTGACTTCGATCGAGAACGTGAACGTCAGCCAGGATTCGCGGATGACTGCGATCGAAGCCGTGAACATCGCCCAGACCCAGCAGATCGGCACGCTCCAGAACGAAGTCGGCGGGTTGCAGACCTCGGTCGAAGGGCTGCGCCGCGACATCCGTGCCGCCAATGCCGGGATCGCCGCTTCGGTGGCCTTGGGGGGAACAATGGTCGTGCCGGACAGCGCGCTTTCCATCTCGTTCAACCTCGCGACCTATCGCGGGCAACAGGGTTTCTCGGGATCGCTCGTCGGCCGGATCGCGCCGAAAGTCTATATCAACGCCGGCGTTGGCGGCTCGACCATTGGCGGTTCCACCGCCGGTCGTGTCGGCATCAGCTTCGGGCTGTAGGCCATGAAGTCGCTCGGAAACCTGGCGATCGCGGTAGCGGTCGCCGGAGGGCTCTTCGTCGCGCTGATCCTGGCCGAGGCGAACCTCGCCGGCCTCGATCTCGGCGGCGTCAAATATGTCATGCCGATGGTCCTCGGTACCGGACTATATACCGGGCTGAACCGCCGGGCGGGCAATCGCAGGATGCCGGTGGCGAACGATGCCCGGAAGGCGGAACTCCTCGCCTTTCCGCCATACGCCGGAGGCGGCTGGATCGTCGTGATGCGCGACAAGAACGTCGCCACGGCGGCGCTGGGTTTCGATGTGTCGGTCGATGACAGGGGGATCGCGCAGCTGATGCCGAAGCGGTTCACGCTGGTGGCGGTGCCGGCGGGCACGCACCGCCTCCTTGCCGAAGTTCCGGGTGCCCCAGGCGATTTCACCGTCACGCCCCTCAACGTCGCAGTCGCGCCGGGCGAAATCCTGATCTTCGCGATCCGGTCGTCGATGGGCGTGATGCGCAGTTCGCTACGGTTCGATCCCGTTGCTGACACGCCCGCTGCGCGGGCCGCACTCGTCCGGATGCAACTGGTAGAAGCGCAGGGATGACGACCATGGGCCAGATCGTCAGCCAATTGATCGTCACCAAGCTGCCGTTGCTGGTCTTCGGCGCAATCGGCATCGTCCTGCTGCTTCGCGGGAGAGCGACCCGAGCGCCCCGGGTCGCACCCCACGAAGTCGCGGCGGGCGGAACGATGGCCGTGCCAATACGCGCACTCTATCTGCGCCGTGGAGGCATCCTGGGAAGCAAGTCGCACAACAATCTCAATCCTCGCTTTGCGATCGCACCGGAGGGCATCCGTTACCGGGTGTTCCGCGAGAGCCGGCTCGCCTTTTCGGACATCGGCCATGTCGAGGTCCGCACGCGCTTCGGATTTGTGTATCTGTTGTTCGTGAATAACGCCGGTCTCCGATTGCTCAGCGTCAATGTGGGGGACCGCGGCAATGCGAAGCTGGTGCTCGATGCGCTGCCGCGAACGGTGGCACTCACGCACGAAGCCGCGACTATTCGTGATGGCACGGCAGCCGCAGGAACCTCGGGCTTGCATCTATATAGCGGGCGCTTCGCATGACGGGCGTCAAGGCGGGCAAGGCAAAGGCCGGCCCGTTGCCGTCGCTATCGACAGCAAGGGCACCTGCTGATCGCCGATGGCGGGTTACCGGCAGCTGGGTTTCCGGACGGCGAGGCCGGCGTTCGGCTTGCGCGCGCCGGGCATTGCCAAACTCGGCCCAACCGCGCCCAGCTGGCGGAAGCCATCGCAAATCGATATTTGCAGCCGTTTCAGTGCTTTGAGATCGAATCACGAGGATTCGAATGGCTGGGGCGGGAGGATTCGAACCTCCGTATGACGGTACCAAAAACCGTTGCCTTACCGCTTGGCGACGCCCCAGCAGAGCGGGCGCTTATAGGGGTTTAGGCAATGCGTTCAACCCAGCCATGCACATCCTCAGCAGTGCCGCGCTGGATGGCGCCGAGCTCGCCGCGGAGCTTCTCCGTCAGCAGCCCCGGGCCGCCATTGCCGATGACGAATTCATAGCCGCGCCCGCGCACCTTGCCGATCGGCGTGAGCACCGCCGCGGTGCCGCAGGCGAACGCCTCGCGCAGCTTGCCGCTCTCGGCATCGGCCTTCCACTGGTCGATCGAATAGCGCTCCTCGCGCACCTCGATGCCCTGAGACCGCGCCAGCGTGATCAGCGAATCGCGGGTGATGCCGGGCAGGATCGTGCCGCCGAGCGGCGGGGTGACGATCGAGCCGTCGGCCATCACGAACATCACGTTCATGCCGCCCAGCTCTTCGACATAGCGGTTCTCGACCGCGTCGAGGAACACCACCTGGTCGCAGCCCTCGCCGATCGCTTCCTTCTGCGCGATCAGGCTCGCGGCATAGTTGCCGCCGCACTTGGCCGCGCCCGTGCCGCCCGGCGCCGCCCGCGTGTAATGCTCCGAAACCCACAGCGTCACCGACGGCGCGCCGCCCTTGAAATAGGCGCCCGCCGGCGAGGCGATCACCATGTAGAGATATTCGCTGGCCGGCTTCACGCCGAGGAACACCTCGCTCGCGAACATGAAGGGGCGCAGATAGAGCGAGCCGCCCTCGATCTCCGGAATCCACTTACTGTCGATCTTCACCAGCTCGCGGATGGAGTCCAGGAACATCGCGTCGGGCAGCGGCGCCATCGCCATCCGCTCGGCGGACTCGCGGAAGCGGCGGGCATTCTCGTCGGCGCGGAACAGGGTCACGCTGCCGTCGGGCGTGCGATAGGCCTTGAGCCCCTCGAAGATCTCCTGCGCGTAATGGAGCACGGCCATCGCCGGATCGACCTGGATCGGCCCGCGCGGCAGGATCTTCGCGTCGTGCCAGCCCTTGTCGGTGCTGTACTTGATCACGGCCATGTGATCGGTGAACACCTTGCCGAACCCGGGGTTCTCCAGCACCACTGCCCGATCCGCGTCGCTGACCGGATTGGGATGCGCTTCGAACTCGAAATCCAGGATCGTGGTGTCTTCCATAGCACTCGCCTTCGACTCTGCCTTGAGCGGCTTGCAGCGGGTTAGGCGCGGTGGCAGAAAGCGTCAACATGGCTGCCCCAATTCCTGCATCCCCGCTCTTCCTGCGCGAAACCGAGATCCGGCGCGGCGTGGAACTGCTCTATTTCGGGTACGCCCACCTGACCCGCTCGATCGATGCCGGGCTGGCGGCGCAGGGCCTCGGCCGTGCGCATCACCGAGCGCTCTATTTCATCGCGCGCAAGCCGGACCTGACGGTGAGCGAGTTGCTCGCGATCCTCGCGATCACCAAGCAGTCGCTCGGCCGCGTGCTGACCGAACTGGCCGATCGCGGCTTCGTCGAGACGCGCACCGGCGACAAGGACCGGCGCCAGCGGCTGCTGCGGCTGACCCCGGCGGGCGCCAAGCTCGAGGGCGAGCTGTTCGACGCGCTGCGCGGCAAGATGGCCGCGGCCTATTCGAGCGCCGGCCCGGGCGCGGTGGGCGGCTTCTGGGCGGTGCTCGAAGGGCTGGTCCCCGAGGAAGAGCGCGAGCGGGTAGCGGCGCTGGGGCGATAAGCGCCGCAGACGCCAGGCCTCACCTCATTCTCCCTCGCCAAATCGATGATGGAGAACAACGGGCCAGTTTCACGCCACCTTGAACCCTTCCTTGTTCATCGTCAGCGTCAGCGCCTTGTTCTTCTCGTCGCTCAGCTGGGCACGGAGCATCGGGAAGAGGCGCAGTTCCTCCTCGGCCATATGCTCCTCGAGTTCGGTGCGGAACTGGCGGACCTTGGCGATCCAGTCGGGCGAGGCGGTGGGCGTGTTCTCCAGCTCGTAGAGATACTGCTTCACATAGCCATGTTCCTTGGTCAGCTCGTCGGCCGCCAGCTTCTGGCCGGCCTCGCGCAGCGCCGGGTAGATGACGTTCTCCTCCTCCACCGCATGCTTCATCAGCGCGTGCTTGAGGTGGGCGAGCAGCAGGTTGCGCTTGGTGGTGGAGCGCTCGTCGGTCGCCTCGATCGTGTCGAACACCTTGCGCACCGCTTCATGCTCGGTGGCGAGCGCCTCGTCCCAATTGCCGGCGAGGGCAGTGGGCGCCTGGACCGCGGCCTTGCGGCCGAGCAGCGCGAGCACGCCAAGCGCCATGCCGCCCGCGGCGGCGGCGCCGACCACGGCGAGGTTGTGGCCGGTGCTGGTGCGCTTCGATCCGGTGAAGCGGCCCTTGTTGTCACGCGTGGCGGTGGTGGTTGTCATGGCTGCGCCTCCAGTGTTTCGCATTCGACGGAACAACGGTGGAGGCGAGCGGGCGTTCCGGCTAGCGGCGGGCTTCGGCGGCCATTTCGGCGCTGCGCTTGGCCGAAGCCTCCAGCGTGGCGCGCAGCAGCGTGCGGATCGCGCCGTCGGCGTCGAGCACGTCGAGGCCCTTTCGGGTCGAGCCACCCGGGCTGGCGACGCGGTCGGCAAGGGTCGAGGGCGGCGCATCGGCCTGGGCGGCGAGCAGCCCCGCGCCTTCCACCGTGGCGATGGCGAGGCGCAGCGCCTGGTCTTCGCCGAAGCCGATCGACGTGCCGGCGGCGGCGAGCGCGTCGATGAAGCGATAGACGAAGGCAGGGCCGCAGCCGGCGAGCACGCCGAGCCGGTCCAGTCCCGCCTCGTCGACCCATTCGACCAGGCCGAGCGGCCGCATCAGCGCGTCGACGGCATCGCTGCGCGGGCCGGCGAGGCCAACCACGCCCTTGCCGATGGCGACGGGGAGATTGGGCATGGCGCGGACGATCGCGCCGGCCTGGAATCGGGCGGCGAGCGAGGAAAGCTCGGCGCCGGCGAGGATCGAGATCAGCAGCGGCACGCCGGCGAAGCGACGGCCATGCGTCTCGGCGATCTCGCCGATCTGCTGCGGCTTCATGCCGAGCATCACGGCGTCCGGCAGCGGGCCTTCAGGAAATTCGCGGCCCTGACGGACGCCTTCGGGCAGGTCACGGTCGTGGCGGTTGACGACGAACGCGGCGGCGGGATCGAGCGTGCCGGCATCGATCCAGCGGCGCAGCATCGCGCCGGCCATGTTGCCGCAGCCGACCAGCCAGATGCTGGCCGGAGCGCTCATGCCTCGCCCTGGGTTTCGATCAGCGAGGAAGCGAGGGCGTCCTGCGGCGTCTTGCCGCCCCACAGCACGAACTGGAAGACGGGATAGAAGCGCTCGCACTCGTCGATTGCGCTCTCGACCAGCAGCTCGGCCTGGGGGAGGCTGAGCGTCGGCTCGTCGCCGTCGATCAGCGCGGCGTGGCGGAACAGCAAGATGCCGCTCTGCGACCAGAGCTCGAAATGGCCGATCCAGAGCTGCTCGTTGACCAGGCCCACTGTCTCGTAGACCGCCAGGCGGCGTTCGTCGGCCACGCGGATATCGGGGAACGCCAGGAACTGGAGAACGCCGTCATCCTCGCGCCAGATCGCGCGCAGCTCATACTCCGTCCAGCTTCCCTTGACCTTCGCCACGATCTCGTCGTCTTCGCGCGTATGGGTCCAGCCATGCGCGGCGAAATAGCTTTCGAGCATGTCGATAGGGGCTGCGTCGTCGCGGTCGAATTCCGCTTCGTCGAGCATCAGTTTCTCCACTGGGGCCGGATTGCTTGGGCAGAATCTGCCAACCGCATCGGGCCCGCACAAGCGCGGGGTTCACAACCCTGCGCAAAAGCTGTGGACAAGGTGTTTACGCTTGTCCTGCAGGCTTTTTAGGCGATTTCGGTGCCTTGGGGGCGGCTGCGGCGGGGGCACTCCCGCCCAGCTGTGCCTCGAGTGCGGCGAGGCGCGCCTTGAGCGCGTCATTCTCGTCGCGGGCGGCCACCGCCATCGCCTTGACGGCCTCGAACTCCTCGCGGGCGACGAAGTCCATCCCGCCGATCCACTCGCGTGCGCGCTCGCGCGCGGCGCTCTCGGTCTCGCGGGCGACGCCGGCCAGCGTGCCAGCCGCGCCGTTCACGAACTTCACGAAATCGTCGAACAGGCGGTTGTCGGTCTGCATTGCACTATCCCTTACGCGATCACTTGATCTGTATTTCGTCAGCCGGGCGCGCAGATACAAGGCTTCCGGCGTTCGGGTTCAATTCATGGATCTGATACAGGAGAACGCCGGCAAAGGCGATCCAGGCCAGATAGGGCAGCAGCAGCACCGCCGCGAAGCTGCGAATCCGCGCGAACAACACGAAGGTGACCAGCGCCAGCACGAACAGCGCGCCGAGGATCGCCAGCGCCGGCACGACCAGGTGCATGCCGAAGAACACCGGCGACCAGACTAGGTTGACCAGCATCTGCACCGCGAAGACGACGAGCGCGGGCCCGCGCAGCGTCGATCCGCGCGCGTTGATGATCATCGCCAGCGCCAGGCCCATCAGCACGTAGAGCGCGGTCCAGGCGGCGGGGAACACCCATTCGGGCGGCATGATCTCGGGCTTCGCAAGCCGGGCGAACCACGGATTGGCGCTGCCCGACGGCGCGAGCCTAGCCGAGGTGAAGCCGAGCAGCAGGATGAACGGTACCGTCACCACGGCCCATCGCAGATAGGCGAGCCTCAGCTGCCCCTTCGATGCGATTTCCCTCAAGACGCCGACCTCCGCTTGTCCCCGGCAGCAGGGCTATGGTGCGGCGCGACGAAAGGCAAGCGCTGCTATTGTGTGTCCACAGCTTGATCTGCGGTACCGGTATCAGTGCGCGTCGCGGCGATGAGGAATTCGACATTGCCCTCGGGCCCGGTGATCGGGCTGGTGGTGATGCCGGCGACCGCCCAGCCCTGCGCCGCGACCCATTCCTCGACCTCGCGGCAGACGCGTTCGTGCACTGCGGCATCCCGCACTACCCCGCCCTTGCCCACTTCCCCACGCCCCGCCTCGAACTGGGGCTTGATCAGCGCGACCAGCCGCGCGCCGGGACGGGCGAAGCGGAACGGCACCTCGAGCACCTTGGCGAGGCCGATGAAGCTCGCATCGCAGACGATCAGGTCCACCGGCTCGGGGATATGGCCCGAGGTGAGCGTGCGGGCGCTGGTCTGCTCATAGACGGTCACGCGCGCATCCTGGCGGAGCTTCCAGGCAAGCTGGTTGGTGCCGCTGTCGACGGCGTAGACATGCGCCGCCCCCTTGCTGAGCAGCACGTCGGTGAAGCCGCCGGTCGAGGAGCCGACATCGATCGCCACCGCGCCGGTCACGTCCCAGCCGAAATGCTCGAGCGCGTGCGCAAGCTTGACGCCGCCGCGCGAAACCCAGGGATGATCGCGCCCGCGCACCTCGAGCACGGTTTCCTCGAGCAGCTGCTGGCCCGGCTTGTCGACCTTGCGATCGCCGTTGAAGACCAGGCCGGCCATGATCAGCGCCTGGGCGCGGCTGCGGCTCTCGGCGAGGCCGCGATCTACGAGCATCTGGTCGGCACGCTGCTTGGACATGGCTCCCCTTAGGGTCCGCACCCACTACCCGCAATGGCCGGGCGAGTACGGTCACCAGGTGGCACCGCATCGGATGCAAAGCCGCGGGCCTTCGTGCGGGCGCTGGGGCAGGATGGCGGCAAATACGGGAGACCGATGATGACGCCCAGCCCGGCATGCATAGCCCTGGTCCAGGAATTCGAAGGCTGCGCCCGGCAGCAGCCCGATGGCAGCTTCGCCGCCTATCCCGATCCCGGCACCGGCGGCGCGCCCTGGACGATCGGCTGGGGCACGACTGGGCCTGACGTGACGCCCGGCACGATCTGGACACAGGCGCAGTGCGATGCCCGGCTCGACCAGGACGTCACTGCCTTCGCCCAGCAGGTCACCACCACGCTCGGCGGCGCGGCGACCAGCCAGAACCAGTTCGATGCGCTGGTCGATTTCGCCTATAATCTCGGCATCCGGAACCTGCAGACCAGCACGCTGCTCAAGCTCCACAAGGCGGGCAACTATCCCGCCGCCGCCGCCGAGTTTCCCAAGTGGAACATGGCCGCCGGCAAGGTCCTGCCCGGGCTGGTGCGCCGCCGGGCGGCCGAACAGGCGCTCTACTCGAAACCCTGACCCGAACGGCCCGGCGCGTCGGCCCTTCGGCTCGGCGCAGGCCTATTGCCTATCGAATTAGTGGGAATAAATTGGAGGTCCGGCCTGCTCTCCACTGGAGTGCGCAACGATGACCATTTTTACTCCATTTGACGACCATTCGCCGATCGTCCTCACCGTTCCCGGGCTCGGCGGCTCGGGGCCTTCGCACTGGCAGACGCTCTGGGAGCAGTCGCGCCCCGATACCAGCCGAGTCGAGCTCGGCATGTGGGATACGCCGCATCGCAATGCCTGGGTGACCAGGCTCGACCAGGCGATCCGCTGCGCGCAGGCGCCGGTGGTGCTCGCCGCGCACAGCCTGGGCTGCCTGGCCGTCGCCTGGTGGGCGGCGCTCTCGCCCCAGCCGTTCGGTTGGCCGGTGGCGGGCGCCCTGCTCGTCGCGCCGGCCGATGTCGATCGCAGCGAAGCAAAGCCCGAACTCGCCGGCTTCGCGCCCGCTCCCGCCAAGCCGCTCCCCTTCCCCTCGATCACCGTGGCGAGCCAGGACGATCCGTGGATCTCGCTCGACCGCGCCCGCGAGCTTGCCAAGGGCTGGGGCAGCCTGTTCGTCGATGCCGGGCCGCAGGGGCACCTCAACGCCGCGAGCGGGATCGGCTGGTGGCATGAGGGCCAGGCGTTGCTCGACCGGGTGCTCGACGCTGCCTCCGATCGCTCGGGCCGGGTCCGCACCGCCGCCGATGCGCGCTCGCTGCTCGCGATTAACGCTACGGAAGCCGCGCAAGTCCATTATCTGGGCCGGCACGCATGATTTCACCGTGCGCTGCCCCCTGACCGGCGCACGGCACTGGAAACTGCCCGCAAATCCCCTACATTGGGAAATGCGGGCGTGGCCGGGTGGCGTCCCCTAGAGCGTCACCCGGCCTACCCGCGCCCCTCCCCGCATCTTCCGTTACGTCCGCCGCGCCGCTAGACCCGCGCCATGGATCGCCGAGACCTGCTCGCCGCCGCCGGGATTGCCGGCCCGCTCCTGCCCCTCGCCGCCAGGGCCGGCACTGCGCCTTCCGCCGGCCCGGTGCAGCCCGATGCGAGCTTCGATCTGTGGCCCGGCGACGCCCCCGGCCTGCGCGACAGGAATTTCCAGGACCATGTCGTGGTCCGCAATCCCGATCCCGCCTTCCCCGATCGCGCGATGGACCACATCCGCACGCCGCGGCTCGACGTGTTCCGCGCGAAAAACCCGAACGGCGCCGCGATGCTGGTCATCCCCGGCGGCGGCTACGCCCGCGTCGTGGTCGACAAGGAAGGCTATGAGCTCGCCCCCTGGCTTGCCGCGCGCGGGATCACCGCCTTCGTGCTGTTTTACCGGCTGCCCGGCGACCCCTGGCAGAATCCCAGCAACGTCCCCCTCGCCGATGCCCAGCGCGCGATGCGGCTGATCCGGCACCAGACGGCCAGGTGGCACGTCGATCCCCGGCGCGTCGGCGCGATGGGCTTCTCCGCCGGCGGACATCTGTGCGCCGATCTCGCCACCCGCTTCGGCCGCACGGTCTACGACCCGGTCGACGCCGCCGACGCGCAGGACGCCCGCCCGTTCGTCGCCGCGCCGATCTATCCGGTCGTCACGATGGACCCGGATTTCGCGCATATGGGCTCGCGCACCCTGCTGATCGGCAAGGATCCCGCGCCCGATCTCGCCGCCGAGCATTCGCCCGAGCGCCAGGTAAGCGCGCAGACCCCGCCCTGCTTCCTCTGCCATGCCGAGGACGACACCACCGTGCCGATCCGCAACACGATCGCGCTGCACGCCGCGCTGAAGGCGGCCAAGGTACCGGCGGAGGCGCACCTGTTCGAACAGGGCGGGCACGGCTTCGGCTGGGGTCCGCGCACCCAGGGCAAGCCGGCGCATCTGTGGCCCGAACTGTTCCTCGCCTGGGCCAGGGGGCACGGGCTGCTGGGCTGATCGCATCGCCCCAAAATCGCTGCGATGTTATGTTGTATCTTTAACCAGCTTGCCCTATATCACTGCCCATGCCGGTGAGTCTCCCGTTAGCCCGCGTCTGGGGCAATATTGATGCGCGCCTCGATCGTATCGCGATCGCGGTCAGCGGGCTGTGCCTGGTGCACTGCATCGCCACCACCGTGCTGCTCACCGTACTTTCCTCCGCCGGCGGGCTGCTCAACCCGGCGATTCACGAGATCGGCCTCACCCTCGCCATCGGCATGGGCACCTTCGCGCTGATCAAGGGCGTGATGTCGCACGGCTATATGGCGCCGGCGATCGTCGGCGCATTCGGCCTCGGCATCATGGCCGGCGCGCTCTCGCTGCCGCACGGCGATTTCGAGATCTTCTGGACGCTGGTGGGCGTGAGCGTGGTCGCGCTCGGCCACGATCTCAATCATCGCGCCAGCCACTGAATCTTGCCGGAAGGCCCCTGCGGGCCTACATAATCCGCATGCACGCGCACGATCATCATGAGCATCAGGGCAACGACCTGACCAAGGCCGCCCAGGCGACGCTGGAGAAGTCCGGCGAGCAATGGACCGCGATGCGCGAGCGCGTGTTCGAGGCGCTGGCCGGGTTCGAGAAGCCAGCCTCTGCCTATGACATCGCCGAGGCCGTCTCCAAGGCCGAGGGTCGCCGAGTCGCCGCCAATAGCGTCTACCGGATCCTCGACCTGTTCGTCGGCTCGAACCTGGCGCGCCGGGTGGAGAGCGCCAACGCCTATATGGCGAACACGCACCCTGACTGCCTGCACGACTGCATCTTCCTGGTGTGCGACAGCTGCGGCCAGACCACGCATATCGACGACGACTCGATCACCAAGACCGTGCGTGCCGCCGCCAAGGGTGCGGGCTTCTCGCCCGAGCGGCCGGTGATCGAAGTGCGCGGCAAATGCGCGGACTGCGACTGAGCGACGCTACGGCACGGCCTGCATGGGCCCTGCACGCAAAATCCACGCGCGCAAGGTTCGACTTCGCGAAATCGGAAGAGTAAGGGCAGTCGGATGGCCGATCTTCCCAGCACGCCGCTGCTCGATACTGTCGATACCCCCGATGCCCTGCGCAAGCTGAAGCCGCAGCAGCTCCGCCAGCTCGCCGATGAGCTGCGTGCGGAGACGATCTCGGCAGTCGGTAGCACCGGCGGCCATCTCGGCTCGGGCCTGGGCGTGGTCGAGCTGACCGTCGCGATCCATTACGTGTTCAACACCCCCGACGACCGGCTGATCTGGGACGTCGGCCACCAGTGCTACCCGCACAAGATCCTCACCGGCCGCCGCGACCGTATCCGCACGCTGCGCCAGGGCGGCGGCCTGTCCGGCTTCACCAAGCGCAGCGAGAGCGAATACGATCCGTTCGGCGCGGCGCACTCGTCGACCTCGATCTCGGCGGCGCTCGGCTTTGCGGTGGCGAACAAGCTCGCCGGCACGCCGGGCAAGGGCATCGCAGTGATAGGCGACGGCGCGATGAGCGCGGGCATGGCCTATGAGGCGATGAACAATGCCGAGGCGGCGGGGAATCGCCTGATCGTGATCCTCAACGACAACGACATGTCGATCGCACCGCCCGTCGGTGGCCTCTCCGCCTATCTGGCGCGGATGGTGTCCTCGTCCGAATATATGGGCCTGCGCAGCCTGGCGAAGCGCGCGATCCGCAAGTTCTCGCGCCGCCTGACCACCGCGGCCGGCAAGACCGAGGAGTTCGCGCGCGGGCTCGTCACCGGCGGCACGCTGTTCGAGGAGCTGGGCTTCTATTATGTCGGCCCGATCGACGGACACAATCTCGAGCATCTGATCCCGGTGCTCGAGAATGTCCGCGACAGCGCGGAAGGCCCGATCCTCATCCATGTCGTCACCAAGAAGGGCAAGGGCTATGCCCCGGCCGAAGCGGCGGCGGACAAATATCACGGCGTCCAGAAGTTCGACGTGATCACCGGTACCCAGGCCAAGGCGCCGCCGGGCCCGCCGGCTTATCAGAACGTGTTCGGCGACGCGCTGATCGAGGAAGCGAAGCGCGATCCAAAGATCGTCGCGATCACTGCCGCCATGCCCTCGGGCACCGGCGTCGATCGCTTCGCCAGGGCCTTCCCCGATCGCAGCTTTGATGTCGGCATCGCCGAGCAGCATGCGGTGACCTTCGCCGCCGGCCTCGCCGCACAGGGCATGCGCCCCTTCTGCGCGATCTACTCGACCTTCCTGCAGCGCGCCTATGACCAGGTCGTCCATGACGTGGCGATCCAGAACCTGCCCGTTCGCTTCGCGATCGACCGCGCCGGGCTGGTCGGCGCCGACGGCGCGACGCATGCCGGCAGCTTCGACGTCACCTATCTGGCGACGCTCCCCAATTTCGTGGTGATGGCCGCCGCCGACGAGGCCGAGCTGGTCCATATGACCCACACCGCCGCGCTGCACGACAGCGGCCCGATCGCGGTGCGCTATCCGCGCGGCAATGGCACCGGCGTCGCGCTGCCCGCGGTTCCGCAGCAGCTCGCGATCGGCAAGGGCCGGATCGTCCGCGAGGGCAAGACCGTGGCGATCCTCTCGCTCGGCACCCGCCTGGCCGAGGCGCTCAAGGCCGCCGACACGCTCGAGGCCAAGGGGCTCTCAACCACCGTCGCCGACCTGCGTTTCGCCAAGCCGCTCGATGAGGAGCTGATCCGCCGCCTGCTCACCACCCACGAAGTCGCGGTGACGATCGAGGAGGGCGCGATCGGCGGCCTCGGCGCGCACGTGCTGACCATGGCAAGCGACCAGGGATTGATCGACGCAGGCCTCAAGCTGCGCACGCTGCGCCTGCCCGACATCTTCCAGGACCAGGACAAGCCCGAGATCCAATATGCCGAGGCCGGCCTCAACGCCGAGAACATCGTCGACACGGTGCTGAAGGCGCTGCGCTACAACGAAGCCACGGTGGCGGACGGCGGCGCGCGGGCCTGATGCGGCCGCGCAAGCCGCTCAAGATCACCAGCCGCGTCTCATCGGTCACCAATGGCTTCGTGCAGGCAATCCTGCCCGATGCGCCGCCCACCGCCGCGGAGATTGCCGAAGCCGCCGCGATCCTGGGCATGGACGCATCCGATCTGCGTTGCGTCTATTGCGGCGTCCGCTCGACCGATTGGGATCATCTCCGTCCCCTCGTGCGGGGCAAGCGCCCGACCGGTTACCTGAATAATATCCGCAACCTGGTCCCCGCTTGCGGGCCCTGCAACCAGTCCAAGAGCGGCCAGGACTGGCGCAACTGGATGGAAGGCAATGCCAGGGGCTCGCCCACGACCCGCGGCGTCGAGGACCTGCCCGGGAAGATCGCTGCACTCCAGCGGTTCGAGCAATGGGAGGGCCGACCTTCAGCCGACCTCAAAGCCATTGCCGGCGCCGAACGCTGGGAGCGCTATTGGGAGAAGCTCGCCGAGATCGAACGGCTGATGTTCGAGGCGCAGAAGGACGCGGAGGTCATTCGCGCCCGTATCTCTGCCGCGATTGGCCGCGAATAACGCCTAGTCGACCATCGCCTCGGGGTGCTGCGGCGTATCGAACCCGCCCCAGTTCTGCCGGGGCTTGGCGCGCGGCTTGCCCTTGTGGTCATATTCCTCGCGCCACGGATCGACGTCGCTGGCCGCGGCCCAGTCGTCCCATTGCTTCGCCATCTTCTTCACCCGCTCGGGCTGGGCGGCGGCGAGATCGTGCATCTCGGCGCGGTCCTTGTTCATGTCGAACAGCTGCCAGGGCTTGAGGAAGCGGGCGACCAGCTTCCACTCGCCGTCGCGCACCGCGCGGTTGCCCTCATGCTCCCAGAAGATCGGCTTGTCGCGAGTGAGCGGCTTGCCGCTGAAGGCGGGGACCATCGAGCGGCCCTGCATGGGCACGATCTCGTGCCCGTTGAAGCTCTTGGGATAGGTCGCGCCCATCACCTCGACCAGCGTCGGCATCACGTCGATCAGATGGCCGGGCTCGCGCACCAGCGTGCCGCGCTGCTGGGCGCCGATACCCTTGGGCCAATAGGCGATGAGCGGCGTGGCGATGCCGCCCTCCTCGGTGAAGTGCTTGAAATACTGGAAGGGCGTGTTCTGCAGCGTCGCCCAGTTCATGCCCCCGAACACCAGCGATTGCGGGCTGCCGGGCGCGCCCTTGCCGGTCAGCCGCCCGTCCGGCCCGGTTTCGGCGTTGCCGCCATTGTCGTGCATGAACAGGATCAGCGTGTTGTCGAGCTCGCCCGACGCGCGCAGCCGATCGACCAGCGTCCCGATCGAGCGGTCCACCCGGCTGATCACCGCGGCATAGACCGCCATCATCGTATCGAACCGGTCCCGGTCGGTGGCCGAGAGCTTGTTCCAGTCATAGCTGCCGGGAAGCGCCGGCGGCAGCTCGGCGTCGGCGGCGATGATGCCGAGCTTCTTCTGCCGCTCGAACCGCTCGCGGCGTATCACGTCCCAGCCGCGCAGATATTTGCCCTTGAACTTCGCCACGTCCTCGGGGGGCGCCATCAGCGGAAAGTGCGCGGCGGTGAAGGGCATGTAGAGGAAAAAGGGCTTGTGCTCCGCCCGGGCCTGCTCGGCGAACTTGGTCTGCCAGTCGACATACATGTCCGACGAATACCATTCGCCGCTGCCCACGCGCGGCGAGCTGGCTGGCACCTTCTCGCCGTCGATATAGACGTTCTGCGCGGGGGGCTGCGGCTGGTCGGGATAGTAGAGCTCGCCGAAGGGCGAGGTGAGCGAATGATCGAAGCCGCGGTTCCACGGGCCGACGCCGTGCGAGATGCCCATGTGCCACTTGCCGGCCATCGCGGTGTAGTAGCCGGCGGACTTCGCCACCTCGGCCAGCGTCACCACGCGATCGAGCAGCCTGGCCTTGAGCCCCCGCGAACTCGGCACGTCGATCGCCTCGAGATGCCCCAGCCCCGCCTGGTGCGGATAGGTGCCTGTCATCAGCGCCGCGCGCGAAGGGCTGCACCGTGCGCTGTTGTAGAATTGCGTGAAGGCGAGGCCGCCCCTGGCCAAGGCGTCGATGTTCGGCGTCGGGATCTCGCTGCCGAACGCGCCGATGTCCGAATAGCCGACATCGTCGAGCAGGATGACGATCACGTTCGGGCGGGTCGGCTGCGGTTTCGCTGCGGTTTGCGCCCCGGCTTGGAGCGGCAATGCGGCCGCCGCGACGGCGAGCGCGGCGCCGCAGGCACGCGTCAGCAGGCGGCGAATGTGCGCAGGCTTCATGCAGGAGGGTCCCCTCGCTTATATCCTATGACGCCGAGACCCATCCCCTGGTGCAGGCGCGGGCAGACGCTACACGCGAGCGAATTTTCGCATCAATGCTGTAGTTTCCGAAATTTGCCAGGCCCGCGCCCGGGCTAGCGGTCAAAGGCGAGCGCAGTGAAGCGCACTTCGCAATTGCCCGCAGCCTGGAGATAGCAGCCCGACTTGAAATAGGCGGTCTTGCCGGCAGCGGCCCAGAAGGCGAGGTTCTCGGTCAGGCGCGTCGTGAGGTTCGAGCCGCTGTAATAGACTTCGATCGCATCGCCGACATTGTAGGTGATGCGTACGCGTGCCGTCTGCCCTTCCGCCGGTGCCGGCCCGAGATCGATGCTGGTGCCGTCGCTGTCGCCGGTGCCCTTGCGGTAGGCGATCCAGAGGTGATCGGTCAGGCCGTTGCGGCTCGACGCGAAGAAGATGCGCACGATCGGCAGCCCGGCGGATTCGCCATAGACCTGCGAGATGGTGAAGCTGGTCGAGCGCCCCTCGATCGCGGGCAGCTGGAAGCTGGCGTCGAGCACCTTGCCGCTCGATGTCGCATCGAAGCTCATGCCGCGCAGTTCCATCCGCGTCGTGTCCGACGAATCGCTGGAAACCGTGCCGCCGCGGATCGAGAAGACCATGCGGCCGGCGCTGTCGCGGTAGAAATTGTCGAGATCGACGCCGTAGGCCTGGAGCTGTGCGGTGTTCATGCAGGCGTTCAGGCTGGTCGGCCATTGGAACGAGCGCGCATTGTCGATCACTTGCTTGAAGGCGGGATCGGAATAGGGCGAGAGGCTGACTGGATCGGCGGTGACTCGCTCGCAGGCCGGTGTCGCGCGCGCCACGGGCGTGGACGTCGGGCTCGGGGAGGGGGTCGGCGTGGGCGCGGCAACCGTTGCCGTCGGTGTGGGCGCCGGCGCGATCGCCGTGCCGCCACTTGCGGATTCGGCGGCACTGCCACTGCAGGCGGAAACCACAACCGCGGCAACCATCAGCGTCGAAATTTTATAACGCATACAAACCCCTCTCCGGCATTCTTGCGATGCCACCGATGGCATATAGGCGGGTCCTTTGCGCCGGATCAACGACTTGGCTGGTGCAGGCGCATATCCGGCCCTAAAGGTAATTTCCGTGCTGCAGATGACTTCGCTCCCCGCCTCCGCCCGCCCGCGCGCGCTCGCCCATTGGCTGTTCGTTGTGGCGAGCCTGATCGTGCTGATGGTCGTGATCGGTGGCGTCACTCGCCTCACCGAATCGGGCCTGTCGATCACCGAGTGGAAGCCGTTCACCGGCGCGGTCCCGCCGCTCACCGAGGCGGCCTGGCAGGCCGAGTTCGCGCGCTATCGGCAGATCGGCCAATATCAGCATCTCAACCGCGGCATGAGCCTGGCCGAGTTCAAGAACATCTTCTTCTGGGAATATCTCCACCGGCTGCTCGGCCGGGTGATCGGCCTGGCCTTCGCGCTGCCGTTGCTCTGGTTCGCCGTTCGTCGCGCAATCCCCAGGGGCTATGGCTGGCGGCTGGTCGCGTTGCTCGCGCTCGGCGGGCTGCAGGGCGCGCTCGGCTGGTGGATGGTCAAGTCCGGCCTCAACAAGACGAGCACCGCGGTCGACCATTTCTGGCTCGCCGCGCATCTGCTCACTGCGCTGTTCACGCTGGGCGGGATCATCTGGACCGCGTGCGACCTGCTGGCGCTCAGGCGCTCGTCGCTGGCCCGCCCCGCCCGCCTGACCGGCTTCGGCATCGGCGTGCTCGCGGTGCTCGCCGTCCAGCTCTTCTACGGCGCGCTCGTCGCCGGGCTGCGCGCCGGCATGGTGACCGATCAGTGGCCGCTGATGAACGGGCGCTTCTTCCCGGGCGCGACCCAGCAGGGCGAGAGCCTGAGCCATGCGCTGTTCTCCGATCCCGCGATCGTCCATTTCATCCATCGCTGGTGGGCCTGGGTGGCCGTGGCGGCGCTGGTGCTGCTTGCCCGCAAGGTCCGCGCCGCCAGCCGCCCTGCCTCGATCGCGATCCACAGCGCCTTCGGCACGCAGATCCTGCTCGGCATCGCCACGGTGATGGCAGGAGTGCCGATCTGGCTCGCCGCGCTTCACCAGCTCATCGGCGCGCTGGTCGTGATCGCCACCGTCTGGGGCGTGCACGTGCTCGGCCGCCGCGCTTGAGCGAGCTGACGCTCTTCTACGTCACTTTCACCACCCGCGCCGATGCCGAGCGCGTCGCCGAGACCGTGCTGGCCGAGCACCTTGCTGCCTGCGCCAATATCCTCGCGCCCTGCGCCTCGCTGTACCTCTGGCACGGCAGCCTCGAGCGCGCGGAGGAAGTGCCCGTGCTGTTCAAGACGCGGACGATGCTCGCCAATCGCCTGCGCGAGCGGATCGCCGCGCTGCATCCCTATGAACTGCCGGTAGTCGAGAGCTGGACCGTCACCGCCAGCCCGCAAGTCGCCGCCTGGGTCGAGGGCGAGACGCGCTGATGCTGCTCGCCGCGATTGTCCTCCAGGCAAGCGCAGTCGCCTTCTCTCCGCCGCTCGACGTGCCCCTGCGCGTGGCCAGCGAGCGCCGCGAGGATACTCGCGCCTACCGGCTCGAGCGCCAGCTCCGCTTCGTCCGCGAAGGCGAGGGCTATCGCGCGGACGTGGTGCTACGCGCCGCCACGGGTGACACGCCAGACAGCAGCGGCACGCTCTACGAGGCAGGGTATGCCGCGCTGATCGGTACGCCGATCCGCCTCCATCTCGACCGCGCCGGCGCGGTGACCGCGGTGGACGACTTGCCTGCGCTATGGGAGCGCTTCTGCGCGCGTGTCGCCGAAGTTGCCGCGGCACGGCGGGTTCTCGCGCCTGCCGATCGCGCCAGGCTCGCCGCCCGGATCGCCATGCCGCTGCGCGCGCTTCCGGCCGAGCGCCAGCGCGCAATGTTCGCCTCGCTCGTCTCGGTGGCGATCGCCGACGAGGACCTGACTCCCGGCTCCCGGCCGGTCACCCTGCCCGCCAGTTCGGCCTTCGGCAGCGCCACTCCGCTCGATGGCACCCGCACGGTGACCCCGCTTCCCGGCGGCCTGGTCCGCAGCACCACCCGCGCGGCCTCGGCCACCGTAACGCTGGAACGCGTCCTCGACATCGATCCCGGCACCGGGCTGGTAATGCGCAACAGCAAGACCGTGACCGTCCGCGCCGGAGCGCTGGAAAAGGCCAGCGTCACGCTGATCACCGTCGGGCCCGGCGATTGACTCCCCGCCCGCCACGTGGCGGTGTCCCGCCAAAGGGGATTTCCATGCGCTCGATTCCGATGGCTGCGGCCGCCGCGCTGCTTGCCAGCCTTGCCCCCGCCCTGCCCGTAGCGGCGCAGACCAGCATTGCGCCCGCGCCGGCAACGATCGAGGTTCCGTTCAACCCGCCGCTCGACACCCCGTTGCGCTATCAGGTCAGCACCAGTCGCGCAGCGCGCCCGGGGCAACCGGCCCTGGCGCTGCGCTGGGTGGAGGAGCTGCGCTTCACCAGGGTCGAGGGCGGCTTCCTCGCTTATTGGCGGATGGACTGGGCATCACTCCCGCCCGAGATGCGCTCCCCCGCGGTTGCGCCAATGGTCAAGCCACTCACCGGCGAGCCGATCGCGCTGGAGCTCGATGCCACCGGCACGGTGTTGCGCGTCCATGACTGGCCGGCGGCCCGCGCAAAGATCCTCGCCGCTGTTGAAGGCACCCGGCCGCTGGTCCCGGCCGCAGTGGCGGCGCAGGTCATGCCGAAGGTCCGCGAGATGTACGAAGCGCTCACCGCCGAAACCGCAGTGCCGATGATCCTCAAGAATCTCGGCCCGGTGTTCGAGTTCGGCGGCGTATCGATGGCGCCAGGCGAGGTACGAAGCGGACAGGTAGAGCAGCCGGTTTCGATCGGTGGCGGCACCGTCACCGCCAACATGTCGCTGACGCTCTCCGCCCTCGAGGCCGGCCGCACCGCCACCTTCGTCTCGCGCCGGGAAATCGACAAGGAGTCGATGCAGCGGCTGATGGAGCGGGTGATCGCGCAGTTCGGCGCCGCCGACAGGGCCGCAGCGGAGCGCCAGCGCGTCGAGCTGGCAAAGACCCCGATGATGATGACCGACATCACGACCACGGTCGTCGATCTTTCCACCGGCCTGCCGGTGCGTCTCGACAACGCCACGACGGGCTCGGACGCGCCGGCGACGCCGGTCAAGACGCTCAGCCTGGTCTGGCTGCGCTAAGGGAATTGCTGCATGGTATTCCAATACCCGTCAGCAAACCCACGCATTTCTTGACTTTTCGCCGGCGAATCGTCAGAGGCCCTTCAACCGCGCTGCCCGAGAGGGTGGCGCGCTCGCGTTTCATACTTGAAAGGTCTCGCCCATGAAGGCGCTGATGAAGACCACCAAGTCGGTAAAGCCGACCGAGGTGGAGAAGAAGTGGCACATCGTCGATGCCGACGGCCTGGTCGTCGGCCGCGCTGCCGTCGTGATCGCCAACGTCCTGCGCGGCAAGCACAAGACGAGCTTCACCCCGCACATCGATTGCGGTGACAATGTCATCGTCATCAACGCGGACAAGATCCGTTTCACCGGCAAGAAGCTGGCCCAGAAGGTGTACTACAAGCACACCGGCTATGCGGGCGGCATCAAGGGCATCACCGCCGCCAAGGTTCTCGAGGGTCGCTTCCCGGAGCGCGTGCTGGAGAAGGCCGTTGAGCGCATGATCCCGCGCGGCCCGCTCGGCCGCCAGCAGATGCGCAACCTGCGCATCTACAACGGTGCTGCGCATCCGCACGAAGCGCAGAACCCCGAGGTCCTCGACATCGCCGGCATGAGCCGCAAGAACAAGGTGGGCGCATAATGTCCGACAACCGCCAGTCCCTTTCCGATCTCGGCAGCATCGCCGCCGGCGAGCAGGCCGTCGCCACCCAGGCCCACACCGCCTCGGACAACGCCGCGGATGCGTATCTCGCCGGCCAGATCAACGAGCCGTCGACTCCGGCCGTGCTGCGCCAGCAGGAGCTCGACAAGTTCGGCCGCGCCTATGCGACCGGCCGTCGTAAGGACGCCGTCGCCCGTGTCTGGATCAAGCCGGGCACCGGCAAGATCACGATCAACGGCCGCGACCAGGAAGTCTATTTCGCGCGCCCGACGCTGCGTCTCGTCATCAACCAGGTGTTCGGCATCACCGAGCGCGAAGGTCAGTACGACGTGATCGCCACCGTCAAGGGCGGCGGCCTCTCGGGCCAGGCCGGCGCGGTGAAGCATGGCATCAGCCAGGCGCTCACCAAGTACGAGCCGATCCTGCGCGCGCCGGTCAAGGCGGCCGGGTTCCTGACCCGCGACAGCCGTACGGTCGAGCGTAAGAAGTATGGCCGCGCCAAGGCGCGTCGCAGCTTCCAGTTCTCGAAGCGCTAAGGCGCGGGCGGCAACGCTACAAAAGGGGCGGTCCGGCAACGGGCCGCCCTTTTCGTTTGTATCGATGCCCGCTAGCCTCACGCCATGGCGCTCGACGATCCCGATACGCTCCGCATCCTCGATTTCCTGGAGGAGATCGGGATTCCGGTGACGCAGGGCGCAATCACCGGCGATAGCTTCCTGCCCGGCATCCAGATCCGCAATGGCGGGCTCGTGCTCGATCCGGCCCAGACCTTCTATCCCGGCGACCTGCTCCACGAGGCGGGGCATATCGCCTGCACCGATCCGGCCGCTCGGCCCACGCTTTGCGAAGTGCAGAGCGATCCGGGCGAGGAAATGGCGGCGATCGCCTGGTCCTACGCCGCCGCCCGCGCGATCGGGATCGATACGCGCGCGCTGTTTCATGCCGATGGCTATCTGGGCGGCGGCGAAGCGCTGGCAGTGGCCTTTGACGATGGCCGCGGCCCCGGCCCGCCGATGCTCCAATATTACGGCATGTCCGCCGAGCCGCGCCACGCCGAGCGATACGGGCTGCCCGCCTATCCGAAAATGGGGCGCTGGCTGCGCTAGGCCCTGGTTTCGGCTGCGACGCGCAAGGCGCCGCGAAAGGCCAGCCCACCCAGCGCACCGCCAAGCACGAGTTCGGCCAGGCTCAGCCCGATCCCCTGCGCGCTTGGACCGCCTGGCATCGCCTGCACGAGCGCTGGCACGCAGATGATCAGCGCCCCGGCAAGCGCCGCGACCCGGCGGCGCAAGGGCGGGCGCCCGGCGATCAGATAGGCAGGAAGGCCGATCGCGGCCGCGAGCAGGCCGGCATAGAACCAGCCGACGAACACGCCGAGCATCGCGAAGCCGACCCAGCTGCTCAGGTCGCCGGCGCCGGCCGCATATTGCATGCCGATCAGCGCCCCCGATACGGTGCCCGCGGTCAGCGCCGCCGCCAGGGTCGCAGCGAGCAAGGGGCCGATCCGTCCGGATGGCTTCATATGCGCTCCAACCAGCCGGCATAGTGCACCACCGCGCCGAGCAGCGGCAAGGCCACGCCCACCTCGAAGCGGAAGCGCCCGTCCTCCTGCCATTCGCGCGCGGCGATGCGGGGCCCAAGCCAGCGCGGCATCGGCACGCCGAACGCGGTCCAACGCCTGAGCACCATCGCCAGGCCAGCGCCGTCCGAGGGCAAATCGAAGCTGAAGCGCAACGGCCCGAAACGCTCGGCGACGCCCTGCCCCGCCGGGCTCAACTCGCTGGAGAAGGCATGGCCGCCGAAATCGCGCGTCCAGCATTCCTTGCCGTCCTGCGCGGCGAAGGCGACGTGGAGCGGATAGGTGCCGGCGGGCGGGAAGCCCATCACCCGGCCGAGCAGCCAGGCCAGCCCCTCGCCGCGCCGCACGCTCCCCTCGCCCGCCGCTCCCGCATCGCCGGTGAAATCGTGCATCTCGCGCACCAGCGCCGGCAGCGCATCGAAGCGCGCGCCCATCGCGCGGGCATAGAGCGGCACGATCCGGCGCTCGCTGGTCTCGCAGCGGATCGCCAGCGCGGCGAACAGCGACGCGAACCGATCGAGCGCCAGCAGCCCGCTCGCATCGCGCGCGCCGGGCGCCACTTTGCCGGCAAGGATGTCCTCCGTCAGCAGTTGCGCGGCGAGCGTAGGGATCTCCGGCCCGTCGCCGCGTTCCGCGATCAAGGTCCAGCGCCGCTCCACCCCCGAACCGGTGAGCGTCACCGACATCGCCGAGCGGTCGCTGCCCGCCCGGCCGGTAAGCTGCTGGAGCGCGTGCAGCCAGCGCGTGGCGGGGCGCAGCGAAGCGATCCAGCCCCAGCGCACCAGCCAGCTCAGCGCCCAGAGCGCGAGCATCTGGAAGCCGAACTCGGTGCCGGCACGGAAGGTCACCGCCGGGCAGCCGGGCAGCGCTTCAGGCATCAGGTCCAGGTCCGGCACCTCGGCGAGCGCGACCCAGCGGCGCAGCGGCGGCACGTCAGCGACGCGGAACTCCTCGCGCCGCAATTCCTGCCAGCCGATCCCCCGTGCCCAGCGCCGCCCGCGCCACAGCCGCACCGGCTTGCCGACATAGGAGAGGATCGCCGCCGCCACCGCCGGCCCTGCCACCGCGCGATTGGAGGCGCTGAGCGCGATGTCGATGCGCTCGACCCGCGCCAGCCCCGCGGCCAGATCCCGGGCCACCGCGCCCGACAGCACCGGCACGCTCGATGCGCCGCTGAGGATCGGCACGCTCGCACCCTTTAGCGCGCCGATGCCGGTGACGAACGCGCGCGCATCGGCCAGGTCGAGATAGGGGATGCGCATCGCGAGGCACGCCTCGGGCACGGTATAGGCGCTGCCCTGGAACGGCCCGGCCGCGTCGATCACCAGATCGGGCCGCTCGCGCGCCAGCACCATGCCGATGCCGTTGGTCCGGTCGGCGACCACCGGCTCGGCACCCGGATGCACCGCGCAGAACGCCGCCGCCCTGTCACGGCTCCGTCCGGCGACCAACAGCTGATGCCCGGCGCCGAGCAGTCGCCGGGTCAGCCGCGCGCCGAACCCGCCATAGCCGCCGATGACAAGGATACGGCTCACAGGATCCGCGCCCGTTGCTCGGGGCTCGGCACCCAGCAGGTCGCGCGCTTGCCGAACAGGCGATAGCGGTTGCGGGCGACGCGGCGGTAAACCGCGTCGCGCCAGGCCCGCGGGACCATGCGCAGCGCGCCCAGTGCCCGCCACGGCCAGCCCAGCCCCTCGGCGATCGCCAGCACCGCATCGCTGTCGCGCCGCGCCCGGTCGCCCTCGATCACCAGCATCGTGTCGGGGTTCTCGGGATCGACCCCGAAGCGCGCGCACAACGCCCGCCCCGCTTCGCTCTGCACAGAGGCAAGCCGGAAATGCCCGCGCCGATCATGCCGCAGCACGAACTGCGCATTGGCGGTGCACAGCACGCAGACACCGTCGAACAGGATGATCGGCCGGAGGGCGCTCACAGCGATCGGCCCTCCCCGACCAGTGCACGAAAGATCAGGCCGCCGACCATGCCGGCCAGGCCCAGCCCGATCACCGACGCCGTCCAGTCGAGGAGCGGCAGGGGGTGGCCGAACGCCGCGCGCAACGGCGCCAGTACGACCAGGACTATGGCCGAAGGCAGTCCGCCGACAAGCAGGCCGAGCGTCGCCGCGTTCGCCCAGTTGAGCGGTGTCCGGCCGAACACCCATTTGGCGATAGGTGGTCCTGCCAGAACCATTTGCGGAAAGGCGATCAGTCCGATCGGCGAGATCGCCCAGCGCAGGATATAGGCTGGATCGTCCTGCCCAAGCGCGAATACCATCATGATGGCGGCGACGATCGAAGCCGCCGCGGTGGCGAGGCAGGCCGCCCCAAGTGCACTCAGGCGCAT
Source organism: Sphingomonas sp. KR3-1 (assembly GCF_040049295.1). NCBI lineage: Bacteria > Pseudomonadati > Pseudomonadota > Alphaproteobacteria > Sphingomonadales > Sphingomonadaceae > Sphingomonas > Sphingomonas sp. KR3-1. Next base: position 132,007 of record NZ_JBDZDQ010000004.1, read on the forward strand.
CACTCCGCCGGATCCGCGAACACGCAGAGCTGGTGAACCAGCTCGCCCAGCACCGGGTGGACCAGGTCGAGGCTGAACACGAAACGCCCGCCGCCGATGTCCATATGCCCCACGCTCAGCGCGCCCGGCATCGCCCATCCGGGCAGCCGCAGCCGCAGCCCGCCGAGCTTCAGGAAATAGTGATCGCTGACGAACAGCAGCGCGCCGCCGGCTTCCTCGAGCCGCAAGGCGATACCCACGCCAAGCCCCAGATATTCCTCGATTCCGGTCGGCCCGGCGAAGCGCTTGGCGCTGTGGATTACCTGTGGAAAACCCTGTGCACGGTTATATTGCCGCGTCCAATATTGGCCGCGCCCTTCCGCATCAGCCGTGACGCTCACGCTGGCCGACACACCCGTGTCCGTGCCGAGCGGCAGCGGCGCGCCGATCGCGCGGGCGAGCTGCGCCAGCGCCCATCCCGCGCGGCTCATCCGGCATTCGGTGACTTCGCCGAGATAGCTCACGCATGCCCCCGCGGCGATCTTGCGCAGGAAGCGGCAGCGCGTGGCCGGCGGCAGGAACAGCCAGCGTTCGCCGAGCAAACGGGCGAACGGGCTGTCGGCATCGGCGTAGCGCGGCGCCTCGCGCCGGTGCCAGTCGGCATATCGGGCCAGCGAGCCCGGTGCATATCCCGCTACCGCCGCCATCGCCCGCCTCCTTGCTAGTCCGCCCTGCCCTTGGGCAGGAACGCCAGAACCTTCTTGCCCAGCTTGATCAGCATCATCAGCCGCCCCGGCGGCACGCTCATCATCTGCTGGTACCAATCGTCGATCGTCGTGACGAAGCCCTGCATCGCCTCGATCCGCTGGCGCGCCGTGTCCGAGATCCGGCCGTCGCGCCTCGCTTCCTCGGTGCAGACGCGCAGCGCCGCCACCGCCGGATCGATCTCGCGCGCCTTGCGGCCCTGGGCGATGCGCGTGAGCATCTGCATCAGGTCGACCTCAGCCTCATAGTGATCGCGCCGGTCGCCCAGCACCGGCACGCGGCGGATCAGCTTCCAGCCGAGCAGCTCCTTCAGGCTGTTCGAGGTGTTGCTCCGCGCGATGCGCAGCGTGTCGCTGATCTCCTCGGCGTTGAGCGGTCGGTCCGAGAGATAGAGCAGCGCATGGATCTGGGCGACCGAGCGGTTGACGCCCCATTGCCCGCCCATCTCGCCCCAGTGCAGCACGAACTGCTGCACCGCGATCGGCAATTGAACAGCGTTGTCCGTAATTTCTGTCATGACAGAAATATGAGACACGATTGCGCATATGTCAATGCGTCTCACACTCCGTCGCGCATTCCGCGCGCCTCGCCGCCGTGCGCGCCGTTGCGGCTGCGCAACTAGCGGCCTGGGCTGCGGGGTTTGCGCGCCGCGCAATCGCGATGAAGATTTCCTTAGGTATTTCTGCAGGTTGTCCAGATTTTGCGTCTAAATTATTCAAGGACGTGCAGGTCGCGCTTTTCGCGAACGGCGGGGGATACCAGGTGTTTCAGCAACGTAAGATGGCCGTGCTTGGCGCGGCGCTCGGTCTGCTCGCGCTTGCGGGCTGCGATGGCGGTGGCGGCGGCTCGTCCGCGTCCAGCGGCAGCGGCGGCGTGGTCGCCACGCCCGCTCCAACGCCCACGCCGGCGGCCTTCACCGAAGGCGACGCCGCGCGCCTCGCCAAGCAGGCGAGCTTCGGCCCGACGCCGGACCTGGTCGCGCGCATCAAGTCGCTCGGCGCCACCGCCTGGGTCGACGAGCAGCTCGCTGCCTCCACCAGCACCTATGCCGATCTCGCCGTCGAGGTCCGCCGCGATTTCTGCGTGAGCACCGATACGGTCTGCAACCGCGCGCACAACAGCCGCACGCCGGTGGCGATGCGCTTCTATGCCAATGCGATCGCCGGATCCGACCAGCTCCGCCAGCGCACCGCCTTCGCGCTCGGCCAGATGGTCGTCGCATCGGAAGCCGAAGTGAACTCGACCGCGGGCATCGCCGCGTTCAACCAGATCTTGCTCGCCAACGCCTTCGGCAATTACCGCGACATCCTCCAGCAGGTGACGATGAGCGGATACATGGGCGACTATCTCGACATGGCCGACAGCAACAAGTCGGGCCCGTCGGAGAATTATGCCCGCGAATTGCTCCAGCTCTTCTCGATGGGGCCCGACCAGCTCAACATGGACGGCACGCTGAAGCGTGACGGCAACGGCGCGGCCATCCCCAACTACACGACCGACGACATCAAGGGCGTCGCCAAGGCGCTGACCGGCTGGACCTATGCCCGGGTCGGCGGTGCCGCGATCACCGACGGCAATGCCCGCGACTATTCGCAGCCGATGATCCAGGTCGCGTCGCGCTATGACAGCACGGCCAAGAGCTTCCTCGGCACCAGCGTCGCCGCCGGCGCCACCCAGGATGCCAGCGTCGCCGCCGTGGTGGATGCAGCCTTCAACAACGCCTCGACCGCGCCGTTCGTCGCGAAGCACATGATCGTCCACCTCGTCACCGCCAATCCGAGCCCGGCCTATGTCGGCCGCGTCGCGGCGGTGTTCGCCGACAATGGCAGCGGCAAGCGCGGCGACATGAAGGCGGTGGTCCGCGCGATCCTGCTCGATCCCGAGGCGCGCAGCGCACCGGGCGCGACCAGCGGCAAGCTCAAGGAGCCGGTGCTGCTGATGACCGCGCTCGCCCGCGCGATCGGCTTCGCGACCGACGGCTATGTCTTCCAGACACGCGACACCAGCCTGGGCCAGCCGGTGTTCCGCTCGCCCTCGGTGTTCAACTTCTATCCCGACGATTTCCCGCTGCCGGGATCGGCGACGCTGAAGAGCCCGGCCTCGAAGCTGCTCAATACCTCCAACGTGCTGCGCTGGCACAATTTCGTCTATGACTGGACGATCTCGGGCGATGCGACGCGCAGCGAATATGCGCTGGATTCGGGCCTGCCGATGTCCTCGCTCACCCAGCCGCTCTGGGCAAGCTGGGAAGCCTATGGCAGCGATCTCGACGCGATGGTGTCGCGGATCGATCTGACGCTGTTCGCGGCGACGCTGACCCAGGCGCAGAAGGACGCGCTCAAGGCCGCCGCCACGCCCATCACCAATGCCGATGCCAACATCCAGGCGCGCAAGCGTGCCCAGATGATGCTCTACGTCGCGGCCACGAGCCCGATGTTCCTGGTCGACCGCTGAGGAGCCGGACCGATGACTATCTCTCGACGCGACTTCATGCGGATGACCGCCGGCGCCGGTGCGCTATCCGCGATCGGCCAGCTCGGCCGCACCACGGCGATCGCCGCCCCGAACGGCAGCTACCGCGCGATGGTCGGCGTGTTCCTGTTCGGCGGCAATGACAGCTGGAACATGGTGATCCCCACCGACGCCCGGCATGCCCAGTATCTCGCCGCGCGCGGCACCGTCGGCATCAAGGCGAGCCAGCTCACCTCGCTCACCGGCGCACCCTATGCGCTGCACCCGGCGATGGCCGCGCTCCGCCCGATCTGGGACGAGGGCAGCCTGTCGCTCGTGCTCAACGCCGGCACGCTCTTCGCGCCGCTCACCAAGGCGACCTATCAGTCGCGCCCCGATCTGCGCCCGATGAACCTGCTCAGCCATTCGGACGAGCAGGCACATTGGCAGGGCGTGCGCGCCCGCGATTTCGCGACCGACGGCTTCATGGGCCGCCTCACCGACAAGATGGGCGTCAGCGCCGTGCCCTCGATGATGTCGATCGCCGGCTCGAACCTCGCCGTGATCGGCAAGACCAGCTCGGCGCTCGTCCTGCCCTCCACCGGCACGCTGTCGCGCTCGGGCTATTCGACCGCCAGCAACGCGGCGAACAACGCCAAGAACGCCGCGCTGACCAGCTTCGCCTCCGGCACCGGCCTGGGCGAAGTCACCGATGCGAGCGCGCGCGACATCAACGCGAGCTACAGCCAGGCGACCACCGCCAACACGATCATCTCGGCGACGAGCGCGCTGGACGGCTATTTCGTCAACCCGACCACCGGCGCCGCGCTCACCAGCGACGTCGCGCGCCAGCTGATGCGCGTCGCCCGCATGATCGATGCGCGCGGCAGCCTAGGCCACAACCGCCAGACCTTCTTCGTCAGCCAGGGCGGCTTCGACAATCATTCGGGCCAGACCAACGGCGGCAACAACGATACCGGCGTCCACGCCAACCTGCTCGGCGACCTCGCCATGGCGCTGGCCGGCTTCCACCGCGCGATGCAGTCGATCGGCATGGCCGAGAACGTCACGGCCTTCACGATGAGCGACTTCGGCCGCACCTATCGCGGCAACGCGCAGACCGGCACCGATCATGCCTGGGGCGGCAACCATCTCGTGGTCGGCGGAAACGTCACCGCGGGCGGCATCTTCGGCGCCTATCCGGATCCGGTGCTGGGCGGCGCCACCGATGTGAGCAGCGAGGGCCGCTTCCTCCCCGCGGTCTCGCAGGAGCAGTATCTCGGCGCGATCGCCCGCTGGCACGGCGTCAGCGATGCCGACATGCCCTATGTCTTCCCCAACTGGTCGACCTGGAGCACCGGCGGGCTCGGGCCGCTGGGCCTGTTCAAGGCTTAGGTTGAAGACCGCGATACCCGCATTCCTGCCGTCATCCCGGTCGTGAGCCGGAGTGACGAGGAAGGGTGACGGCCCTCCGCCGCGCTCTTAGGTTGTTGCGCGCTTAACCCCGTATCCGGATTGCGCTATCGTTTCCCCTGGGTAATGGCGCCCGCCTTTCGGGGAGGCGAAATATGGCCAATCTCTACCGCATTACGCCGTTCATGCATGTGCCGGACATCGAGAAGGCCGTGTGGTTCTTCACCGAGATACTGGGCTTCACGCTCTATTTCCGCACCTCGAACTACGCCTATGTCCAGCGCGAGGCCGCGGCCTTCCGCCTGCTCGAGAATATCGGCAGCGACGGCGCGCCGCCGGGCAACCGCCGCTTCTGCTATTATATCGACGTCGAGGACCTCGATGCGGTCGCCGAGGAGCTCAAGCCCAAGGCGGCGCTGCTCGGCGATGGCGACATCTACGGCCCGATCGACCAGATCTACGGCCAGCGCGAGCTGATGGTGATGGCACCCGACGGCAATCTGGTGGTGTTCGGCCAGGATATCTCGAAGCGCTAGCGCCTAGAGCGCCACGCTCCCCTCGCCCATGAACCGCGCGCGGGTGGAGAAGCGCGCGCCATCCACCGTGATCTCGTTGAACGACGGCGGCTTGGCGCGCACGCGTTCGGAGAGCGTGCCCGCGCCGATCAGCCGTACCGTCCGCTCGCCCACCTCGTGCTCGATGTCGAACGGGTCATGGACATGCCCGGTCAGCACCGCATGCGCGCCCGCCTGTGCCAGCGCGCCCAGCGCCTCGCCGCCGCGCCGGGTGTGCGAGGTCGCCAGCGTCCCGCCCTCCACCAGCGGATGGTGGCAGGCGACGAACACCAGGTCGCCCTTGGGCACCGCCTCGACCAGCGCCAGCGATTCCTCCAGCGCCCGCGTGCTGACATAGCCTTTCGACCAGTTGAGCCGCCACTGGAAGCGCGCCGTGGTCTTGAGCGGCACCACCGCCACGCCCTGCACGTCGAGCGGCTTCTCGATCATCGCCTCGAGCGCGCGGTAGCGCTTGTAGGGCGTCACGAACCGCGCCCACAGGTTGAAGTACGGCAAGTCATGGTTGCCGACCTCCACCGTCACCGGCCGGCCCAGGCCTTGCAGCCACTTCGCCGCGGCCTCGAACTCGTGGCGCCGCGCCTGCATCGTCAGGTCGCCGGTCATGATCACCGCGTCGGGCTGCTCTTCCTTGACCCGCGCGCCGAACCAGTCGACCGCGGCACGGTCCTCGCGCCCGAAATGGACGTCGCTGACGTGAAAGAGGCGTGTCATCCCAGCTCCTCGCGCGTTGCGATGAAGGCCTTGCGGCTCATGCCCGCCTTGATCGCCGTGCCCGGTGCCAGCGACACCGGCTCGCCATCGAACAATGCGAGCACCGGCTTGTTCCCCTTGGCCTTGAGTTCCTTGGTCAGGCACTCGCTCACCGCATGCGCCGCCACCCAGTCGCCGGTCAGCCATTCCCAGCCGAGCTGGACGATCGACGTCCAGTCGCGCGCGTCCACCGCCGCGACGTGCAGCTCGCCGCCCTCGGGCCGGACGAACACCGCCTGGTACTTGTCCTTGAGCGACGGCACGCCGGCGATCCGGATGCCGCTGCCGCCAAAGGTCCGGTTCCAGGCGACATGCGCCGCCGAGAACAGCTTGCGGATCGCGCCCTCGCGCGCCGCCTCCCGCGCGCGGAACCACGCCGTCGCCGGCCCCAGGATCAGCCCGACAAAGCCGCGATGCGCGCCCGCCTCGACATAGGGGATCGCCACCCGCGTGGTCTCGTCATGCGCCGCTTCGATGATCGCCTTGGGATCGAGCGTGTCGTGCAGCGACTTGGCGAGCAGGTTCATCGTGCCCCCGGGCAGGATCAGGAAGCTGCCCTTCCAGCTCGCCAGCGCGCACAACGTCGTGTTGATCGTCCCGTCGCCGGCGAACAGCACGACGGTATCCACCTTCTTGCGGGTGAGCGCCGTGCCCTTGGGCAGATCCTCCGCGGGGAATTCGGTCCGCCCGACCAGGGTCAGCCCGCGCTCCTCGAATACTGCCTCGAGCGCGTCGCACTTGGGCTTGGTGGTCGATCCCGAGCCGGGGTTGGTAATGAACCAGAGTCTTTCCATCCGGTTCGTAACGCTCGGGATACGAAATGGCTCAATACCGGTAGAGTCGAACCTTCTGGATGCCGAACTGCCCCGGCGGCAGGCGGACATGGCGGCCCTGGTGCGTCTCGTCGCCATTGAGCCTGCGCCCCGCCACCCACTTCCCATTGAGGAACTGGCTTTCCTCGACGCGGTCGAGCCCGACGCGCGGCTCGAAGGTCAGCGTGATCCCGCTGCCTGCGACGAGATAATCCTCGCCGCCCAGCCAGAGCAGGATCGCGCCATGCTCGGCCGGCTCCTGCTTGTCCTTGGCCGTCCAGGGATCGACGAAGTTCACGGTGATCCTGTAGCCGCCCATCACAGCCGCCTGCGGCATGCTGTCGACCACGCCGTCGAAGCTCACCACCGGCGCGAAGCCGTCCCGCGCCTTCGCCGCGAACAGCTCCGGCGTGAGCTGCTCGAGCATCGCGTAGAAGCCGCCCAGCCGGTCCTTGTCGGCGATGGTCTCGATCGCGAACGGGCTGAACCCGATCGCGCCATGCTTGCCGATCACCCGCATCGCGTTGGCCGGCGCGCGCGGATCGCCCGCCTGGTTCGCCTCGGGCACGAACAGCACATTGCCCGGCACGGCATAGCCCTCGGCGATCCCGGCGAAGTTCGGGAAATAGATATCGGGCGAGAGCATGTCGAGCGCGGGGCCTGCGTCCTTCCATTCCCGCATCAGGTGCGCGAGCGGGCCGCCGCTGGGATAGTCGCCCGGCAACTTGCCCGGCCGGCCCTGCGCGCCGTTGACGTACATCGGCAGCGCATATTCCCGCTTCCCCGCCTCGGCGACGGCATTGGCCCAGCGCGCATAATGATGCGCAGTGAAGCCCTCCTCGCTGCCCTTCCACTGGGCAAACGCCGCATCCGCCAAGGGCCCGTGCTCGCGCGCGGTCGGCAGGAAGCCGATCTCGTTCTCAACCTGGACCATCAGCACCGTATGCCGATCGCCGTCGATCGCCTTCAGATGCTTCATCACCGCCGCGAACGCCCGCGCGTCTGCGTCCAAAGTCGCCTTGCCGAACACCGAGAGAATGTCCTGCGGCTGCCCATCCTTGCCGGTCGAGCGCAGGAAGCGCCTGCCGTCGCGCTTCACCCAGGCGGGCGCATAGGTCGACATGCTGTTCTTCCACGTCCCGAACCACAGCAGCACCAGCCGCATGTCGTTCGCCCGCGCATCCTCCACGAGCCAGTCGAGGCTGGAAAAGTCGAACTTCCCCTCCTCGGGCTCGACGGCCTCCCAGGTCACCGGCGCCAGCACGGTGTTGAGATGGAGCGCCTTCAGCCGCTGCCAGTGCGGCTCGAGCCATGCGCGATCGGTGGCCGAGCTGTTGCCCAGCTCGCCCCCACGGATCAGGAACGGCTTCCCGTCGACGATCAGCCGCCCGCCCGCCAGATGCGGCGCCTGGGCCCAGGCAGGGGTGGCGAGGAGAAGGGCGAGCAGGGTCAACCAGCGCAGCATGCCGCGCACAATAGTCTGATTTAATCGCAAGGGAAGTTGGAGCGGGTAGCGGGAATCGAACCCGCGCTAGAAGCTTGGGAAGCTCCTGTGATACCATTTCACCATACCCGCTCGGGTCCGACGGCACTGCCACAGCCCCTGCCGCCCGGTCAACACCGATCCTGCTGGCCCCGGCCGCAAACGCTGCCTATCTGCTAGGCCATGCCCGTCACCGACATCGCCACCCGCGTCTACAACCATGGCTGGCGGCTCGATCCGATCGTCCGCAGCCTGCTCGATACGGACTTCTACAAGCTGCTGATGCTGCAGATGATCCGCCACGTGCATCCCGAGGTGCAGGCGACCTTCTCGCTGATCAACCGGACGAAAAGCGTGCGCCTGGCCGAGGTGATCGACGAGGCCGAGCTGCGCGCCCAGCTCGATCACGCCCGTTCGCTGCGCTTCTCGAAGAAGGAGCTGATCTGGCTCGCCGGCAACAGCTTCTACGGCAAGCAGCGCATGTTCGCGCCCGATTTCATCGCCTGGCTCGCCGAGTTCCAGCTCCCTGAATACGACCTCCACAAGGTCGACGGCCAGTTCGAGCTCCATTTCGACGGCCCCTGGACGCACACCAGCATGTGGGAGATCCCCGCGCTCGCCATCGTCAACGAGCTGCGCTCGCGCGCGGCGATGAAGGGCAAGGGCCGGTTCGAGCTCGACATCCTCTATGCCCGCGCCAAGGCCAGGCTGTGGGACAAGGTCGAGCGCCTGCGCCAGCTTCCCGACCTCGTCCTCTCCGATTTCGGCACCAGGCGGCGCCACGGCTTCCTCTGGCAGCGCTGGTGCGTCGAGGCGCTCAAGGAGGGTCTGGGCAGCCGCTTCATCGGCAGCTCGAACGTCCTCCTCGCGATGGACAACGACCTCGAGGCGATCGGCACCAACGCGCACGAGCTGCCGATGGTCTTCGCCGCACTCGCCGACAGCGACGCGGGCATAGCCGCCGCGCCCTATCGTGTGCTGGAAGCGTGGCAGGCGCATTATGACGGCAACCTGCGGGTCGCGCTGCCCGACGCCTTCGGCACCAGCGCCTTCCTCAAGGGCGCGCCCGACTGGGTCGCCGACTGGACCGGCTTCCGCCCGGACTCGATGCCGCCGATCGAGGGCGGCGAGCAGATCATCGCCTGGTGGCAGGCACGCGGCCGCGATCCGCGCACCAAGCTGCTCATCTTCTCCGACGGCATGGACGTCGACAGCATCGAGGCCACCTATCGCCATTTCCACGGCCGCGTCCGGATGAGCTTCGGCTGGGGCACCAATCTGACCAACGACTTCCGCGGCTGCGATCCCGCCGGCGGCCACGCGCTCGAGCCGATCTCGCTGGTCGCCAAGGTGACGAGCGCGAACGGCCGCCCCGCGGTCAAGCTCTCGGACAACCCCGCCAAGGCCACCGGCGATCCAGCCGAGATCGCGCGCTATCTGCGGATCTTCGGCGACGACGGCCGGAGGGAGCAGCGCGTAGCCGTCTAGCTTCGCGATTGACCTGCCACCCCCGCCCGCTAGCGTGGCGCGGAACAGGGAGTGTCGGAAAAATGCGGGTTTTGGCAGGAGTTGCGCTGGTCGGGCTGGCATTGGCGAGCGGCACCGCCCGGGCGCAGCAGAATCCCCAGGCGGAGGCCCAGGCGCTCGAGATGCTCAAGCGCGGCATCGCCTTCCGCACCGTCGCCGGCCCCGGCAACCAGACCCCCGACTACGCCGCCTATCTCAAGGCCCAGCTCGTCGCCGGCGGCTTCGATTCCGCCGACATCCGCATCGAGAAGGTCGGCGACACCGCCTATCTCGTCGCCCGCTATCCGGGCACCAGCAGGACCGCCAAGCCGATCTACATCTCCGGCCATATGGACGTGGTCGAGGCCAGGCCCGAGGACTGGACGCGCGATCCGTTCACGCCGATCGTCGAGAACGGCTATATCTTCGGCCGCGGCGCGACCGACATGAAATACGACCTGTCGAACCTGGTCGCCACGCTGATCCAGCTCAAGCGCGAGGGCTATCGCCCCGCCCGCGACATCGTCCTCCTCGCCTCGGGCGACGAGGAGACCAGCATGAAGACCACCGCGCTGATGGCGGATCAGTATCACGATGCCGAGATGCTGCTGAACATCGACGGCGGCGGCGGCAGCCTCGACGAGAACGGCAAGCCCGAGATCTTCGGGCTGCAGGGCGCCGAGAAGACCTATGCCGATTACGAGCTGACCTTCACCAATCCCGGCGGCCATTCGAGCGCGCCCGGCAAGAGCAACGCGATCTATTCGCTCGCCCATGCGCTCGATCGGATCGAGGCCTATCAGTTCCCCGGCGAGATCAACGAGATCACCCGCGCCGGCTTTGTCGAGGGCGCCAAGACCGCCGATGCGGAGATGGCCCGGGCGATGCGCGCCTTCCTGGTCAACCAGCAGGACCCCAAGGCGCTCGCCGTGCTGCGTTCGGAGCCCGGGCTGATCGGCCAGACCGGCACCACCTGCGTCGCGACGATGGTCACTGCCGGCCACGCCACCAACGCGCTGCCGCAGCGCGCCACCGCCAACATCAACTGCCGCATCTTCCCCGGCACCTCGGTCGAGAGCGTCGCCGCCACGCTCGCCAAGGTCGTCGGCGACCCGGCGCTCAAGCTCAGGACGCTCGACAGCGGCACCGTCGCCAGCCCGGCCTCGCCGCTCCGCCCCGATCTGGTCGCGCTGGTCACCCAGGGCATCCATGCCCGCTTCCCCGGCGTGCCGATCGTCCCCGCCATGTCCGCCGGTGCCAGCGACTCGATGTGGTTCCGCGCCAAGGGCGTGCCGAGCTACGGCGTCAGCCCGATCTTCATGAAGGGCTCGGACAGCTTCGCCCACGGCCTCAACGAGCGCACCCCGCTCAGCGAGATCGCGCCGTCGATCACCTATTACAAGTTCCTGCTCAAGGGCCTGACCAGATAGGGGCCTGACCAGATATGACCAAATAGGCCGTCAGGCGGCGGTGGCACGGGTGCGGCGCTCGCCCAGCACCGTGTCGAGCAGCATCAGCCCGATGCCTGCGTCCAGTGTCGCGTCGGCCAGGTTGAAGATCCACACGAAGCCGATCTTGCTCGAATCGAGGAAGTCGATCACCGGGCCGATCAGCAGCCGGTCGAGCCCATTGCCGATCGCGCCCGCCACGATGAGCGCCAGCCCGAACCGCATCAGCGGGCGCAGCGGCTTGGCCAGCATGACGTACAACAGCCCGCCGGCGACGGCGAAATTGAGCGTCATCAGGAACCAGCGCGTCGCCTGCCCGATCACCGGCGTCAGCCCAAAGGCGTTGCTCTGGTTGAAGCTCAGCGTCAGGTCGACCGGCCCAGGCAGCGTCACATGGCCGCCCACCGGCCCGAGCGCCGCCAGCGCCCAATATTTGGTCGATTGGTCGAGCGCGATGGCGAGCGCCGTCACGAGCAGCGCGATGATCCGGGTCCGGCGGTCCATTTCGCCGCAATAGCCGGTTCGGCGCGCTACCGAGAGTCCGAAAATGCTTGGCGCGCTGCCGCGCGGAAGCAGGCCGCCGATGCCAGCCACAGTCCGGCAAAGCCCGCGGCGAACGCCAGCGCATGAAGCGGAGCGCCTGGCACGCGCGCCGTGATCGGCGCCGTCGCGATCGCCACGCCGAGCAGGACCTGCATGACCGCCACGCCGAGCATCGCCCGCGCCATGCCCGCAGGCCGGAACCACGCGGCGAACGCGCCCGTCGCCGCCGCCAGGATCAGCAGGAAGAAGCTCATCCCCGTGCCGTCGTCGCGCACCACGGTCGTCCATATGGTCAGGAACGACGCGGCCACCGCGATGCCGATGCCGGCGCGATAGGCCCAGCCGCCGCTTGCATCGTCAGGTCGGTTCATCTGCGCGCCTCCGTCATGTCTCGCAATCCTGATAGCACGCCGCGATGCGACGCCCGTGCAGGCGATGCGGAGAAACCGAGGATATTGACGTGCCCGGCGCGACCCGCTTGGGCATGGCATCATGCCGCGCCCCACCCGCCTGCTTGCCCCCGCTCTGCTCGCTTCAGTCCTGCTGCTCGCCGGCTGCTCCGACGACCGGCATGAGGAGCGCCTGCGCCAGGCCGGCCCGCGGCCGTCGCTCGATGCCCTGCTGAAGGTCGCCGACGCCGATATCGGCGCGCGCAAGTTCGATCGGTGTGCCGCCTGCCACAAGATCAACCCGGACGCGCCCGACTTCGGCGGGCCCAATCTCTACAATGTCTATGGCCAGCCGATGGGGCAGAACAGCCCGCGCTTCGGATACACCGCGGCGCTGCGCGACGCCGGCGGCACATGGGATGCGGCGACGCTCGACGCGTGGATCGCCAATCCCCGGGCGGTGGTGCCGGGCACCAGCATGCAGTTCGCCGGCATCGCCGATCCGCTCGATCGCGCCGACATCATCGCCTATCTGAAGACCCGCATTGCCGGGCACCCCGGCCCCCAGATGGCAGCTGGCGCCGCTTCCGGCCGCCCTGCATCCTCGCGCGGCAACGACTCGGGGACGCGCGATGCCGATACTTCCGCAGGAGCTCTACGGCGTCGGCCGTGACGGCAATGTCGGCATCCGCTCGCAGATGTTCGAGGCCTGGGCCAGTCTCGGCAATCTCGGCGGCTGGACGCTCCGCTCGCTGACCACGACGCCCACCGGCGAGATTTACGGCGTCGGCACGCAGGGCAATGTCGGCGCGTGGCGCGGCTATTGGCAGACCGCGGATGTGCCGACCGGCTGGACGCTCCAGTCAATGGCCTGCGGGCCGGACGGCACGCTCTACGGCGTCGGCACCCAGGGCAATGTCGGCATCTGGCGCAACGGCCGCTGGGAGGACCAGGGCAATCTCGGCAACTGGACGCTCAAGATGCTCGCCTTCGATTCGCGCGGGCGGAAATATGGCGTCGGCACCGAGGGCAATGTCGGGCGCTGGGTCGACACGCAATGGGTCGATTCGGGCTATGACGGCTGGACGGTCGACATGATCACCTTCGACGCCACCGATCGCGCCTGGTGCGTCGGCACCCAGGGCAACATCGCCGGCTGGCAGGAAGGCCTTGGCTGGTACGAGCTCAAGCACCTCACCGGCGAATGGAGCATGGCCTGGATCCAGTTCGGGGCGATCACGCAATAACAGGCTGCGTATTAGCTTGCTACTACACGCGAGTTGTGCAGACTGGCCGGCAACGACAAGCGGCACCCGGGGGAACACCTGCCCATGCTCGAACCTGACGGCACGCCCGCGCTCGAACTGCGCGGGCTCGGCAAGACCTATGGCCGCGGCAGCGGCGCCAAGCGCGCGGTCAGCGATGTCTCGCTCAGCGTCCGCAAGGGCGAGGTCTATGGCTTTCTCGGCCCCAATGGCGCGGGCAAGAGCACGACGATCCGCATGGCGCTCAGCCTGATCCGCCCGAGCGACGGCGAGGTCCTGCTGTTCGGCGAGCCGGTCTCCGCCAGGGCGCTGCGCCGCGTCGGCGCGCTGGTCGATGGCGGAACCTTCTATCCCTTCCTCTCGGGCCGCGACAATCTGCGCGTGCTCGCAAAGACCCAGGGCAGCGATGGTTCGCGCATCGAAGCGGTGCTCGAGCGCGTCGACCTGGCGCGCGACGCGAAGCGCAAGGTGAAGGGCTATTCCACCGGCATGAAGCAGCGGCTCGGCGTTGCCGCGGCGCTGCTCGACGATCCCGATCTGGTGATCCTCGACGAGCCGGCCAACGGCCTCGACGCCGCCGGCATCCAGGACATGCGCACGCTGCTGCGCGGCCTGGCGGCGGACGGCAAGGCGGTGTTCCTCTCCAGCCATCTGCTCCACGAAGTCGAGCAGATCTGCGACCGCGTGGCGGTGGTCCACAAGGGCCGGCTGCTGCGCGAAGCCACGGTCCGCGAGATGCTCGATCAGGGCGAGGCGCTGCGTGTCGAAGCCGAGCCGCTCGACAAGGCCGCCGCCGCGCTCGACGGCCGCTGGCCGTTCGAGCGGGCCGAGGGCGGCCTCAAGGTCCTGGCGGGCCGCGCCGATACGCCGGCGATCGTCCGCCAGCTGGTCGAGGCCGGCGCCGATGTCTTCCATGTGGGGCCGGAAGAGCAGAGCCTCGAGGAAATCTTCCTGACGATGACGAGGGACTCCGATGCTTGACGCCGTCCTTGCCGAGGCGCTGAAGCTGCGCCGCCACCGGGCGACCTGGATGATGGTCTGGATCTATCCGATCGTCATCACCGCGATCATCGCCTGCGTGCTGGTCTATGGCGCGTTCAAGGCGCATGCGCCGGGCGCGGCCGAGCCTGCCGCCGAGTGGATCAGGGAAGGCACCATCCTGTGGAACGTGCCGACCTCGGCGCCGGGGCGTTTCCTCACCGCCGGCTTCACCGCGGTGGTGTTCGCCGGCGAATATGGCTGGAATACCTGGAAGCTGATCATCCCGGCGCGGGCGCGCTGGCAGCTGATCGCGGCCAAATGGGTCGTCGCGCTCGGCTTTCTCATCCTGGCCTATGTCGCCGCCGACCTGATCTCGCTGCTCGGCAGCTGGCTGGGCTCGTTCCAGGGCGACAGCATCCCCGCCGGGGTCACGCTCGCCGGCGTCCTCGAGGCGCATTGGCATGCGGGCGTGCAGGCGCTGGTTCCGGTGGTCTACACGATCGCCTTTGCCGGGCTGTTCGCGATCCTCACCCAGTCGATCCTCGCCACCGTGATCCTGTCGATCGCGCTGGTCGTGATCGAGGGGCTGTGGCCGCTGATCGGCCTGTTCCTCCACCAATATGTTCCAGCGCTGATCGAGGGGCTGGTGAAGGTGCTGCCCTTCTATCACCTGGCCAACCTGCATGCCTGGTCGAAGGGCGCCGGCCTGGCGCTGCCGCTCGGCCCCGGCGCGATCATCTCCTTCTCCTGGGGCATGTCCTTCGCGGTGGTGAGCGCCTGGATCCTCGCGGCGCTGGCCGGCACGCAGCTCCGCTTCCTGCGCCAGGACCTCAACTGAGGGCCGGCGCGGGCGTCGGCGGCAGGTAGCGCATCGCGACGTCGCACCGCGCGTAGCGCGCACCGTAGCGGGCCATGATCCCGGCATCGTGCCGGAAGCCGAGCTTCTCGTAGAGGTGGATGGCCGTCGCGCAGCGGGCATTGGTGAGCAGATAGAACGGATCGGCGTCCATCGCCCGCGCCCGCTCGATCAGCGCCGCCAGCAGGAACTCGCCCGCCTTCAGCCCGCGGGCATGTTCGCGCACGCCCATCTTGGTCAGTTCCAGCCCGCCATCGCCAGCGCGCTGCAGCGCGCCCGCGCCGACGATGCCGAGCCCGCGCGCTTCCACGAACAATATCGCACCACCTGTCTCGACGATCCGTTCGCGCGGATTGTCCAGAACGTCGCGGTCGGTTGCCTCGAGGCTGAACATCGTGCCGATCCACTCGGCGTTGATGTCGCGGAAATGATGCGCCAGCGCGTCGGTGTATTCGTGGATGATCAAGGTGTCCGTTCGTGCGCGCGCCGCCAGCACGTCGATCGGCGTCGCCGTCAGCGCCGCCTCCAGCCGCGCGATCTGCGCCATGAAGCCGTCCGCCTCCGCACCCAGCAACAGGCGGGCCGCATCCTCGACTTGTGGCCACACATGCACCTTCGCGCGCACCAGCACCGCTTCTCCGGCCGGAGTCAGCGAAATCGTCCGCTGGCGCTGGTCCTCGCCCTGTTCCGAACGGGCCAGGCCGAGCCCGACGAGCTGGCCGATCGCCCGCGTCACCCCGGGCTGGCTGATCCCGACCGCCTGCACCAGTTGGCCGATCGTCCGCGCCTCGCCGTCGAGCGCGGCGAGGAACGCCATGTGCGCGGGCTGGACCGGCAGGCCGGCATCGGCGGTGACGCGCGCCGCCCCCGCCTGCATCCGCTCGCCGAGCCGCTTCAGCCGACTGCCGAGAAAGCCGATGCCCTGCTCGCGAATAACGTCCATCTCGAACCCCATATACTGTTATATACCACGTTATATAAATTGAAGTGGCGGTCAAGGCCTGCCCCCTTGCGAACCGCCATCCCGGCGCGTCTAGTGCCCGTGGACCTAGATGGAGTTGCCCCACGTGACCGCCAGATACGACGCCCTGATCCTCGGCGGCGGGCATAACGGCCTGGTCTGCGCCTTCTACCTCGCCCGCGCCGGGCTCAGGGTCCGCGTGCTCGAGCGCCGCCACGTGGTTGGCGGCGCGGCGGTGACCGAGGAGTTCCACCCCGGCTTCCGCAACTCCACCGCCAGCTACACGGTCAGCCTGCTGCGCCCCAAGGTGATCGCCGACATGAAGCTCCCTGCGCGCGGCTGGCGCGTGGTCGAGCGGCAGATATCCAATTTCCTGCCGCATGACGGCGGCTATCTGAAGCTTGGCGGCGGCCACGACCGCACCCGTGCCGAGTTCGCCCGCTTCTCGGCGCACGATGCCGATGCCTTTCCGCGCTACGAGGAAGCGCTGGAGCGCGTGGCGCAGGTGCTGCGCGACCTGGCGCTCAAGACCCCGCCCAATGCCGGCGGCGGCATCCGCGCGCTGCTTGCCGCCGCCGCGCAGGGCCGCAAGCTCGCCGGCATGGGGATCGAGGCGCAGCGCGACACGCTGGACCTGTTCGTCAAGTCGGCGCGCGACTTCCTCGATGGCTGGTTCGAGAATGATTATATCAAGGCCGCGTTCGGCTTCGACGCGGTGGTCGGCAACTATGCCAGCCCCGACACGCCGGGCAGCGCCTATGTGCTGCTCCACCACGTCTTCGGCGAAGTGAACGGCAAGAAGGGTGCCTGGGGCCATTCGATCGGCGGCATGGGGGCGATCACGCAGCTGATGGCCGAAGCCTGTATCGAGGCCGGCGTCGAGATCAGCCTGGAGGCGCCCGTCGCTCGGGTGCTGGTCGACGGGGGCAAGGTCGCCGGCGTCCGTCTCGAAAGCGGCGAGGAGATCGCGGCCGGCATCGTCGCCGCCAATGTCGGCCCCGCCCTGCTCTATCGCCAGCTCGTCGAGCGCAGCGACATGCCCGCCGACTTCGCCCGACGCATCGACCACTACAAGGCCGGCTCGGGGACCTTCCGGATGAACGTCGCGCTCTCCGAATTGCCCGACTTCACCGTGCTGCCCGGCACCGGCGAGCATCACACCGCCGGCATCATGCTCTGCCCGACGCTCGATTACATGGACCGCGCCTATACCAGCGCTCGCGCCAACGGCATGTCCGACGAACCGATCGTGGAGATGACCATTCCCTCGACGGTGGACGACAGCCTCGCGCCGCCGGGCCGGCACGTCGCCGCGCTCTTCTGCCAGCAATTCGCCCCCGGCCTCGACTGGGACGCGCACCGCGAGGCCGCTGCCGACCGGATCATCGATACGGTCACCAGGCACGCGCCCAACTTCAAGGCATCGGTGATCGCCCGCCAGATCCACTCGCCGCTCGATCTCGAGCGCAAGTTCGGTCTGGTCGGCGGCGACATTATGCACGGCCAAATGTCGCTCGACCAGCTCTGGGCGGCGCGCCCGGTGCTCGGGCACGGCGACTATCGCGGGCCGATCCACGGGCTCTACATGTGCGGCGCGGGCACCCATCCCGGCGGCGGCGTCACCGGCGCGCCCGGCCACAACGCCGCGCACGAGATCCTATACGACCGGAGCCTGTTCGGCCGCCTTCTCGGCTGATCCGCGCATCAGATAGAGCGGGATCGCCGTCGCCATAAGCAACAGGCTGAGCCCGATCGCTTCATAGCCCGCGCCCCAGATCGCCCAGAGCGCGAAGACCAGTCCCAGCGCCGCGGCGGGCCGCACCACGCCGAGCGCCAGCGCCGAGAGGCACGCGCCCGCATAGAACCAGAGCGTCGCCGCCGTCGTCACCCGCAGCATGAAGTCGTAGATCGCCGACGTGTCGCGGGTGATGTTGCTCAGGATCAGTACGCTCGCCAGCAGCGTCGAGGCGAGCAACGCGCCCACGGGCACGTCGCGCCCGCTGGTCCGTCCGATCGCCGCCGGGATCACGCCCGCCCGCGCCAGCCCAAGCGGCGTCTCGCCCTGCAGCAGCACCCAGCCGTTGAGGGCGCCAATCGCCGCCACCGCCGCGAACCCGGCAACCGCCAGCCCGGCCCAGCGCCCCCAGAAGGTCTCGACGAACAGCGCGACCGGCGCATTGGCACCGGCGATCTGGTCCTGCGGCATCGCGAAGATGATCCCCGAACAGGCGATCAGGTAGATCAGCCCGGTCACGCCGACGCCGGTCAGCGTCGCGCGGCTCACCGTGCGTCCGGGGTCGCGTACCCGCTCGGCAGCCAGGCCCGCGCATTCGAAGCCGACCATCGCGAAGAACGCCATCGTCACCGCCGGCGCCAGCTGCCCGGCATCGAAGGGCGCATGCGGGTGCGCGTCCAATGCGAGACCGCCGCCCCAGCCGAGTTGCGCGAGAAGCAGGATGATCGCCGCCATCGGCACCAGCTTGATCAGGGTCGTCGCCACCTGGAACTCGCCCGCCGTCCGCGCGCCGCGCAAGTTGAGCAGGGTGATCAGCCATAGCAGCGCCACCGCCCCCGGCACCAGGCTGAGCGAGGACGCTGCCAGCGGCGGCCAGAACACCGCGAGATAACGCACCGCGGTCAGCGCGATAAAGGCGTTGGCGGACCAGATGCCGACCCA
This sequence comes from Sphingomonas sp. KR3-1, assembly GCF_040049295.1. Taxonomy (NCBI): domain Bacteria; kingdom Pseudomonadati; phylum Pseudomonadota; class Alphaproteobacteria; order Sphingomonadales; family Sphingomonadaceae; genus Sphingomonas; species Sphingomonas sp. KR3-1. The sequence continues at coordinate 150,861 of NZ_JBDZDQ010000004.1, forward strand.
CATCGTCCAGCCGATCAGCACGCCCGGCAGCGGCCCCAGCGCCTTCGCGCAGATCGCCAGCGTGCCGGTCGCCTCGGGCATTGCCCGCGACAATCCGGCGATCACCCAGGCGATCAGCATCGCGCCGGCGATGGCGGCGATCCAGGCGGCGACGCTGGTGAGGCCGAAGGGCGCGAGCTGGGCGGGCAAGGCGAAGAAGCCCGATCCGATCATGTTGCCGATGACGAGCGCGGTCGCCGTCCACAAGCCGAATGGCCGTTTCGCTTCGCTCATGCCCGCTCCCCGGTTCGATCAGATCCCGCCTTCGACGGCCTCCAGCCCACGCGCCCGCAACCCCGCGGCCAGCGCCTCGGCACAGGCATCGAGCACGGACTGATCGGTCGCCCGCACCACGAAGTTCGCACCGGTCTTCCCGTCGCGGAAAAACGGATAGCTGCCGATCGCCACGCCCTCGAAGGCGCGCTCGGTCTCGCCCAGGAAATCGGCGATCTCGCTCTCCGCCGCCCAGCTGCCAATCGTGCGCGACAGCACCGGGTGGCCGCCCTCGAGCGTGCCGGTCAGCGCATCGAGCATACCCGCGGTGATGTGCGGCACGCCCGCCAGGATGAAGACATTGCCCGCCCGGATGCCCGGCGCGCCGGACATGCGGTTGGGGATCAGGTCGGCGCCCTCGGGCACCCGCGCCATCCGCAGCCGCGCATCGGTGAGCCCGCCGCGTGTCTCGTAATAGCGCTCCAGCACCGCGCGCGCCTCGGGGTGGATCACCACGCCCACGCCCAGCGCCACCGCAATCGCATCGACGGTGATGTCGTCATGCGTCGGGCCGATGCCGCCGGTGGTGAAGCAATAGTCGTAGCCGGCGCGCAGCGCGTTCACCGCCTCGACGATCCGGCCCTCGACATCGGGCACCACGCGCACTTCGGAAAGCCTGATGCCCTGCACGTTCAGCCAGGTCGCGAGTTGCGCGATATTCTTGTCCTGCGTGCGGCCCGAGAGGATCTCGTCGCCGATCACCACCAGTCCCGCCGTCCAGATGCGCTCGCCCATGGCAGGGACATACCCGCAAGCCGCGCCCGCGACTAGGGTCCGTACCCGGCGTTTCTGCCTCTCGAAAAACGCCGGCAATCGGCCTATATCGCCCCGATGACCGAATATGTGACCGTAACCGCCGACAGCCCCAAGGCGCGCGATGGCGCGATCAAGCTCCATGGCCCCGAGGGCTTCGAGGGCATGCGCCGCGCCGGACGCCTCGGCGCCGAGATCCTCGACGCGCTCGTGCCCCATGTCGTGCCGGGCGTCACCACCGCCGAGCTCGACGACATCGTCCGCGAGATGAGCGTCGCCGGCGGCGGCGTGCCCGCCACGCTCGGCTATCGCGGCTACACGCACAGCTGCTGCATCTCGATCAACCATGTCGTCTGCCACGGCATCCCGAGCGAGAAGACGCTCAAGGACGGCGACATCGTCAATATCGACGTGACGCCGATGCTCGATGGCTGGCACGGCGATACCAGCCGCATGTTCCTGGTCGGCGACGTGCCGATCAAGGCGCGCCGGCTGGTCGACGTCACCTATGAGTGCCTGATGCTCGGGCTCGAGCAGGCCAAGCCGGGCAACCATATGGGCGACGTCGCCAATGCGATCCAGCGCCATGCCGAGAAGCATCGCTACGGCGTCGTCCGCGATTTCTGCGGCCACGGCCTCGGCCAGATTTTCCACGACGCACCCGAAGTCGTCCATGTCGGCCGCCCCGGCACCGGCCCGGAGCTGCGCCCCGGCATGTTCTTCACCGTCGAGCCGATGATCAACATCGGCCGCGCCGATGTGAAGCTGCTCGAGGATGGCTGGACGGCGGTGACCCGCGATCGCTCGCTCTCGGCGCAGTTTGAGCACTCGATCGGCATCACCGAGACCGGGCACGAGATCTTCACCAAGAGCCCCAAGGGCTTCGACCACCCGCCCTATTGAGGCGCGCTGCGCCCCACAATCTCCCGCCGCCTCCGCCCCTGCCTGCCCGGTCGTCCGCCGGCGCGGGGACCGGCGGACGCGGGGCGGCGGTTGGAGGGAGTGGGCCGGGCCGCCGCCCGGGGGGATGCTAGCCGTCCCCGCCTGCGAATATTCAGTCGATCGCAGGTCGATTCGTGACAGCGACTTCAGAATCCGTATTCTGTATTTTAAGTCAATGCGCGACCAAGATAAACGTCGCCGTTTTGGATAGATATTACGAAATACTGATCTTACGTAAAACTGAAGATAAACTGTAACACATCTCCGCAGCAGACACGTGACATGCCGCTTTCAGCGCACCAGATCCGTGCCAGGCCTCCGCAACATCACGAGAACAATATTCCACAAGACTCGTGACAACTACGCCCTCGCAGGTGCAGCATATCCGCGCCCACTAACGTAGCGTAAACCAAATAGAATTTGACGTTTGTTGCAACTCTCGGCACCACCGGCCGGCAAGTTCTTTGCAATAGGGGGAAAATATGAACATCGTTATTGGGGCGATCCTGCTTGTGTCCGGCGCGCAGGATGCGCCGCAGACCGCGCCGCAGCCCACGCCCGTCGTCGCCACCGCTGCACCCGCTGCGCCGATCGTCGCGCGCCCGACCGCGGTCAACATCACCGGCTCCACGGCAACGCTGCCCGCCAACACCGAAGTCGTGGTGAGCATGAATGCCGAGCTCAACTCGAAGAAGTTCAAGAAGGAAGGCCACAAGTTCGATCTGAGCGTCGCCAGCGACGTGCGGATGGGCGACTATGTGATCATCCCCAAGGGCACGCCCGCCTATGGCATCGTCACCTATCGCACCGGCAAGGGCGCGTTCGGCAAGTCGGCCAAGATGGAGTTCGACATCACCCATATCGACCTGAACGGCAATCGCATCCCGCTCAAGGGCCATTTCCGCCAGGAGGGCCAGGGCAACACCGGTGCCGCCGTCGGCGCAGTGGTCGCGGTCGGCGTGTTCGGCGCCTTCGTCACCGGCAAGAGCGCGATCGTCGAGCAGGGCCGCGAGTTCCGCGTCTACACGACCGAGCCGCTCAACGCGCAGGTCGGCGGCTCGGCGACCTCGTCGCGCTGAGCACCTTTTCGGTTTGAGCTTCGAAGCGCCCCTGGAAGCCCGGCTTCCGGGGGCGTTTCCCTTAGTGCGGCAATTGCGACCAGCCCTCGAGCTGCGCCTCTGCCTCGGCGGCATCCAGGTCGCCCGCCTCGCTATGGATCCAGCAGCATTTGCGCGCCTCGGGATCGAGCGCGAGCAGCCCGTGCGCCATGATGACGAGCGGCCCCGTGGCGACGATCACGTCGCTGTCAGGCAGGTCGCTTCCCCGCCGATGAAGCTCGGCGGGCAGGTCCATCGGCAAAGGCTGCATGGCCACACCCCGGTACGCTCGAAACGCGTAAAACCCGCATTCCCGCGCTTCGGTTCCAAACAGACCATACGGTCGCATCATCGCGGACGCGCAACGGTCACTGCCCCCAAATCCGGCACCGTGCGGCGCGCTGCCTAAAGGATAGGCACTTGTGAAAGCCGCGCGCGGCGTGCAACCGAGAGCAGGCGCCGACTCTCGCACTGGCACGAACCTTGCCAGACGCGCGGATAGGCAAGCCTCATGTGCCTCGGGGGAAACCGTGAAAAAGATCGAAGCGATCATCAAGCCGTTCAAGCTCGACGAAGTGAAGGAAGCGCTCCACGAAGTGGGCGTCTCCGGCATCACCGTCACCGAAGCCAAGGGCTTCGGCCGCCAGAAGGGCCATACCGAACTCTATCGCGGCGCCGAATATGTCGTGGACTTCCTTCCCAAGGTGAAGCTCGAGGTTGTGGTCGAGGATTCGCTTGCCGATCGCGTGGTCGAGGCGGTGGCCGCGGCGGCGCAGACCGGCCGGATCGGCGACGGCAAGATCTTCGTGATCCCGGTCGAGACCGCGCTGCGCATCCGCACCGGCGAGCGCAACGAAAACGCGATTTGACGCAGCGCAACATAATGGCGATGTAGCCCCGTTACGGGGCAAGATTCTTTCCCGATTCGTCGGGTCAACGAAAGAGAGCGAAAGGGCTTAACAATGGCGAATTCGGCCAGCGACGTTCTGAAGATGGTCAAGGAGAACGAGATCGAGTGGATCGATCTGCGGTTCACCGATCCCAAGGGCAAGTGGCAGCACCTCACCATGGTCGCCAAGGTGATCGGCGAGGACGAGCTGACCGACGGCCTGATGTTCGACGGTTCGTCGATCGAGGGCTGGAAGGCGATCAACGAGTCCGACATGATCCTCAAGCCGGATCTGGACGCGGTGTGGATCGATCCGTTCTCGGCCACCCCGATGCTGATCCTGGTCTGCGACATCGTCGAGCCGTCGACCGGCGAGCTCTATGCCCGCGACCCGCGCTCGACCGCGAAGCGCTCGGAGGCCTATCTCCAGTCGCTCGGCATCGGCGACACCGTCTATGTCGGCCCCGAGGCCGAGTTCTTCATGTTCGACGACGTCCGCTTCGAGAACAGCTACTCGACCAGCTACTACGCGATCGACGACATCGAGCTGCCGGGCAATTCGGGCAAGGAATATGAGGCCGGCAATCTCGGCCACCGTCCGCGCGCCAAGGGCGGCTATTTCCCCGTCGCCCCGGTCGACTCGGCCGTCGACATCCGCGGCGAGATGGTCGCGACGATGCTCGAAATGGGCCTGCCCTGCGACAAGCATCACCACGAAGTCGCCGCCGCGCAGCACGAGCTCGGCCTGACCTATGGCACGCTCGTCCAGACCGCCGATCGCATGCAGATCTACAAGTATGTCGTGCACCAGGTGGCGCATGCGTACGGCAAGACCGCGACCTTCATGCCGAAGCCGATCAAGGAAGATAACGGCTCGGGCATGCACACCCACATCTCGATCTGGGAAAAGGGCGCCAACACCTTCGCCGGCAATGGCTATGCCGGCCTGTCGGACGCGTGCCTTTATTTCATCGGCGGCGTGATCAAGCATGCCAAGGCGCTCAACGCCTTCACCAACCCGACCACCAACAGCTACAAGCGCCTGGTGCCGGGCTATGAGGCGCCGGTGCTCCTCGCCTATTCGTCGCGCAACCGCTCGGCCTCGTGCCGCATCCCCTATGGTGCAGGCACCAAGGCGAAGCGCGTCGAGTTCCGCTTCCCGGACGCGCTGGCCAATCCGTATCTCTGCTACGCAGCGCTGCTGATGGCCGGCCTCGACGGCATCCAGAACAAGATCCACCCGGGCGATCCGATGGACAAGAACCTGTACGACCTGCCGCCGGCAGAGCTCGAGCAGGTCCCGACCGTGTGCGGTTCGCTGCGTGAGGCGCTCGACAGCCTGGAAGCCGATATGGACTTCCTGCTCAAGGGCGACGTGTTCACCAAGGATCAGATCGCGGCCTATGTCGAGATCAAGCGCGGCGACGTCGCCCGCTGGGAAATGACGCCCTCGCCGGTCGAGTACGACATGTACTACAGCGCGTAAGCGCTTCGCCCTCGGGCAAGGAAAAGGGGCGTCCGGCGTTTGTCCGGGCGCCCTTTTTGCATGCACGCAACCGCGCCAGCCCGGCCCTGCGTGAACTATTTGTAACGGAGCCAATCGCCCGCGCGCCGGTTTAGCCGTGCGTGGAAGAAACGCGCATCCCAGGGACGGCATTGGTGACCGGCGGCGAGTCCGGGATCGGCCGGGCGAGCGCGATCGCGCTGGCCCAGGCTGGCTGGGACGTCGCCATCCTCTATTACCGCGACGCCGCCGCTGCGGCGGAAACTGCCAAGGCCGTCACCGATGCCGGCCGCCGCGCGGCCCAGGTCCAGGCCGATGTCGGCGACGAAGCCGCGGTCGAGGCCGCGTTCGATGCGGCCGTCGCCGCACTCGGGCCGATCGCGTGCCTGGTCAATTCGGCCGGGCTCAACATGCGCGGCACGCCGGTCGCCGATATGGCGCTCGCCCAGTGGCAGCAGATGCTGCGCACCGATCTCGACGGCGTCTTCCTCACCTCGCGCCGCTTCGTCCGCGATGCGCATGCACGCAAGCAGGGCGGCAGCATCGTCAACATCTCGTCGATCCACGCCGTCGATGTGCGCGCCGGCGGCGCCGATTATTGCGCCGCCAAGGCCGCCGTGAAGTCGCTCACCGAAACGATGGCGCTCGAGGAAGCCCCGCACGGAGTCACCGTCAATTGCGTCGCGCCGGGCATGATTCTCACCCCGATGAACGCCCGCGCGGTCGCCGACGCCGACTATCGCCGCGCGCTCGAGGCCAATATCCCCGCCGGCCGCGCCGGCACGCCCGAGGAGGTCGCCGCGCTCGTCGTCTTCCTCGCCTCGCCGGCCGCGCGCTACATCAACGGCGCCACGCTCACCATCGACGGCGCGCTGTCGCTCTTGCTCGCGCAGGACGCCTGATGGGGCTCGATTTCGCCGTCGAAAAGATCGAATCGGTCACGCTCGAGCGCCCCGAAGCGCTCGCCGGCCACGCCTTGATGAGTCCGTATGTGTGGGGCCTGGAGGGCGGCGGCTTCGGCATGTTGCTGCGCGTGGTGCCGCCCGCCGATGCGGCGCAGTTCCACACCGGCAGCATCTGGTATGCGCAGAGCCCCGACGGCCTCCACTTCACGCTCGACGCCGCGCCCGTGCTCGCGCCCGAGGCCGGGCAGATGGATGTCGGCGGATGCGAGGACCCGACGCTGGTGTTCGATGGCGACCGGGTGCTGGTCTATTATACCGGCGTCGATGCCGATCATTCGACCGGGCGGCTGATGCTCGCCTCGGGACCCGACGTCCATCACCTGGCCAAGCAGGGCGTCGCGCTCGCCTCGTCCAAGACCGCAGGCAACACCAAGGAAGCGACGATCGACCGCACTACGGACGGCGGCTGGCGGCTGTTCTACGAATATGCCCATGCCGACGCGTCGCGCATCGGCGTCGCGATCGGCGACGGCGCGTGCGGGCCGTGGCACGAGCAGCCGCATCCCTTCACCGTGCGCGAGAAGGCCTGGGACAGCTGGCACCTCTCGACCGGCCCGTTGCTCACCGCCGACAAGGAACGGCCGGTGATGTTCTACAACGGCGCGACCCGCGATGCGCGCTGGCGGATCGGCTGGATCGTGTTCGATGCCGAATATAGCCGCGTGGTCGATCGCTGCATCGAGCCGCTGATCGCCCCGCCGCCCCAGCCCGAGCGCGCGATGGCGGACATCGCCTTCGCCGCATCGGTGATCGCGCATGGCGACACCGCGATCCTCTATTATTCGGTCGCCGATGCGCGGCTGGCCCGCGCGCACATCCGCCCCTTCCGCTTCTGATTGCGCCTCGCTTCTCCGGTGTGATAGCCCGCTGCATCACCCGGAGGTCTTCCCACATGCGACTCACTCGTTTCGCCGCCGCCGCGCTGCTGCTCGGCACGTCCGCCCTCGCCGCGCCCGCCTTCGCCCAGACCGCCACGCCCAAGCCCAGATACGGCACCTGGGGCGTCGACTATGCGACGATGGACAAGAGCGTGAAGCCCGGCGACGACTTCTTCCGCTATGCCGAGGGCAGCTGGCTGCGCGACGCCCAGATCGCGCCGGACAAGTCGCGCGCGGGCTATAATTACGACCTGCCCGACGAGACCGAGATCGAAGTCCGCAAGCTGGTCGAGGATGCCGGCGCCGCACCGGCCGATCCGGTGATGCGCCAGGTCGCCAACTTCTACGCCGCCTGGATGGACGAGGCCGGGATCGAGGCGCGCGGGCTCGCCCCACTCAAGCCCTATCTCGCCCGCATCTCGGCGGTGAACAACCGCAAGGCGCTCAACCTGCTGATGGCCGAGCCCGGCTATGCCTCGCCCGTCGGCATCGGCATCTCGGCCGACGAGAAGAACCCGACCCAGTACACCGTGATGGCCGGCCAGTCGCGCCTCGGCCTGCCGACCCGCGACTATTATCTGCTCGACGGCGAGAAATACGTCGCGATCCGCAAGGCGTACCGCGCCTATGTCGTGAAGATCCAGCAGCTCGCCGGCATCCCCGATGCGGAAGCGAAGGCAGACGCGATCCTCGCGCTCGAGACCCGCATCGCGCAGGACCAGTGGACGCCGGAGGCGCGCCGCGATCCGCAAAAGACCTACAACCCGATGACCCGCGCGCAGCTCGACACGCTCGCCCCGGAATTCGATTGGGACGCCACGCTCGCGCATATGGGCCTGGCGAAGATGCCGACCGTCGTCGTCCGCGAGACGACCGCCGTCACCGCCGCCGGCAAGCGCATGGCCGATGTGCCGCTCGCCACCTGGAAGGACTGGGTCGCCTATCGCTTCGTCAGCGACCACGCCCAGTATCTGCCCAAGGCGTTCGACGACGCCCGCTTCGATTTCTACAGCCGCACGCTGCAGGACGTGAAGGCGCAGGCCCCGCGCTGGAAGCGCGGCGTCCGCATGCTCGACGGCAGCCTGGGCGAGGCGATCGGCAAGATCTACGCCGAACGCCACTGGACCGCGGAAGCCGACACCCAGGCCAAGGAGCTGATCGAGGATCTCCGCGCCGCCTATGCGGACAAGATCAACGCCGCCAAGTGGATGGACGCGCCGACCCGCAAGGAAGCGCTCGCCAAGCTCGCCGCCTTCGATCCCCGCATCGGCCATCCGGTCAAGTATATCGACTACTCCGCGATGAAGGTCAGCCGCACCGATCCGCTCGCCAACAGCATCGCCTCGGGCGATTTCGAGTGGAAATTGCAGCTGTCTCGCCTCGGCAAGCCGGTCGATCGCAGCCTGTGGGACATGACTCCGCAGACGGTGAACGCCTATTACGACCCGGTCCTCAACCAGGTCACCTTCCCCGCCGCGCAGCTCCAGCCGCCCTTCTTCGATCCTGCCGCCGATCCGGCGGTCAACTATGGCGAGACCGGCGCCACGATCGGCCACGAGATGGGCCATGGCTTCGACGACGAGGGCCGCCAGTACGACGCGAGCGGCAAGCTGCGCGACTGGTGGACCAAGGAATCGGCGGACCGCTACACCGCGCACGCCCAGGCGCTGGTCAAGCAGTTCGACGCCTACGAGCCGATCCCCGGCGTCCACATCAAGGGCCAGCTCACCCTCGGCGAGAATCTCGGCGACCTGGGCGGGCTCGAGGCGGCCTATGCGGCCTATCGCCGCTATGTCTCGCGCCACGGCGAGCCCGCGGTGATCGACGGCTATACCGGCGACCAGCGCTTCTTCATCGCCTATGCGCAGAGCTGGCAGGGCAAGGCCCGCGAGGGCGCGCTGCGCTCGCAGCTGCTCTCCAACCCGCACAGCCCCGAGGAATACCGGGTCAACGGCATCGTGCGGAACATGGACGAATGGTATGCGGCGTTCGGCGTCCAGCCGGGCGACAAGCTGTACCTCGCGCCCGCGGACCGCGTGCACGTCTGGTAACCGACCCACGGCGAGGATGAGGGGGCGTCCGGGCATCGGCTCGGACGCCCCTTTTCCGTTCCGGAACGGCTGCAATACTCATTGCTACACGAGGCCTTGGCGGCTCACATTCCCGCCCCGGGGGGCCCCTTCCGGAGAAGCAGCATGCCGAGCACCGTGAACCCGCAGATCACCGACGCCGTCACCCAGGCCAACGTCAAGGTGATCGGCGAAGCCCCGGCCTTCGCGATGGGCAGCATCTACCAGTCGATGGCGCACTCGAGCGGCATCCTGTTCGAGAACGCCGTGAACGCCCAGCAGCAGCAGAACACGCTGTCCCAGGCCGCCGCGAACCAGGGCGTGATGCAGATCTACTCGGTCGATACGATGGCAGGCGCCGGCGCCACCGAGAAAATCGCACAGGGCGGCGTGGCGGACAATCTCACCAGCCTGCTTACCGTGCTCCGCGCCTTCAACAACGGCCAGTAAAAACACGCCCGGCCCCTAGGGACCGGGCGCATTCCCCCTTTTAACTCTCAGCGCTTGCCGATCTTCAGGCTCGCCGCGATGCCATAGATGCGCGGCTCGCCGGCGATGAAGGTCGGCATGCCCAGCGCGTCGCCGGTGTTGCCGGCGTCCTTGATGTATTTCTGGTCGAAGATGTTGGTGACGAAGCCTTCGATCCGCCAGCGGCCATCCGCCGTCTCCAGCCCCAGCCGCGCATCGGCCAGCGCATAGCTGCCCTGCAGCTCGTCCTGCACCAGGTCGGGCACCAGGTTGTTCACCTGCAGCGCCGGCAGGTCGTTGTCGTCGTCGAAGAACACCTTGGACTGCCAGGTCAGGCTCGGCGTGAAGTCGATGTTCACCCCGCCCACCGGCGCCTTGAACTGCACCGCCACCGCCGCGCTGTGATCGGGCGACAGGCGGAAGTGATTGCCCTCGCGCGCGCCGCTGGCGAAGCGGCTGTGGTTATAGGCGTAGCTGCCGAACACGTTGACCCAGGCCGCCGGCTTCCAGGTCAGCTGCCCCTCGAAGCCATAGCTCTCGGCCTTGCCGGCATTGACCGTGACGAAGGTCGTGCCCTGCTGCTCGGTCGTCTGGAAGTTCGAGTAGCGATAATAGAACACCGCGCCGTCGATGAAGAGCGTGCGGTTGGCGAGCGCGGTTTTCAGGCCGGTCTCGTAGCTGTCCACCGTCTCCGACGGCAGGACGCTGAACCGCGCCGCGCCGCCCGGCGCCGCCGGCCCGCTGACGCTCAGGATCTCGGGACGCCGGCCGCGCGCATAGTTCACATAGACATTGGCCTGGGGCGAGATCGCGTACTTGATGTTGGCGCGCCAGGTGAAGCCGCTGTCGTCGTGATCGGCGCTGTAGAGCTGGCCGTTGGTGCCGGTCGGCTGCACGCCCAGCCCGAACAGCGGCACCGGGTAGAGCGCCGAGGTCGGGATGTTCGCAGCACCCGGCACCGCGAGCGCGCCGAGCAGCGCGGTGCGCGTCGCCGCCGGCTGGCCGAGCGCGCCGATGAAGCCGCCCAGGATCGAGCGGCCATTGCTCACCGCCGAGGAGAAGCCGGTGGTCTTCGCGTCATGGCTCCAGCGGATGCCGCCGCCGATGTCGAGCCCGTCGGTGATCGTGAAGGTCGCGTCGCCGAACAGGTCCCAGCTCTCGGTGCGGCCGGAGTTGGTGCTGGTCTCCTGATGGCCCGATTTCAGGTTGGCGGCGATCGCCTGCGCCTGCGCGGTCGGCAGCGCCACGCCATAGGCTGCAGCAACGCCCTGGAGCAGCTGGCCGGTGAACGCGGTGTTCGAGAACAGCGCGATCGGCGCCGGATCGGTCGCCGCGCGGCCCGGGATCGCCCCGCCGCCGTTCAGCGTGTTGGTCAGGCGCGCCAGGGCGACCCGCTCGTCGAACTGGCTCGGGGTACGCTGGAAGCCGTTCTCGCGGAAATAGGTGCCGCCGAAGAACGCCGTGAAGCGATCGTCCTTCCAGGTCAGCCGCGCGGTGCTCATCGTCTGGTCGCCCTGCGCATCCTCGGCGGCGGTCAGCGCCGGCAGCGAGATGCCGTCGGCGTCGAACACCTCGATGCCGGCGAACTTGCGGTACGATCCGATCGCGTTGAGCGAGAGCTTGTCCGAAAAGGCATAGTTGGCGATGCCGGTGACGCCCCACACGTCGCGGTCGAGCCCGAGCGGGCGGCCGCGCTCGAAGGTCGAAGGGCTCGCCAGCGCCGCCGCGCTGTTGCGCCCGCGGTCGCCGATCACCGCGCCGGTGGTCGGATCGGTCGGGTTGTAGGCGATCGACTTGAACGACGTGCCGCTGGTCTCGTCATGCTGGTAGTTGCCGATCAGGTCGAAGGTCAGCGCGCCCGGCGCCCAGCGCAGCGAGCCGCGCACCGCTTCGGACTTGATGCTGTTGAAGTCCTCGCCGCCGAGCAGGTTCTCGATCGTCCCGTCGCGCTGCTTGAAGCGGCTGGCGACGCGGAGGCCGACATCGCCGCCGAGCGGCAGGTTCACCGTCTCGTCGACTCGGTAATTGCCGAAATTGCCGTACTGGCCATAGACATAGCCATAGGCATTGTGCGGATCGGCCTTGGCCTGGACGATATTGACCGCACCGATCAGGCCCGAGCGGCCATAGAGCGTCGATTGCGGTCCCTTGGCGATCTCGACGCGGTCGAGGTCGAACAGCTCGACATAGGAGCCGCGCGACTTGGAGATCGACACGCCGTCCTGGAAGACCGAGACGCGCGGCTCGTTATAGGCCGCGCCCGAATCCGAGGTGATGCCGCGCATCACGAAGCCGGGATTGTTGGGGCTCTGGTTCTGCACGTCGAAGCCGGGGACGAACTGGCCGAGCTTGTCGAACTCGGTGATGCCCAGGTCGTCGAGGAACTTGCCCTGCAGCGCGGTGAGCGCGAACGGCACGTCCATCGGGCGCTGCTCGACCAGCTGCGCGGTGACGACGATCTCGCCGCCATCGGCCGGTGCTGCGTCCGGCTGGGCCGGTGCCGGGGCGGGCGTGGCTTCCTGCGCGGCCGCATCGGTGGCGGCGAGCAGGGCGATCGGGCTCACGAGCGCGAGCAGCGCGAAGCGGATGGACATGGACGGCTCCCTGTTTGGCGGGAGCATTGCCGGCCCCCTTGCCGCACGCCGTTGGGCCCGGATCATGACATCCCTGTTGCAGTGCAGCGTAAACGCAATGACTGCAGATATTGTTGGTTAAGCGGAACGGGCATGCCCGGCGCCGCGTTGCGGCCTATGATCCTGTGGGAGGAGTGCCCATGCGTATCGTGACGCCGCTCGTCGGCATGTTGCTGCTCGCCGCCTGTTCCAGCTCGGGCGATTCCGGCGGCGGCCCCGCCCCCACGCCAACCCCCACCGCGGCCAACACCGCGCCTACCTTCAGCTCGGCCGCCACCGCCAGCGTCGCCGAGAACACCGCCCTCGCCTATCAGGCCACCGCCACCGATGCCGAAGGCAACCCGATCACCTTCTCGATCGCCGGCGGCGCCGATTCCGCGCTGTTCACGATCACCGCGGCGGGCGCGCTCAGCTTCGTCGCCGCGCCGAGCTTCGAGACGCCCAAGGATGCCGATGGCGACAATGTCTACCAGGTCCAGCTGCGCGCCAGCGACGGCACGCTGAGCTCCACCCGCGACGTTGCGATCACGGTCACCGACAGCAAGGAAGGCATCGCGGTCAAGCGCGTCGGCACCGGCTTCAGCCAGCCCGTGTTCGTCGCCCCCGTGCCCGGCGACAATGCCCGCGTCTTCGTCGTCGAGCGCACCGGCGCGGTCTATTATCTGACGCCCTCCACCGGCGCCAAGACGCTCGCCTTCACCGCCGCCGGCCTCACCACCGATGGCGAGCGCGGGCTGCTCGGCCTCGCCGCCCGCCCCGATTTCGCCATCTCGAACATCGTCTTCGTCCATGCGACCGGCACCGGCGGCGCGGTCGAGATCCGCGAGTACAATGTCTCCTCGGGCGCGATGCGGCTGGTGCTCTCGACGCCGCACGCCGCGGCGAACAACCATAATGGCGGCTGGATCGCCTTCGGGCCCGACGGGCTGCTCTACGACGCGATCGGCGATGGCGGCGGCGGGGGTGACCCGAGCAACAATGCGCAGAACGTCAATCTGCGCCTCGGCAAGATCCTGCGCCTCAAGATCGACACCACGCCCGGCTCGGCCACCCCGTTCGCGCCGGCGCCCGGCAATGTCTTCGCGGCAGGCGGCGGCGATCCCTACATCTTCGCCTATGGCCTCCGGAATCCCTTCCGCAATTCGTTCGACGGCAACACGCTCGTCATCGCCGATGTCGGGCAGGACGCGGTCGAGGAGATCGACCTCGCGCCGATCGCCTCCTCGGGCCTGAATTTCGGCTGGAAGTTCCTCGAGGGCACCTCGGTGTTCAGCGGCACCGCCCCGGCCGGCCTCACCGCTCCGGTCTCGCAATATCTCCACGGCTCGGGCGCCAAGCAGGGCAACTCGATCATCGGCGGCTATGTCTATCGCGGCCCCGTCACGTCGCTTCAGGGCAGCTACATCTTCGGCGACTATGTCAGCGGCAATATCTGGACGCTGCCCTATGCGTCGCTCGCCCAGGGCGCGCTCTTCCCCGCCGCCAGCTACGAGCGCCGCAACGCCGATTTCACCCCGGACACCGGCACGATCTCCAGCCTGGTCTCGTTCGGGCAGGACGGCGCCGGCAATGTCTACCTCGTCGATATCGGCGGCAGCATCTTCGAGATCACGCCAGGCTGAGTCGCGCACTTGCGTTGCGAAAGGCAACTGTCCATCTAGACGCCATACCGTAAATTCGAATCGGAGTGGTGAGGGATGCGCAGCTATCTGAAGCAGTTCATCGGGGGCGAGTGGGTCGAAAGCGCAGGCGGCACCCGCCACGAGGTGATCAACCCCGCCACCGAGGAAGCCGTCAGCGAGATCACGCTCGGCTCCGACGCCGATGTCGACAAGGCGGTCGCCGCCGCGCGCAAGGCGTTCGAGAGCTTCTCGCGCACCAGCGTCGAGGAGCGCATCCAGCTGATCGAGGCGATTCTGGTCGAGTACAAGAAGCGCGCCGGCGACATGGCCGAGGCGATCAGCGCCGAGATGGGCGCGCCGATCAGCCTGGCCAAGACCGCGCAGGTCGGCTCGGGGCTCGGCCATTTCATGTCCGCCGCCAAGGCGCTCAAGGACTTCGCGTTCGAGGAGCAGATCGGCAACTCGCTGGTCGTGCACGAGCCGATCGGCGTCGTCGCGATGATCACACCGTGGAACTGGCCGCTCAACCAGATCGTCTCCAAGGTCGCGCCCGCGCTCGCCGCCGGCTGCACGATGATCCTCAAGCCCAGCGAGGAAGCCCCCGGCTGCGCGATGATCTTCGCCGAGGTGCTCGCCGCCGCCGGCGTACCTGCAGGCGTGTTCAACCTCGTCAATGGCGACGGCCCCGGCGTCGGCACCGCGCTCAGCCGCCACAAGGGCGTCGACATGGTCAGCTTCACCGGCTCGACCCGCGCCGGCGTGCTCGTCGCCAAGAACGCCGCGGAGACGGTCAAGCGCGTCCATCAGGAGCTGGGCGGCAAGTCGCCCTCGCTGATGCTCGAGGGCGCCGACCTTGGCCGCGCCGTCCAGACCACCTTGTTCAGCGTGCTGATGAACTCGGGCCAGAGCTGCATCGCCCCCACCCGCCTGCTCGTGCCCAAGGGCATGCAGGACCAGGTCGCCGCCGCTGCCGCCGAGGTGATGAAGGCCACCCAGACCGGCGATCCCGCCGAGGAGGGCCGCCATATCGGCCCGCTGGTCAACAAGACCCAGTGGGACAAGGTCCAGGGCCTGATCGCCAAGGGGATGAAGGAAGGCGCCAAGCTCGAGGCCGGCGGGCCCGGCCGCCCCGACGGCGTCGAGACCGGCTATTTCGTCCGCCCGACGCTGTTCTCCGGCGTGACCAACAGCATGACGATCGCCCGCGAGGAGATCTTCGGCCCCGTCGTCACGATCATCCCTTATGAGGACGAGGAAGACGCGGTCCGCATCGCCAACGACACCGATTACGGTCTCTCCGCCGTGGTGTTCGGCAGCGGCGAGGCGATCAAGCGCGTGGCCCCGCGGCTGCGCGCCGGCATGGTCTATGTCAACGGCGGCCAGCCCGACCCCAACCTGCCCTTTGGCGGCTACAAGCAGTCCGGCAACGGCCGCGAGCACGGCAAGTTCGGCCTCGCCGAGTTCATGGAAGTCAAGGCAATGGTCGGCGCGCTGGCCTAGCGCCGGCGGCTATCGGTGCTCGCGCGGCTGGTCTGAATTGTCCTTTTTCAGCCATTCGGGCGCCGGCCGTTCCGGCGGTGGAGGTGACGGCGGCGGCGAAGGAAGGGGTGAGTCGCTCATCCCTTTTGAGCCGCCTTTTGCTTCGGGAGCGGCAGGAAGCTCGCGCCTTCCCAGACCCATTGGGGCTCGGGCGGCACTGGCCGGGAGAGGGGATTGGGAGCGGCCGCCTTCTTGTCCTGCCGTCGCACAGCCTGCTTGTTTTCGGCCACTCCAGCCTCCGTCGGTCTTTTCCGTCACAGGCGAGAACGCCTGCGACGCCAATATAGTCGCTTCACAAACGAATGCGACCAGAAACCCGGCCATGGCGAAAAGCAGAACCTGGCTGCGCGCCCGCAGCTTCGCATTGTTGTTTCGGCGATTGTTGGTCGTGGTCTGGGCAAATTCATCGAGGATGAAGGTGCGCAGCTCATTCCGCACCGTCTCATCCCATTCGTCCGCGCTGCCGGCCCCCTTGTGGAATGCGCGGAGCGCCTCGGTATAGTCGAGTATCGCGCGATCGGAGGGCGGATAGCGATATTCTCGCGGCCGGATCACCACCCAGAACCACCACGCTGAGATAGCAAATGAAATAATCGACGCCGCGAGTAGCGTGTAGATTAAAGCACCCCATGGCAGCTCGACCGTTCCTGCCGCCGATCGATAGATCTGGGGCAATAGCGCGATTGCCAGGCCAAGCATGGCACCGAAGAAGGGCAAGGACCGCCACACCGCTTCGTCGGCATCGACTTCGCGCTTGAAGGAATCGCTCAGCAGCGACGCGAGATATTCGTCGGTCTTGGTGCCCATCGCCGCCTCCCCGCTCCGAAGCTAGCGGCGGGCCACCGAAGCGACAAGCTCACACCACCAGCACCGTTGACCCCGTCGTCTTCCCCGCCTCCAGCGCCCGGTGCGCCTCGGCAGCGTCCTCGAGTGCGAAGCGCTGGCCGATCTCCGCCGTCACCGCGCCCTTCTCGAGCATCGCGAACAGCCGCGCGATGCCCGCCGCGCGCTCCTCGGGCGTGACATAATAGTCGAACAGCTTGGGCCGGGTGACGAACAGCGAGCCATGCGCGTTGAGCGTCGCGAGGTTCACGCCCTCCACCGGGCCGCTGGCATTGCCGTAGCTCAGGATCAGCCCGCGCCGCGCGCACGACGCCAGCGAGGCCTCCCACGTCGCCTTGCCCACCCCGTCGAGCACCACCGGCACGCCTGCGCCGCCGGTGATCTCCTTCACCCGCGCCGCGACATCTTCCTCGCGCGACAGCAGCACATGCGCCGCCCCCGCCGCCTCGGCGAGCGCCACCTTGTCGCGGTGCCCGACCGTGCCGATCACCGTCGCACCGATGTCCTTCAGCCAGCGTACCGCGATCTGCCCGACCCCGCCCGCCGCGGCGTGGACGAGCACCGTCCAGCCCGGCTGGACCCGGGCGCAGCGCTCGATCAGGAATTCCGCCGTGCAGCCCTTGAGCAGCACCGCCGCCGCGGTCTCGTCGCTGATGTCGTTGGGCAGCGCGAACAGCGTCTTCGCCGGCACGTTGCGCGCGGTCGCATAGGCGCCGAGCCCCGGCCCGAAGGTCGCCACCCGGTCGCCCACGGCAAAGCCATTGACGCCCTCGCCCACCGCTTCGACCACGCCCGCCGCCTCGCCGCCGAGGCCGCTCGGCAGTGGCACCGGATAGAGGCCCGAGCGGTGATAGGTGTCGATGAAGTTCAGCCCTACCGCGCGGTTGCGCATCCGCACTTCGCCCGGCCCCGGCGGCGGCAGTTCGACATCGGCCCACTGGATCACCTCGGGCCCGCCTGTCGCCTCGATCAATGCCGTCCGTTCCATATGCGCGACTCCCATCAGTGTACCGGCCACACCCATAGGATCAGCGGCGTGCCGACCACCAGCACCAGGAACGACAGCGGCGCCCCCAGGCGCGCATAGTCGCCGAACCTGTAGCCGCCCGGGCCCATCACCAGCGTGTTGCACTGGTGGCCGATCGGGGTGAGGAAGTCGCAGCCCGCGCCCACCGCGGTCGCCATCAGGAACGCCTCGGGCCGATAGCCGAGCTCGCCGGCAAAGGTCGCCGCGATCGGCGCCATCACCAGCACGGTGGCGGCATTGTTGAGGAACGGCGTCACTGCCATCGCCGAGACCAGGATCAGCGCCACTGCGCCCCAGGGCGGCAGGATCGCGGCGAAATGCCCCAGCCAGTCGCCGATCACCTGGCTCGCGCCCGTGGTCCTGAGCGAATCCGATACCGGGATCAGCGCGCCGAGCATCACCAGGATCGGCCATTCGATATGGTCATAAGCCTCGCGCACCGGCAGTGCGCCGAGCAGGATGGTCAGCCCGGCGGCGGCAAAGAACGCCACCGCAACCGGCACATAGCCCGTCGCCGTCGCCGCCATCGCGCAGGCGAGGATCGCCAGCGGCAACAGCCCCTTGCGCGCGCTGCCCAGCCGCAGCGTCCGCTGGGCGAGCGGCAGGCAGCCGAGCTCGGACAGCCGCTCGAACAGCAATTCGAGCGGTCCCTGCAGCACGATCACGTCGCCGGGCGCGAGCGCGATCTCGCCCAGCCGCTTGGCGAGCCGCTCGCCCTGGCGCGAAACCGCGATCAGGTTGACCCCGAAGCGCTCGTGCAGCCCCAGCCGCCCGGCGGTGCGCCCGATCAGCGGGCTGTCGGTGCCGATCACCGCTTCGATCACGCCGACCTCGCCCTGGGCGCCCTCGGGCGCCTCGCGCTGCGCGCCCTCGAGTTCGAGCCGGTCGGCGGCGATCACGCGCTCGAGGCTGTCGGGCGGGCCGGCGAGGATCAGCAGGTCCTCGGGCTTCAGCACCGCGTCGGGGAACGGGATCGATCGGATGCCGGCGCGCAGGATCGCGGTCACCTGCACCTCGCCGTCATGCCGCTCGCGGAACGCCGCGACGGTCTCGTCGACCGCGGGCGAGCCCGCCGGGATCTCGGCCTCGGTCACATAGTCCTGGATGTCGATCGCCTCGCCCAGCGTCGGCGCGGCGCGGCGGTCGCGCGGCAGCAGCCGGTAGCCGAAGCGCAGGAAAATGAGGCCCATCAGCGTCAGCCCCAGGCCGACCGGCGCATAGTCGAACATGCCGAACGGGTGCCCGGTCATCTGCTCGCGCACCCGGCTGACGATGATGTTGGGCGAGGTGCCGATCAGCGTGATCAGCCCGCCGAGCAGCGATGCGAACGACATCGGCATCAGGTACGCCGCCGGTGCGACGTTCGATTTCTTCGCCATCTGGAACGCGACCGGCATCATCATCGCCAGCGCGCCGATATTCTTGACCAGCGCCGACGCGAAGCCGACCGAGGCGCAGAGCAGCAGCAATTGCGAGCGGACCCGCGTCACGCTGCGCTGGAGCATCAGCATCGCGCTCTCGATCACGCCCGATCGCTGCACCGCGCCGGAGAGCACCAGCGCCGAGGCGACGATGATCACGATGTCGTCGGAAAAGCCGGTAAAGGCCTCTTTCGGCTTGACGATGCCCAGCGCCAGCGCGGCGAGCAGCGCGATCACCGCGACCATGTCGTAGCGCAGCTTGCCCCAGATGAAGAGCAGCATCATGCCGAACAGCACGCCGACGGAAAGCAACTGGGGAGTGGTCATCGCTGGGGAACGCCGCGCGATGGTTTCGGGTCCGCCACTATCTCATTCCTCCCCGAGCTCGCTCGGGGAGGGGGACCATTTGCGCAGCAAATGGTGGAGGGGTCGGCGCGAACGCGCCGGTGCCCGAGTTCCAGAGTCGGATCGCCCCCGGCGCACGTTCAACCCCCGAACGCCCCTCCACCACCGACCTGCGGTCGGCGGTCCCCCTCCCCCAGGCAAGCTGGGGGAGGAATCAAAAACTCAATGCACGGTCCCCACGGCGCGGCCGACCGACATCAGCACGATCAGCCGCTCGATCTGGCGCCAGCGGCAGAAATGGATGTGGTTGCCGAGGTCGCGGCTATGGTCGGCGCGCGCGGCGGCCTCGCTGCCGGCGAGCTCGCCGAACAGGGCGATCAGCTCGTTGGCGTCGGTGATTTCGCGGCGGTCGCCGAGATAGGGCATCATATCCATGCGCGCGCCGATGCGCGTGCCGTGCCAATTCCCGTGGAATCAACGCTTTGCGCGCCACACGATGCTGAACTTTCGCTAACCATCCCGGAATCGCCGTGCCAGCTGCCCCGGCATGGCACAGGTGGCGTCCCGCCGCGGGACGTGGCAGAGACGCAGCATGACCAAGACGCCCTCCAAGACCCCGCTCGCCGGCGGCTTCCTCCTCGCGATCAGCCTGATCATCGGCGTGTTCGTCGGCATCGCGAAGGGCGAGGCATCGTTCGGGTTCATCATCGGCCTGGGCGTCGGCCTGGCGCTGCTGCTCGCGGTATGGCTGGTCGATCGGATGCGCGTGGGGCGGTAGCCATAAATTCCTCCCCGAGCTCGTCTCGGGGAGGGGACCATTCGCGCAGCGAATGGTGGAGGCGCGGAACGCGGCGGTGGCCCGCCGCCCCTCCACCACCGCCTTCGCCGGGGAAAGGCTCAGCTCCGGAGCGGTCGCCTAGATCGCCCGCCCCAGCCACGCCACGCGCCCCACCACGTCCACCGCCCGCGCCGGCACCGTGCGCGTCTCCCATTCCGGATTGTCCGAGATCACCTCGATCCCGCCGACGCCGATGCGCAGCCGCTTGACCATCAGCTCGCCGTCGAGCCGGATCACGAACACCCCGCCGCGCCCCTCCACCCGGCGCTGGTCGCGGTTGACCAGGATCTCGTCGCCGTCCTCCAGCGTCGGCGCCATCGAATCGCCCTGCACGCGGATCACCGACGCCGCCTCGGGCCGCACGCCCAGCGCGCGCAGCAGCTCGGGCGAGAACTCCGCCCCGCGCCGCCGCCGCGCCTCGCCCTCGACCAGCCCGCCCGGCCCGGCCGACGCGCCGACATCGAGCCGCGGCACCGCCACCAGCCCGTCCGCCTCTGGGCCGCCCAGCCGCGCCTCCGCCACGCCGAAATAGCGCGCGAGCAGCGCCCGGTCCGTCTCGGCCAGCAGCCGCGGCGTGCCGCGCACCAGATATTGCTGGAGATAGGCCAGGTTGCGCCCGAGCAGCCGCGACAGCTCGGACAGGCTCGCGCCCGTCTCGGCGATCAGCGCTTCCAGCGCGGCGCGTTGCGCATCCGGATCCATGGCGCATCCATACCCGTAGGAATTTTCCTAGACAAGTAGGAAATATGGAACAAATTAAGAACGATCTTCAGCGAATCGAGTCGGGAGATCGGAGCAATGACAGTGCATCGCGAGATCGAAAAATTCCTTCGGGCGACCAACATGCCGCCCACCAAGTTCGGCCGGCTGGCGGTGCGCGATCCGCGCATCGTGCTCGACCTGCGCATGGGCCGCGAGCCCGGCCCGCGCATGATCGCGCGGCTCAAGGCGTTCCTCGCTGCCGAGAAAGCGGCGCAACAGGCCCGCCAGCAGGAGCCCGGCCAATGAGCCGCGGCCCCGATGCGGAAACGCTGCTCCGCCGCGCGCTCGAGGCCGGCGCCGAGGCGGCCGGCTGCCCGGTCACCCTGGTCCAATCGGACTGGACGCGCTGGGCCAGCGCGACGTTCACCGGCGCGCGGCACTTGCTGTCGCTCGCCGCCCCGCCCTCCCCGGCGCTCGACGCCTGGATCGCAGGCCTGCCCGAGACCGAGCTGCGGCTGCGCGGCCATCTCGTGGCGGACCTGGTGGTCGAGCATGTCCGCCGCGCCGAGGACCGGGTGACGATCGCGCTGGAGGTGCTGACGGTGGAGGAAGGGCGGTGAGCACGCGCCCTCTTGGTTCCCCGGCGAAGGCCGGGGAGCAGCTTCGTTCAACGCTCAGGAAGGATCACGCCGTGCGCCGCGCCAGGTTGCGCAGCGTGACCAGCGCTTCTTCCAGCCCGCGCTCCTGCGCCTTGGCCTGGGCGCGCGGCGTCGCGGTCAGCCCCTTGTCGGCCACCCCGCGCTCGAGCCGGTCGAGCAGCGCGTGGATCGAGGCGTCGGTCTCCGGCCGCACGATCCGCTCGCGCGGCGCGGCGGCGGGCGCCTCGGCGACCGGCGGCGGCACATGCGCGCGCACCGGCGGCGTCAGCTCGAACACTTCGAACCGCTCGGTCTCGTCGAAGATCGACGGGCGCGGCTGGCGGCGCAGCGGCGCGAGCGGCACCGGAGCCGGCTTGGGCACGGCCGGGATTGCCTGCGGATCGAAGGCCGAGAGCGGCTGGTCGAAGTCGCTCGGCAGTTCCTGCTCGGCAAGCGAGTCGCGCGCGTGCGCGTGAATGTCGGGGCTTTCGTGACTTTCCGGCGCTTCCGCGACCGGTTCGGCGACCTCGGCAACCGGAGTCGCCGCCTCTTCCACCGGCGCCGTCATCGGCCGCGGCGGGAAGATCGCGTCGAAATCGACCGTGTCGTCCTCGATCGCGGCCGGCGCGGCGGCACGGACCTCGAGGAACGGGCGACCCAGGTCGCGCGTGGCGAGCAGGGGCGGGCGCGGCGGCGCGTCAGGGTGCGCATCGGCACGGCGCAGCACCGGCACGGCGACTTCCTCCGGGTCGACCGGCTCGGCGTCGCCGCCGATGGTCAGCCCGCGCGAGCCGAGCAGGATGAAGGCGGAGAGCCACATGAACGCGCCGACGAACGCGCCGCTGCCCAGTGCCACCGCCAGCCGGGCGGTCAGGCCCAGCGGCGGCTCGGCCATCGCAAGAACGGAGGGGAGACCGGAGTCCATCACCAGCGCCTCGAGCGCGGGCACGGGGATCATCGCCACGCCAAGCGCAGCGAGGCCGCCCGCGACCAGCGCGATCAGGGGCGCCAGCGGCAGGTTCATGCACGCACCGTCTGGGGGAGGGGCCGCGAGTCTTCCATGGCCCCCATTTTGGCGAGTCTTTGGTAAACGGAGTCATAACGGCCGACATTGATCGCCCAGCTTCGCTCGGCCTCGACGAACGCGCGCCCGCGCTCGCGCCGCTCGTCCCACTGGTCGCGATCGGCGAAGAGCTGCGCGACCGAGGCGGCCAGCGCCGCGGGGTCGTCGGGAGCGAACAGCGTGCCGGTGTCGCCGTCGCGGATCAGCTCGCGGTGTCCGCCGACATCCGAGGCCGCGACCAGGCTGCGCTGGGCCATCGCTTCCAGCGGCTTGAGCGGCGTCACCAGGTCGGTCAGGCGCATGTGCTTGCGCGGATATACGAGGACGTCGATCACGCTGTAGTAACGCTCGACCTGCTGGTGCGGCACCCGGCCGACGAAATGGATGCGTTCCGCCACCGGCGATGCTGCCGCCTGCGCCATCAGCGCCGCGTCGCACGGCCCGCCGCCGACCAGCACCAGGTGCATCTTCGGGCGCCGGGCGACGAGATCGGGCATCGCCGCGATCAGCACGTCGAGGCCTTCATAGTCGTAGAAGCTGCCGATGAAGCCGATCGTCTCGGCGCCCTCGATCCCCAGCGCCTTCGCCAGCGCCGCGTCGTGCGGCAAGGGTTCGCCGAACAGGCCGAGGTCGACGCCATTGGGCGAGACCAGGATCTTGCCCGCGTCGATCCCGCCGCGCGCCACCAGGTCGCGCTTCAGCCCCTCGCAGATCACCGCCACCGCATCGGCCTTGCGCACCGCCCGCGTCTCGAGCCAGCGCGTCGCCCGGTATTTCCAGCTGCCCTCGGTGCCGGTGCCATTGCCCACCGCGGCGTCTTCCCAGAAGGCGCGGATCTCGTAGATCAGCGGCAGGCCGAGCTTGTCCGCCACGCGCTGCGCCGCCATCGCGCCGAGCACCGGCGAATGGGCGTGGAGCACATCGGGCTGCCACTGCCGCGCCACCGCTTCGATCCGCCGGGCGAACGCGGCAACCTCGCGCAGCTCGCCGATCACCGGCGGCCCGGAATTGACTCGCGGCGTCCGGTAGAAGCGGATGCCGTCGATCGTCTCCTCGTCGGTATCGAACTTGCCGTGGCGCGGGCTGGTCACCGCGGCGACCTCCCAGCCGCGCGCCATCTGCGCCTTGAGGATCGCCCGGGTCCGGAACGTGTATCCGCTGTGCAGCGGCAGCCCGTGGTCGAGAATGTGGAGAATCCGCATGCCCCTCCCCTTGCCACGCGAGCACTTAACGCCGCGTCAACCGCATGCCGCTACACGGGCTCCGGAAGCAGGAGCGCCGACGGGCCCATGATCGACAATCTATCGCTGGCGATCTCGCACGGGCTCATGCTGCTCGCGGCCTTCCTCCTGCTGCGCCGCCCCGATCTCGACCACGAACCCGGCCCGAACGACGAGGCATCCAAGGCCAAGCCCAGCAAATGGGGCAAGCCCGGTGCGTGATCTCGTCTTCGTCGCCTTCCTGCTGGCCTTTTTCGGGATGGGCTTCCGCAAGCCGTTCATCTTCGTGCTGGTCTATGCCTATATCGACATCGTCTCGCCGCAGCGGCTGACCTATCTCCTGCTCAACTCGGTGCCGATCTCGCTGATCGCGGTCGGCCTCTCCGTGCTCGGCTGGCTGGCGATGGACGACAAGAAGGACGTCCGCGTCGCGCCGCGCCAGCTGATGATCCTCGGCCTGCTCGCCTATTGCTTCTACACCACGCTCAACGCCGACTTCAAAGTCGAGGCCTTGGACAAATGGGACTGGGTGTGGAAGGCGCTCGCCTTCGCCGCCTTCCTGCCGCTCACCCTGCGCACCAGGCTGCGCATCGAGAGCCTGCTGCTGTTCATGGTCCTCTCCGCCGCGTCGATCATCATCGTCGGCGGGATCAAGACGCTCGGCTCGGGCGGCGGCTATGGCGAATTGAACCTGATGGTCGCCAACAATTCGGGCCTCTACGAAGGCTCGACCATCTCCACCGTCGCGATCGCGATCATCCCGCTGATCGTCTGGTTCACGCGCTTCGGCACCATTTTCCCGCCCGACTGGAAGGTAAAGGGGTTCTGCTACGCCCTCATCT
This sequence comes from Sphingomonas sp. KR3-1, assembly GCF_040049295.1. NCBI lineage: Bacteria > Pseudomonadati > Pseudomonadota > Alphaproteobacteria > Sphingomonadales > Sphingomonadaceae > Sphingomonas > Sphingomonas sp. KR3-1. The sequence continues at coordinate 175,471 of NZ_JBDZDQ010000004.1, forward strand.
TCGCCTGCCTGCTGATCCCGGTCGGCACCTCGACGCGCACCGGCCTGCTCTGCATCGGGCTGCTCGCCGCGCTGATGCTGCGCGATAGCAAGCGCAAGCTCGTCTATATCGGCGCGCTCGGCGCCATGGCGCTGATCGCCATCCCCTTCCTGCCCTCGGCCTTCACCGAGCGGATGAACACGATCAAGACCTATCAGGGCGACGCCTCCGCCTCGACCCGCCTCGCCGTGTGGCAATGGACGATGGACTACGCCAAGACCCACCCGATGGGCGGCGGGTTCGAGGCCTATCGCCAGAACCAGATCCGCTACGAGAAGGTCAGCGTCGAGGGCCAGGGCGACGGCAATGCCAAGGTCGATCGCAGCCTCGAGGTCGACAAGGCCCGCGCCTATCACAGCGCCTATTTCGAGATGCTCGGCGAGCAGGGCTATCCGGGGCTGGCGCTGTGGCTGGTGATCAACATCCTCGGCATCTTCCGCATGGAGGTGCTGCGCCAGCGTTATAAAAAAGCCGAGCCTGACCAGCTATGGGTGAGCCCGCTCGCCTCGGCGCTGCAGAGCGCGCACATCATCTACATGCTGGGCGCGACCTTCATCGCCATCGCCTTCCAGCCCTTCGTCTACATGCTGATCGGCGCGCAGATCGGCCTCGATACCTATATGGCCCGCAAGCGCGAGGAGTCCGCCTGGCGCCCGCTGCGCAAGGCAAGGCCGGCGCTGGCATGAAGGGACCCGAGCAAGCCAAAGGGGAGCTTAGGGCGCTCACCAGCGTGCGCGGCATCGCGGCGTGGTTCGTCGTCTTCTTCCATATCCGCAAGTCGATCGCCGACCTGCCCGACGCGGCGATGGCCGTCCTCGCCAAGGGCTATCTCGCCGTCGACTTCTTCTTCCTGCTCTCGGGCTTCGTCATCTGGATGGTGTGGGGCGAACGCATCCGCCTGGGCGGCCTCGCCTCGATCCCGAGCTTCCTCCAGCGCCGCGTCGCCCGGGTCTGGCCGCTCCACCTGTTCATGCTCGGCTTCGCGGTGGCGCTCGCGCTCGCGCTCCAGCTGACCGGCCGGGGCAGCGATCATTTCCCCTGGCACGAGCTGCCGCTCCATATCCTGCTGCTCCAGAACTGGGGCTTTACCGAGCATCTCACCTGGAACGACCCGGCCTGGTCGATCTCGTGCGAGCTTGGCGCGTACCTCCTCTTCCCGCTGCTCGCGCTGGCGATCGACTGGCGCCGCGTGCCGAGCTGGGCGGTGATCGCCTCGATCGCCGCGCTGCTCGCCCTGCTCCACAGCATCTTCGCCAGCCGCGGCGCGACGGCGCTCGGCCAGGAAATCCCCAGCCTCGGCCTGATCCGCTGCATCCTCGAATTCGCCGGCGGCACCGCGGTCGCCGCGCTCTGGCTGCGCTGGCGGGAGGCCTGGCGCCTGCCCGCGCTGGCCAGCGCCGGGATCGCGCTCGCCCTGGCAGCCGCCTGGGCGCTCGGCCTGGCCGAGACCTTCGCCGCCCCGGCCTGCTTCGCCGCGCTGCTGCTCGCGCTGGCGCTGAGCGCGGCCCGCCGCGGCAATCCGCTCGAGGCGGGCTGGCTCCATTATCTCGGCGAGATCAGCTACGCGACCTATCTGTCGCACTATCTGCTCTGGTTCGCCTTCAAGCTCGCCTTCGTCAGCGACGCGCATGCGGTCAGCTGGCCGTTGGTCGCCGCCTTCCTTGCGCTGGTCCTCGCTGCATCGGTGACGCTCTACCACCTGGTCGAGCGCCCCGCGCAGAAATGGGTGAATGGCGTCAGACTGGCATCGGCACGGTCGCCAGCGCTTCGATCACGGCGCGGTTGAACGCCGGGATATCGTCGGGCTTGCGGCTGGTGATCAGCTTGTCGTCGACCACCACTTCGCGGTCGACCACCTCGGCCCCGGCATTCGCCAGGTCGGTGCGGACCGACGGCCAGCTGGTCACTTCGCGGCCGTCCACGACATCGGCCTCGACGAGCAGCCAGGGCGCATGGCAGATCGCCGCGACGATCTTGGCATCGTCCATGAACTCGCCGACGATCTCCACCGCGCGCTCGTTCATCCGCAGCTTGTCCGGATTGGCGACGCCGCCGGGCAGCACCAGCGCGTCGTAATTCTCGGTATCGACCTCGTCCACCGTAGTGTCCGGCGTGATGCTCTCGCCCTTCTCGCCGCCCTTCTCGCCGGTGATCGGCCTGGTGTCGAGCGACGCCAGCGTCACTTGCGCCCCGGCATCGATCAGCGCCTGGCGCGGCAGCATCAGCTCGTCCTGCTCGAAGCCGTTGGTCGCCATCATCAGAACGCGGACATGGGAAAGATTGGTCACGGCTAGCTCCTTGCAAACACGCCGGCTCAACCGGTCGGCCCGCCGCGGGTTCCGGAACGAAGCGGCAGGCCGCGCATTGACCGGGACATTGCGAGGAGGCTCCCTTGTCCCACGACGATATCGTCTATGTCGATGATCACACGCCAGGAATCACGCGCCGCAAGGTGCGTCACGGCTGGGGCTATTGGGATGCCGAGGGCGCGCGCATCAAGGATCGCGAGGAGATCGACCGGTTGAACGCGATCGGCCTGCCGCCCGCCTATCACGACGCCTGGTTCTGCCCAGATCCGCGCGGCCATATCCAGGCGACGGGCTATGACGACAAGGGCCGCAAGCAATATCGCTATCATGCCGGCTTCCGCGAGGCGCAGGAGGCGGCGAAGTACGATCGCTGCGCCGGCTTTGGCGAGCACCTGCCCAAGCTGCGCGCCAAGGTGGAGCACGACCTCAAGCTGCGCGGCCTGTGCAAGGACAAGGCCGTCGCCGCGGTCGTCCGCCTGCTCGATCTCGGCACGATCCGCGTCGGCAACGAGCAATATGTCCAGGCCAACAAGAGCTTCGGCGCCACCACGCTGCGCAAGCGCCACGCCAAGGTGAAGGGCCAGACGCTGCGCCTCCAGTTCCGGGCCAAGTCGGGCAAGATGCGCGTGCTGACGATCACCGACGGCTCGCTCAGCCGCTTCGTCAAGAAGTGCCAGGACCTGCCCGGCCAGCACCTGTTCCGCTGGATCGACGATGCCGGCGAGGCGCATCCGGTCACCTCCACCGACGTCAATTGCTGGATCCGCGAGGCGATGGGCGAGGATTTCACCGCCAAGCATTTCCGCACCTGGGGCGCGAGCGTCCTCGCCTTCCAGGCGCTGGCGGCGGGCGACGGGCATGTCGGGCTCAAGGCGCTGCTCGAGCCGGTGACCGAGGCACTGGGCAACACGCCGGCGATCGCGCGCAAATCCTATGTCCATCCCGCGCTGATCGATCTGACCAAGGATCGCGAGGCGCAGGCCGCCTGGCGCGAAACGCTCCACTTGCCGCGCGCCACGCGCTGGCTCAATCGTTACGAACGTGGTTTGATCGCCTTTCTCGAAGGCGAAGCCGCGCATAACCAGCCCCGAAAGGCCGCATGAGTACCAATATCGAACTCCCCAAGAGCGGCGCGGATCTCCAGGTTCAGGCGCGCAGCTTCGTCCAGGAAGCCGGCCAGTGGCTCCACAACATCCAGGATAACTGGCTGACCATCGCCATCGCCACCGCTGTCGCGGTGGTGGTGTTCTTCGGCCTGCACATGGTGCGGCGCTGGGGCCTGCGCCTGTGCAAGCAGGGCGAGGGCGTCGCCAACTGGTATGCGGTCGTCGGCCGCGCCGTCGCCAGGACCGGCAACTTCTTCATCCTGATGACCGCGATCCGGCTGGTCATCGGCTATGTCGATGCGCCGCCGATGCTCTACACCACGGCGACCTTCCTGTTCACGATCGCCGCGGTGTTCCAGGCGACGATCTGGCTGCGCGAGGTGATCCTCGGCGGGATCGAGCATCGCACCGCGTCGGAGGAATATCAGGGCTCGAGCCTGGCCAGCGCGATCGGCATCATCCGCCTGCTGGTGACGATCATCCTGTTCGCCATCGCCTTCGTCGTGGTGCTGAGCAATCTGGGCGTCAACGTCACCGGCCTGGTCGCCGGCCTCGGCGTCGGCGGCATCGCCATCGGCCTCGCCGCGCAGGGCACCGTCGCCGATCTGCTCGCGGCGCTGGCGATCATCTTCGACAAGCCCTTCCGTGTCGGCGACACGATCCTCTACGACAAGAGCAAGGGCACGGTGGAGCGCATCGGCCTCAAGTCCACCCGGCTGCGCGGCCCGGGCGGCGAGGAGCGGATCGTCGCCAACAAGAAGCTGCTCGACTACGAGATCCTCAACAGCACCAACCGCGACTATCGCCGGATGGCGCTCACCTTCGCGATCGCCAACAGCGTGCCGGCGGAGAAGCTTGCCGGGCTCAGCGATCTCGCCAAGCAGGTGATCACCGAGGAGAAGCTCGTCTTCAGCCACGCCTGGTTCACTGGCGTCGTCCCCGGCGCGCTTACCTTCGAGGTCGAATTCGATTCACCGTCCCCCAGCGCCGATCTGGCCGATGCGGCGAAACACCGCGTGGTGATCGCCATGCTCAGGCGTTTGGAAGCCGAAGGCATCCGGCTCTACGTACCGGCGATGCTGCAGGCAGAGGCATGACATGACCGACACGCCGGACGCGATCTTCACCCGCTACGAGGATGCCATCCGGCGACGCGACGCCGACGCGATCGTCGCCGATTATCTGCCCGACGCGATCGGCTACGATCTCGCCCCGCCGCTGGTCCACCGCGCGCCGGCGATGCTCGACCCCGAAGGCATCCGGCAATGGTTCGAGACCTGGGAAGCCGACCTGCGCGTCACCCACCGCGACGCGCAGGTGCTGGAGCAGGGCGACCTAGCGGTCGTGCATGCGCTCCAGCACATGACCGGCACCAGAAAGGGCGAAGGCCCGTCGAGCCTGTGGTTCCGCGCCACCATCGCCGCGCGTCGCGTCGAGGGCGCGTGGAAGATCGCGCATATCCACACCTCGGTCCCCTTCGCGATGGACGGCAGCGGCAAGGCGCTGCTCGATCTCGAACCGGAGGATTGAGACGATGCTCAAGGACCACGCCTCCCACGCGATCCTCCCGTGCAAGGACATCGCCATCGCACGCGCCTTCTACACCGAGACGCTCGGCCTGCCGCTCGCCGCCGATCACGGCGAGGTCTTCCTGCTCCGCACCGGCGCGACGCTGCTCAACGTCTATCGCAGCGACTTCGCCGGTACCAACCAGGCCAACGCCGTGGTGTTCGACGTCCATGACGACCTCGAGGCCATCGCCGCCGACCTGCGCGCCAGGGGCGTCAAGCTCGAGGAATATCCCGACGGCTTCGACCGGGTGGAAGACGGCGTCCACATCCTCGGCAGCTTCCGCGCGATCTGGTTCAAGGATCCCGACGGCAACATCCTCCACGCCAATAGCGGCGGCTAGGCCTGAGTCGCGCCTTTTCGAACATCGGGTTCGGTCAAGCGCCGGGAGGCCACCCCACGGATGACGCTACGTCCGTCGCATCTTTCAAATTTCCGGTTGGGCGAGGCTTGCAGGAGCCCCCACGCCGCCACTAGATGGGGCCCGAACAGGCGAGAGGATGGCCCCTTGGCGACGATCACGGTGCAGCAGATGGCCGAGAGCATCGGCACCGAGCGCGTGTCCGACTGGGTCGAGGTCACCCAGACGATGATCGACCAGTTCGCCGAGGCGACCGGCGATCACCAGTTCATCCATGTCGATCCCGTCCGCGCCGCGCAGACGCCGTTCGGCGGCACGATTGCGCACGGCTTCCTGTCGCTCTCGCTGATGCCGATGCTCGGCGCACGCGCCGGCGCCCCCGCGATCGAAGGCGCCAGGATGGGCGTCAACTATGGCGGCAACAAAGTCCGCTTCATGCAGCCGGTCCGCTCGGGCAAGCGCGTCCGCGGCCGTTTCAAATTGCTGAAATTCACCGAGCGCAAGCCCGGGGTCTGGGAGCAGGTCCAGGAATACACCCTCGAGATCGAGGGCGAGGAAAAGCCCGCGCTGATCGCCGAGTGGATCGCGCTGGTATATGTTTGACGTCAACTAGCCCCTCCTCCTCGGGGGAGGGGTTGGGGTGGGGCCTCGCCGCGGGCGACTGCGATGGAGGCACTGCCCCACCCCAACCCTTCCTCTGAAGGGGAAGGGCCTAAACGAAGAAGGAACACTCCATGTCTCGCTCCGCAGTCATCGTCTCCACCGCGCGCACCGGCATCGGCCGGGCCTATCGCGGCGCATTCAACGCCACGCCGGCGCCGACGCTCGGTGCCCATTCGATCAAGGCCGCGGTCGAGCGCGCCGGCATCGATCCGGCCGAAGTGCAGGACGTCGTGTTCGGCGCCGCGCTCCAGCAGGGCAGCACCGCGGGCAACATCGCCCGCACCGCCCTCCTCCGCGCTGGCCTGCCGGTCACGGTCGCCGGCATGTCGGTCGATCGCCAGTGCGCCTCGGGCCTGATGGCGATCGCCACGGCCGCCAAGCAGATCATCGTCGACAACATGGACATCACCCTCGGCGGCGGCGTCGAGTCGATCAGCCTGGTGCAGACGCCGCAGATGCGCCTCGAGCCCGATCGCGAGCTGCTCGCCATGCACGCCGACATCTACATGCCGATGCTGCAGACCGCCGAAGTCGTCGCCGCCCGCTACGGCATCGGCCGCGAGCGCTGCGACGCCTATGGCCTCCAGTCGCAGCAGCGCACCGCCGCCGCGCAGGCCGCGGGCAAGTTCGACGACGAGATCGTCTCGGTCACCGCGACGATGAACGTCGTCAACAAGGAGACCAAGGAAGTCTCGCAGAAGGAAATCACCCTCGCCAAGGACGAGGGCAACCGCGCCGATACCACGCTCGAGGGCCTGCAGGCGCTCAACCCGGTGCTGCCGAACGGCACCGTCACCGCCGGTAATGCCTCGCAGCTGTCGGACGGCTCGTCGGCCAGCGTGCTGATGGAAGAGAAGGTCGCCGAGAAGCGCGGCCTCCAGCCGCTCGGCCGCTATATCGGCATGGCCGTCGCCGGCACCAAGCCCGACGAGATGGGCATCGGCCCGGTCTTCGCGATCCCCAAGCTGCTCGAGCGCTTCAACCTCAAGATGGACGATATCGGCCTGTGGGAGCTCAACGAGGCGTTCGCGGTGCAGGTGCTCTATTGCCAGGACCAGCTCGGCATCCCGAACGAGCTGCTCAACGTCAATGGCGGCGCGATCTCGATCGGCCACCCGTACGGCATGAGCGGCGCGCGCATGACCGGCCACGCACTGATCGAAGGCAAGCGTCGCGGCGCCAAATATGTCGTCGTCACGATGTGCATCGGCGGCGGCCAGGGCGCTGCCGGGCTGTTCGAGGTGCTGTGAGCCAATTGAAAGTTGGAGCATTTGCGCTTATACAAGTAACGCAAGACTCATGGGGCTTGCCCCGTTGATATGGGCCTCGGTCGTGGCAGCGACCGGGGCCCAAATCGTTCGGGGCCCGGCTGGCAGGCCGAGCCCCTCCCGTCGTGCTTACTTGGAACGCGCCACCTCGATGACCTTGAGGATCAAGGTCGCGAAGGCGAACAACGCAACAAGGATCAGGCACAAGTCTGCAAGACTCATAGTGCCGCCTCCGTTGCTATGGCGGCGGAATTGCCGCCACCTTCGAACCTAAGCTTGATAAGCAATGCCCTGCGCAGCCGACTGATCGGGAATGGAGGCGTCTGTCGTGGCCGCGTGCGTAGTGCGACGCCCAGGCCTTGACGCCTGAGCCGCAGCCACGCACCCTTGCCGGCATGGCAGGCGTGATTCCCTCGGCCGGCATGCAGATCGGCATCGGCCTATCAGTCTGGCTGCGCATGTTCGACTTTCGCGGGCGCTCGACGCGCAGCGAGGCGGCCTATTTCCTGCTGGTCAATATCATTCTCTTCGCGTCGGTAATGGTCGTCATATGGCTCAGCGGCTGGATGTGATTTTTGATCGCTGGCCGAGCTATCGCATGCCTGGCGCGGCGCTCCGGACGGCGCTCGAGATGTTCTTTGTCCCGCCGCTCTTCGCCTATTACGCACGGCGACTGCACGATATCGGTCTGCCGGGCTGGCCGGGCCCTCCACTCGTGCTAGCGACCGCCGCGCTCGGATTCTGGCATGAGCTACCCTTCCGCACCAGCTTCGCGATTGCCGAGCTCCCTTCTTCGCTCGAATATGTTCGCATGGCCTGCGTTATCGCCTTCTACGCGATTATGCTCTGGGCGCCGCAGCGGCATGCCAATCGCTATGGCTCCGATCCGCGCACGGACGCGTTCGCCACCGCATCCGCATGAACTAGCTGCCGGCACTGCATCAGCGCTCAAACCGAACTCGTAACAAACCCGCTTGCTCGCGTCCGCTTGTTCGCTTTTCCCTCTGACAACGCTGCCAAACGCAAGCTTATTGCTTCGGTAACAAGTGTTAGCGATAACAGCGTCCGGACTTCGCAAAGCGGGGCCGAAACAGGAGGGGCGCCGACATGCGCGAAGACGTGGCTTTGGTGGCCGATATCGGCCGCCAATCGGTTCGATTTGGCTTGACCGGCGGCATCGAGGGGCTCGAGCCGCGCGACGTGCGCCGCTTCTCGACCAGCGAGCACCCGACCTTCACCAGCGCGCTCGTCGCCTATCTGAACGGCGTCGGCCTGCAGGACGCACGGCTGCCGAGCGTGCTCGCCGTCGCCGGTGCGGCGCGCGGCGACCTGATCAACCTGACCGGCAGCCGCTGGTACATCTCCTTGTCGGGCGTCGAGGCGGTGCTGCGCGCGCCGCCCCGTGCGCTCAACGAATGCGCGGCCAATGCGCTGGCGCTCACGCTGCTCCCCGCCACGGCCTTCACTGCGCTGCACGGCCCGCCGCCCCGCGCGGTCGAGCCCGGCGGCAATTATGTCGTGATCGGCACCGGCACCGGGCTCGGCGTCGCCGCGCTGATCAGTTCGGGCGGGCGGCTGATGCCGGTGCAGAGCGAGGCCGGCCATATCGCCTTCGCCCCGCAGACCGCGGACGAGCGCAAGTTCGCCGATCATTGCCGCGCCAAGGCCATCCCGCTCGATGTCGAGACGCTGATCAGCGCGCCCGGCCTGTGCCTCGCCTATGAGGCGCTGTCGGGCGGCAGCAAGATCGCCAGCCCCGAGGACGTCACCCGCAACGCCGGGCGCGATGCGGTCGCCGCCGCCGCGGTCCGCATGTTCGTCGAGCATCTCGGCGCCTTTGCCGGCGATCTGGCGCTTGCCTTCGGCGCCTGGGACGGCGTGTTCCTCACCGGCGCGATCAGCCGCGCGCTGCATCCCCAGCTCGTCGATCCGGCCTTTCGCCGCCGCATGGAAGGCAAGGCCGCCTTCCGCCGCCAGCTTTCCGAGGTGCCGGTGGCGCTGGTCAACCGCAACGACCTCGAGCTGCTCGGCGCGGCGGCGGCGCTCGGGAACGCCTGACGCGCCCTGCCCGTTCTCCCGGTACATTCTCTCGGGAGCGCATCATGGCCGACACCAACGAACTCAAGAAGCACCTCTGGAAGAAGCTCGCCGACAGCCCGTTCGTGATGATCGGCCTCGAGGGCGGCCAGCACAGCGTGCCGCTCACCGCGCAGCTCGACGAGGATCAGGTCGACACGCTGTTCTTCTTCACCGGCAAGGACAATCGCCTCGCGCCCGGCGGCAAGGCGATGGCCCAGTTCGTCGCCAAGGGGCATGATTATTTCGCCTGCCTCGCCGGCAACGTCCGCATCGACAACGACTTCGCCCAGATCGACAAGCTCTGGAACAAGCAGGTCGAGGCCTGGTTTCCCGGCGGCAAGGACGATCCCAACCTGGCGCTGCTCCGCTTCGACATCGAAAGCGCAGAACTGTGGGAGGCCGACATGTCGCTTGGCGGCATGGTCAAGATGCTGTTCGGCGGCAAGATCAAGGGCGACGAGGAAGGCAGCCATGCCGTGGTGGAGACGACGGCCGAGAGCTGAGTCCCACTTCTATCCGTCGTCCCGGCGAAAGCCGGGATCTCGGGCGAAGGCGCGGGAGAGAGCCGCACGAGATCCCGGCTTTCGCCGGGATCACCTTTGCTCGATGCAGTGACGGCGCGGCTTTGGCTTGACCCGCCGCCCCACCCACGTCACCCCATCCCCATGACCGGTCCATCGCTCGCCCACCGCATCCGCACCGAGGCCCATGCCATATGGTTCGCGGTGCGCGACCCGCGCACGCCGCTGGCCGCCAAGCTGGTCGGGGTGCTCGTCGCCGCCTATGCGCTGTCGCCGATCGACCTGATCCCGGACTTCATCCCCGTGCTCGGCCTGGTCGACGATGCGATCGTGATCCCGCTCGGCGTCTGGCTGTTCGAGCGGCTGGTGCCTGCGGCGCTCTTCGCCGAGCACCGCGCCCGTGCAGAGATCGAGACGCAGCGCCCGGTCAGCTGGCCGGGCGTGCTGATCATCATCGCGATCTGGGCAGGTGTCGCCTGGCTGATCTGGGGCGTGATCGCGACGAGCGAGTATAACTGATCTCCCTCTCCCCTCCGGGGAGAGGGCTGGGGAGAGGGCTGGGGAGAGGGGAAGTGCGATGCGCTCCACCTCTACCCCTCTCCCAACCCTCTCCCCGGAGGGGCGAGGGCTTTAGGAGCGCTCAGCCCGTGTGTGCCGCCATCCACTGCTCGACGATCGGCGCGATGCGGTTGCGCCACTTCGAGCCGTTGAAGATGCCGTAGTGGCCGACGCCTTCCGCCAGATGATATTGCTTCATCGCCTCGGGCAGCCCGGTCGCGATGGTCAGCGCCGCCTTGGTCTGGCCGATGCCCGAGATATCGTCCTTCTCGCCTTCGACCGCGAGCAGCGCCACGTCCTTGATCGCGCCGGGATCGACCTTGCGCCCGCGGTGCAGCATCTCGCCCTTGGGCAGCGCATGCGCCTGGAACACGGTGTCGATCGTCTGGAGGTAGAATTCCGCGGTCATGTCGCAGACCGAGCGATATTCCTCGTAGAAGCTCATCGTCGCCTCGGCGCCCTCGTCATCGCCCTGGACGAGATGCTTGAACATCTCCCAATGGCTGATCATGTGGTTGCCCAGGTTCATCGTCATGAAGCCGGCGAGCTGCAGGAAGCCCGGATAGACCTTCCGCCCCGCGCCCGGATAGCTCATCGGGATCGTCGCGATGACGTTCTGCTCGAACCAGCTGAACGGCCGCTCGGTGGCGAGCGTGTTGACTGCGGTCGGCGCCTCGCGCGTGTCGATCGGGCCGCCCATCATCGTCAGCGTGCGCGGGCGGTTGGGGTGTTCGTCCGCGCTCATCAGCGAGACCGCGGCATAGACCGGGACCGAGGGCTGGCACACCGCGAGCACGTGCGGGCGCGGGTCGCCGTCCTTGCCCATGAACGCCATGAACTCGATCAGGTAGTCGATATAGTCGTCCAGGTCGAAGCGCCCGTCCGCCAGCGGCACCAGCTTCGCGTCGCGCCAGTCGGTGATGTAGACGTCCGCCACCGGCAGCATCCGCTCCACCGTGCCGCGCAGCAGCGTGGCATAATGGCCGGACATCGGCGCGACGATCAGCAGCTTGGGACCGCCCTCCACGCCGGCGCGCGCGAAGCGCTTGAGCTGGCCGAAGGGGCGGCGCAGCACGATCTCCTCGTGCACATCGACCAGCTTGCCGTCGATCTCGGTGTGGTCGAGCCCGAACTCGGGCTTGCCGCGCGGCGCCGATGCGTGCGCGAACACCTCGAGCGCGGAGGCCATCACCGGCCCGCCGCCGAAATAGGCGAACGGATTGGCGGGGTTGTTCAACAGCCCGGCGGAGAAATTGGCCAGCGCGCTCGCACCTGCGAGAAGCGAGCGCTGAATCTCATAAGCGTCGTACAGCATTGCGTCCCTTCCGCCGTCCCCCTCCCCATCCGGCGGCGGCTCATGTTAGCGTTATAGGCGGCTCGTGCTGCGGTGCAACGGCGACCGGTATCAGAATGCGACAGGGCGATGTCCCGTTCCCGTACCGCAGCTACGAATTTTGCTTCTCACTCTGGCTAAACCTCTCTGAGCGCTCGATTAATCCACCATCCTGGAATTTGGGTGAATCACCCATGCGCGCGCACCGGCAAAGGACGGTTCCCCTCCCCGCGCAATCGCGCTAGTCCGCCGCGCATGGCCGATCCCGTCACGCCCCCGGCACCGCCCAAGCGCAAGCTGTCCAACCTGCTCGTCATCTGGAGCTTCACCCGGCGCTATCCGCTCCAGCTGCTGATCGCGATCGTCGCGCTGATCGGCTCCTCGGTGACGACGCTGCTGATTCCGCGCACCTTCCAGAAGATCGTCGACCACGGCTTCGCCGCCGGGGCGGACACCAGCCGGATCGGCATCTATTTCGAGGGGCTGCTGCTCGTCGTCCTCGCGCTCGCGCTGTTCACCGCGATCCGCTTCTACTTCGTCTCCTGGCTCGCCGAGCGCACCGTCGCGGACCTGCGCGTCGCGGTCCACCGCAACCTGCTGCGCCTGCCGCCCAAATGGTTCGAGGAGAACCGCCCCTCCGAGATCGCCTCGCGGCTGACCGCCGATACCGCGATCGTCGAGCAGGTCGTCGGCTCGACCGTCTCGATGGCGCTCCGGAACCTGCTCACCGGTGCCGGCGGGGTGATCTACCTGTTCGCGCTCTCGCCCAAGATCGCCGCCTATCTCGTCGTCGGCATTCCCGTAACCATCCTGCCGATCGTCTGGCTGGGCAGCCGTGTCCGCCAGCTCTCGCGCAACAGCCAGGACCGCGTCGCCGATGTCGGCTCGATCGCCTCGGAGACGCTCGGCGCGATGCGCATCGTCCAGGCGTTCGGCCAGGAGCGGCGCGAGGGCGAGCGCTTCGAAGGCGCCGTCACCCGCACCTTCGAGGCCGGCAAGCGCCGCTTCGGCCTGCGCGCGATCATGACCGCGCTGGTGATCGGCGCGCTGTTCTCCGCGATCGTCCTCATCGTCTGGGCCGCCGTCGCCGACGTCGCCGCCGGCCGCGCCTCGGGCGGCTCGATCATGGCCTTCGTGCTCACCGCCGGCCTGGTCACCGGCTCGTTCAGCACGCTGACCGAAGTCTATGGCGACCTGCTGCGCGCCTCGGGCGCCGCCAGCCGCCTGGCCGAGCTGCTCCAGGAACAGCCCGACATCGCCGCCCCGGCGAGCCCGGTCGCGCTGCCCCAGCCGCCCCAGGGCGCGATCGCCTTCGACCATGTCGGCTTCCGCTACCCGACCCGCCCCGAAGTCTCCGCGCTCAGCGACTTCTCGCTCGAGGTCCGCCCGGGCGAGACCGTCGCCGTCGTCGGTCCCTCGGGCGCCGGCAAGTCGACGCTCTTCCAGCTGCTCCAGCGCTTCTACGATGTCGACAGCGGCGAGGTGCGAGTCGACGGGGTGCCGGTCCGCGACGCCGACCCCGCCGAGATCCGCGCCCGCATGGCGATGGTCCCGCAGGAGACGGTGATCTTCGGCGCCTCGGCGCGCGACAATCTGCGCTACGGCGCCTGGGACGCTAGCGACGACCAGATCTGGGCCGCCGCCGAGGCCGCCAATGCCGCAGAGTTCCTGCGCGAGCTGCCCCAGGGCCTCGATACCTTTCTCGGCGAAGCCGGCGCGCGCCTCTCGGGCGGCCAGCGCCAGCGCATCGCCATCGCCCGCGCGCTGCTCCGCGACGCCCCGATCCTGCTGCTCGACGAGGCCACCTCCGCGCTCGATGCCGAGAGCGAGCGGCTGGTCCAGGACGCGCTCGACCGGCTGATGGAGAACCGCACGACGCTGGTGATCGCCCACCGCCTCGCCACCGTGCGCGCCGCCGGCCGGATCATCGTGATGGACGAAGGGCAGATCGTCGAGACCGGCACCCATGCCGAGCTGGTCGCCCGCGGCGGCCTCTATGCCCGGCTGGCCGCGCTCCAGTTCAACGACGCGGCGTAACTTCCCCTCCCTGCAAGGGAGGGGTTAGGGGTGGGTCAGAAAAGCCGGGGCTCGATGCCCCGGCCTTTTCTACCCGGCTACCGGCTGGCTGGGCTCCCCCGGCCTTCGCCGGGGTCGCAACCCATCCCCGGCCCCTCCCTTGCAGGGAGAGGAGCACCCTCAATCGAACACGCTCTTCACCACCGCGGGCAGCGTGAAGCGGAAGGTCGCGCCGCCTTCGTCGCGGTTGAACGCGCTCATCGTGCCGCCATGCGCCTCGATGATCCGCCGCGAGATCGACAGGCCCACGCCCATCCCCGCCCCCGCCTTGGTCGAGGTGAAGCGCTCGAACAGCTGGTCGAGGATCGCCTCGGGCACGCCCGGCCCGTCATCGCATAGCTGCAGCTCCACCCATTCGGGATCGGACTGGGTCGCCGCGATCGTAATCCGGCCGCTCCCGCGCTCGCTCGATCGGATCGCTTCCACGGCGTTGCGCAGCAGGTTGACCACCACTTGCTGGAACTGGATGCGGTCGACGAAGACGCGGACATTCTCCGGCTTCACCGCCAGCTCGATCTCGACATCGTGTCCGCCGGTGCCGGCGAGCACCAGCTGCAGCGCGTCGTGGATCATCGGCACCAGCGGCTCGGCGCGCTTCTCCACGTCGCGGTGCTGGGCGAAATCGCGCATCCGGCGGATGATCTCGCCGGCCCGCGCCACCTGGCTTCGCGCCTGGGTCACCATCTCGGGCGCGCTGCTCTCGTCGCCGCGCTGGCTGAGCAGGAAGCCTACCGCCGAGAGATAGTTGATCGCCGCGGTCAGCGGCTGGTTGAGCTCGTGCGCCAGGTCGGCGGCCAGCTCGCCCATCGCGTTGTGGCGCGACACATGCGCCAGCTGCGCACCGAGCTTGGCCATGTGCTGCTCGGCGGCCAGCTTCTCGGACAGGTCGCGGGCGAACAGCGTGAAGCAGGTCTCGTCGTCGATGCCCTTGAACGCCGCGCCGCGCAGCTCGAGCGGAAAGCGTGTGCCGTCGGCGCGCACCCCCTCCCCGGTAAGCATGAATTCGGCCTGGCCCTCGGCGAGCAGGCTCGCCAGCTTCGCCCCTTCGCGGTCGCCGAGATAGTCCGCCATGTCGCATCCCGGCGGCGTGCCGGGCGCCAGCCGCCACAGCTGCCCCGCGGCGGCGCTGAACTCCTTCGAGCGGCCTTCGCGATCGATGATGATCACCGCATCGGGCACCCCGGCCAGGATCGAGCGCAGCTGCTCCTCGCGCAGCCGCACCGTCTCGCTCTGCTGGCGCGCGCTGCGCAGCCCGATGGTGAGCAGCAGCGAGACGATCAGAATGTTGCACGCCACCACCACGAACTGCGCCTCGTTGAGGCTCAGCAGGTCGCCGCCCACGGTGAGCAGCGCGAGCAGCGAGGGGAAGACCGGCAGCATGACGATCGCCGGCGAGAGCCGCCGGAACAGCCGATATTCGAAGTCGAGCTCGCTTTCCTGCCGCCCGCTCAGCACATGGAGCAGGATCGCGACGGCGAGCAGGAAATTGGGCACGGCAGTGGTGATCGATCGGCCGATGAAGGTCGGCGCGATCAGCGCGGGGCTGTCGATCAGCATCATCGTCGCGGTCAGCGCGGTCAGGCCGATGCTCGTGCTGGCGAGCAGCAGCGCCCAGGTGCGCGGCAAGGCGGCCTGGCGCGTGACCAGCAGGATCGCCAGGCAGTCCAGCACCATCACGCTGATCGCGCCGGTGCCCGGGAAGCCGCGGTTGAGCACGTTGAGCGCGATCACCTGGCGGTAGAAGAACAGCCGCTCCACGCCGAGATCGAGATGCACGAGGTAGCGCAGCGCCAGCAGGCCGAGCAGGCCGAGCGTCACGCCCGTGACGATGCGGGCGGCGCGCCGCATTTCGCGATGCGCCAGCAGCCCGCCAAGCGCCACCAGAAGGAACAGCAATGCCGCGAGCGGCATCACTGAATAATGGGGGTTCCCCGCGCCGCGCAGCAGCGGGATGCCGAAGGTCCAGCCGATCAGCACGAACAAGGGCGGCACCAGCGAGACGACGAACAGCCCCGTCGACCAGCGATGGGCCGCCGCGCTTCTTGCCGTCTCGACTCCCTCCGCCCTCGCGATAGCCATCGCTTCCTTTCACCGGCCCACCGGTCGCCCCATCGGCACGTCGCTTAGGAGCGCTTTACCATATCCACTCGTTCCTTCACGCTTGCATAGATTAGCTGCCAGCCCGGAAAAATGCGGAGGTTCCGTAATTTGCGGGCCGGCAGCGCGATTGCGTGTCAGCTTCAGGCGATGGTCAGGCCAACATCGATGTTGTTGCGGGTCGCGTTCGAATAGGGGCAGATCTGGTGCGCCGCCTCGACCAGCTTCTCGGCATCGGCGCGCTCGACGCCCGGCAGGCTGATTTCCAGGTCCGCGGTGATGCCGAAGCCGCCCGCTGCGCGCGGCCCGATGCCCACCGTCGCGGTCACCGTGGTTTCCGCCGGCACCTTCAGCTTCAATTGCTGCCCGGCGACCTTGAGCGCGCCGATGAAGCAGGCCGAATAGCCCGCGGCAAACAGCTGCTCGGGGTTGGTGCCCTCGCCGCCGGCGCCGCCGAGCTCCTTCGGAGTCGCGAGCTTGGCAGTGAAGCGCCCGTCCTCGCTGCGGGATTCGCCGTCGCGGCCGCCGGTGGAGGTGGCGCGGGTGCTGTACAGGACGTTGACCGACATGGGGTTCTCCTCAATTGCATTGCGATAAACATTATCGCGATATCTATTCTCTAGGCGATGAGTCGGGGCTTGTCCAGCGAATTATTTATCGCGATATATGTTCCTGTGATATTGGCCCTGGCCAGGAGACGACGATGCCCGCCGCGATGCCCCTCGACGATCAGCTCTGCTTCTCGCTCTACGCGACGAGCATGGCGATCACCCGCGCCTACAAGCCGATGCTGGACGAGCTCGGCATCACCTATCCGCAATATCTCGTGCTCCACGCGCTGTGGGAGCAGGACGGCCGCACCGTCGGCGCGATCGCCGATCGGCTGGCGCTCGAATCGAGCACGATCACGCCCTTGGTGAAGCGGCTCGAGGCCGCCGGCTTCGTCACCCGCGAGCGCAATCCGCAGGACGAGCGCCAGGTCCAGGTTCGCCTCACTCCGCGCGGCGCCGGCATGCGCGAAGCCTGTGGCTGCCTCGCCGAGGCACTGCTCGAGCGCTCGGGCATGAAGGGCGAAGAACTGGGCGGCCTCAATCAGGAGGTGAAGAAGCTGTGGAACGCCCTGCGCGAGACGCGGGATCAGGGCTAAGGCGGCATCGATTCGATTCCCCTCCCTGCAAGGGAGGGGTTAGGGGTGGGTTAGAAGAGGCCGGGCTCGATGCCCGGCCTTTTCTGTTTTCCGCTACCGCCTGGCTGGGCTCCCCCGGCCTTCGCCGGGGTCGCAACCCACCCCCGGCCCCTCCCTTGCAGGGAGGGGAGCAAGATCGGGCCGGCTATGGAGAATATGAAGCTTCTCCATACCGCCTCTTCCAATGTAGGATTTTCCCTGCTTCAGTGATTCGGCTCGCATCGGCCATCATGCGGGGGATCGGCCCGCCGCCGCTCTCCCAACGATACAAAGAAGCGAGTCAACGGAATCAATGAATCGCTCAACCGATCGGTTGAACGTCGAGGAGCAGGAACCCGGCAAATGGCAGACCGCGAATTCGATATCATCGTGTACGGAGCCACCGGCTTCACCGGCCGCCTCGTCGCCGAATATCTCGCCGCCCATTATCCGGCGACCAAATGGGCGATGGCCGGCCGCTCGCTGACCAAGCTCGAGGAGGTCCGTGACGAGATCGGCGCGCCCGCGTCCACCCCGCTGCTCACCGCCAATGCCGATGATCCCGCCAGCCTCAAGGCGATGGTGTCCCGCGCCACCGTGGTGATCACCACGGTCGGCCCGTACCAGCTCCATGGCGAGGCGCTGCTCGCCGCCTGTGCCGAGACCGGCACTGCCTATGTCGATCTGTGCGGCGAGCCCGCCTGGATGGGCCAGATGATCCGCAAGTACGAGGCGACCGCCCAGGCCAGCGGCGCGCGGATCGTCTTCTCCTGCGGCTTCGATTCGATCCCCTTCGACCTGGGCGTCTGGACCGTGCAGCAGGCGGCGATCGCTCGTTTCGGCAAGCCGGCGCCGCGCGTGAAGGGCCGGGTGCGCGCGATGAAGGGCACCTTCTCCGGCGGCACCTTCGCCAGCGGCAAGGCGTCGATGGCCGCGGCGGCCAAGGATCCCTCGATCCTCAAGCTGATGGTCGATCCCTTCGCCCTCACGCCCGGGTTCGAGGGGCCGAAGCAGCCGAACGGCATGCTCCCCTATCATGACGCGGCGGTCGATGCCTGGGTGGCGCCGTTCATGATGGCGGTGATCAACACCAAGAACGTCCACCGCTCGAACTTCCTGGCCGGCCAGCCCTATGGCGCCGATTTCGAGTATGACGAGATGCTGGTCGTCCCCGGCCTCGGCGAAGTCGGCAAGGCGGCGGCGGAAGCGCTCGCCAAGTTCAACCCGATGGCGTCGGACAAGGGCCCGGCTCCCGGCGAGGGGCCGAGCAAGGAGGAGCGCGAGACCGGCTATTACGACCTCGCCTTCATCGCCGAGATGCCCGGCGGCGGGCGGCTGACCGCGGTGGTGAAGGGCGACAGGGATCCCGGCTATGGCTCGACGAGCAAGATGATCGCCGAAAGCGCGCTCTGCCTGATCGAGGATGTGCCCGCCGAGGGCAGGGGCGGCATCTGGACCGCAGGGGGGCTGATGCCCGAGCCGCTGGTCAAGCGGCTAGAGGCCCATGCCGGGCTCAGCTTCTCAGTAGAGTAAGGTGATCAGCCCGGCGACGAGCAGGCAGAGGGTGATGACGATCGGGACCAGGAAGGCGCGGGTGCGGTCCTGGTCCTTCCGGAAGGCGGCCAGGTCGAACCAGTAGCGGCCCGGCCCGGCCTCCCGGACGATGCCCTTGCCGAGCATGCGCTCGAACTGGGTGCACTCGATGCGGCGCTGGGGCACGAACGGCACCGCCTCCTCGGCGGTCACGGCGTGCTGGGCAAAGAAATGGGCGCGGATCCGCCGCCGCGCCCGCACGGCCAACGCCCCGATGGTCACCGGAGCGTTGGAAGCGATCACTTCGGCGCGGCCGGCGCGGCGGGCGGTGCCGGCGGGCACTTGGCGGTCACCGGCCCCTTGACCAGCTTGCCGCCGTCGAGCGAGTCGACCCGCATGGTCACGCCGGTGGTGAAGAATTGCGGCGCGGTGGTGCAGAAGCCGCCGACCAGGGCGTTGGAGATGTCAACCGGGGTCAGGCCGGTGCGCCAGCCGGCGGGGCCGTCGACGAGGAGCACCAGCGTGTTCGCTTCTGAGGTGATGTCCTTGAGGATGATGCCCCCCTCGAAGGTCTGGCCGACGGCGCCCTGCATGTTCTTGGCGAACTCGGCGGCGGTCGGCTTGGCCTGGGCGGCGGGTGCCGGCGCGGTCTGCGCGGCGACGGGCAGCGCCGGCGCAGCGGTAAGCGCCAGGGCGAGGATGAACGGCTTCAACATCTGGTCGATTCCCCCGGAATGTGGTCGCCGAAGCATAGAGCCGCACCGGTTCGGGTCAATCGACCCGATCAGCGCCGCTTGCTGTCGTGCCGGATGTTGCCCGGCCGGCCACGCCGCTTGATGGGACGGGGCCGGCCCTTGTGGACCCGGTCCCGCTGGAAGGGCGAGGGTCCGGCCGAGCCCTTGCCGTCGGGCAGCTCGAAGCGCAGCGCCCCGGAGACCGGATTGGCCTCCACCAGCCGCAGCTGGAGCCGCATGCCGATGGTGAATTCGTCGCCGCTCTCGTCGCCGACCAGCCGCTGTCCGGCCTCGTCGTAGCGGAAATACTCCGTCCCCAGGTCCCGCGCCGCGACCAGCCCGTCGCCGCCGACGCCGTCCACCGTGGCGAAGAAGCCGAAGCTCTGCACCCCGGTGATCCGTGCCTCCAGTATCTCGCCGACATGGTTGGCGAGATAGGCGGCGACATAGCGGTCGATCGTCTCCCGCTCGGCCTCCATCGCCCGCCGCTCGAGGCTGGAGATGCTCTCGCCGATCCGCTCCATCGTCGCGGCCTCGTCCTGCGTCAGCCCGCCCGGCCCGAGGTCATAGGCCTGGACCAGCGAGCGGTGGACGATCAGGTCGGCATAGCGGCGGATCGGCGAGGTGAAGTGCGCATAGCTGCCCAGCGACAGGCCGAAATGGCCGTGGTTGGCCGGCCCGTACGACGCTTGCATCTGGCTGCGCAGCACCTGCTGCATCACCTGTTCGCGGAAATCGCTCTCCCCCACCCGCTTCAGGATATGGTTGAAGGTCGCCGGCTTGATCACCTGCCCCAGCGCGAACTCGACCCCGAAGGTCTTGAGATACTCGCGCAGCGCGACAAGCTTCTCACGCGCCGGCGGCTCGTGGATGCGGTACATCACCGGCGCCTTCTTCGCTTCCAGCGCCTTGGCCGCGGCGACATTGGCCGCGATCATATAGTCCTCGATCAGCTTGTGCGCATCGAGGCGCTCGCGCGGCGCCACCGAGAGGATGCGGCCCATCTCGTCGAGCACGATCCGCCGCTCGGGCAGATCGAGGTCGAGCGGCTCGCGCTTGTCGCGCGCCTTGTTGAGCGCCGCCCAGCAGCCCCAGAGCGGCCGCAGCGCCGTCTCGGTCAGCGGGTGCTCGATCTTGCCGTCGATCGCCGCCTGCGCATCCTCATAGGCGATGTTCGCCGCGATGCTGACCACGGCGCGGGTGAAACGCCAGGATTTGAGTTCGCCATGCTTGCCGATCTGGAGATGGCAGGCCAGCGCCGCGCGGTCCTCGCCTTCCTTCAGCGAGCAGACTTCGGCCGAGAGGATCTCGGGCAGCATCGGCACGACGCGGTCGGGGAAATAGACCGAGTTGCCGCGCTTGCGGGCCTCCCGGTCCAGTTCCGAGCCAGGGCGGACGTAGAAGCTGACATCGGCGATGGCGACCACGGCCTTCCAGCCGCCTTCGTTCTTGGGGTCGTCGTCGGGCGCAGCCCAGACCGCGTCGTCATGGTCGCGGGCATCGGCGGGATCGATCGCGACGATCGGCAAGTGGCGAAGGTCTTCGCGCTTGCCGAGGTCGAGCTTCGACACCCGCTCGGCCTCTTCGAGCAGATCCTCGGAGAAGACATTGGGGATGCCGTGCCGGTGGATCGCGATCAGCGAGAAGCTGCGCGGGGCGAAGGGATCGCCGAGCCGCTCGACCACCTTGGCGGTGATCCGCGGCGGCCGGCCGGTCTTCTCGGCCAGCACCAGGTCGCCGACCTCGGCGCCGCCGGCGTCGGAGACCATCCAGTTGCGCCGCTCCTTCTTCTCGACGCCCTGCAGCCAGAGCCGCCCGGCCTCTTCCTTGAGCACGCCGAGCATCAGTTCCTCGCCGCGGGCGAGCTTCTTCATCGGATGGGCGATCCAGCCGTTGCCGGCTTCCTCGGTGCGCGCCAGGATGCGGTCGCCGATCGCCAGCGCCGAGCGCTTGCCGCGCTGCTCGCGGACGCGCAGGCGTGGCACGGGGATGCCCTCAGCCTCCCAGCTTTCGGGTACCGCCCAGGTCGTGTCGCCGTCCGCATCGGTGATGCGCAGCACGGTGACCTTGGGAATGCCGCCCATCTTATGGAAGGCGCGGCCGGGGGCGACGTCGATCAGCCCCTCGTCGCTCATGTCCTTGAGCAGGGCCTTGAGCAGGATCTTGTCCTGTCCGTGGAGCCCGAAGGCCTTGGCGATCTCGCGCTTGCCGGCCGGGGTGTCGGAACGAGTGATGAATTCGAGAATCTGCTGCCGCGTGGGCAGTCCAGCTTTGATCTTGGTTTTTGCCATTGACCCCCAAGATAGGGACTCGCGGGCGGCC
The DNA here is from genome assembly GCF_040049295.1 of Sphingomonas sp. KR3-1. Classification (NCBI taxonomy): domain Bacteria; kingdom Pseudomonadati; phylum Pseudomonadota; class Alphaproteobacteria; order Sphingomonadales; family Sphingomonadaceae; genus Sphingomonas; species Sphingomonas sp. KR3-1. The sequence continues at coordinate 197,204 of NZ_JBDZDQ010000004.1, forward strand.
TGCCAACGCAATAACCTGCCGGCGTGACATATGACCTTCTGATCGTCGGCGGCGGCATCAACGGGTGCGCGATCGCCCGCGAGGCCGCGCTGCTCGGGCTCAGCGTGCTGCTCGTCGAGAAGGACGACCTCGCCGGGCATACCAGCAGCGCCTCGACCAAGCTGATCCATGGCGGCCTGCGCTATCTCGAGACCTATGAGTTCCGCCTGGTCCGCGAGGCGCTGCACGAGCGCGAGCGGCTGCTCGACGCCGCGCCGCACCTGATCCGCCCGCTCACCTTCGTGCTGCCGCATGCCCATTCGGTGCGGCCCTGGTGGATGGTGCGGCTCGGCCTCCACCTCTACGACCTGCTCGCCGGCGGCACCTCGCTGCCGCGCTCGCGCGGGCTGCGCAAGGGCGACCGGGCCTATACCGATCCGCTGGCCGGCACGCATCGCGGCTTCGTCTATTCGGACTGCCGGGTCGACGACGCCCGGCTCACGCTCGCCAACGCCGTCGATGCCGCCGCGCACGGCGCCGAGATCGCCACGCGGACGGCGTTGCTGGCCGCCCGGCGGGAGGGCGCAACGTGGCGCGCCGCGCTTTCCGACGGGCGCAAGATCGAGGCGCGCGGGCTGGTCAATGCCGCCGGCCCCTGGGTGAAACAGCTGCTCGACACGCTGGCTATCGCTAATCATTCGCAGGTCCGGCTGGTCAAGGGCAGCCACATCGTCGTCCCCAAGCTGTTCGACGGCGACCATGCCTATATCCTCCAGCAGCCCGACCGGCGGATCGTCTTCGCCGTCCCCTATGAAGGCGAATTCACCGAGATCGGCACGACCGACATCCAGGTCGATCGGCCCGAGGACGCGATCTGCTCCGAGGAGGAGAAGCTCTACCTGCTCGAGGCAGCGAACCGCTATTTCACCCGCCAGGTCACCGCGCAGGACATCGTCTGGGCCTGGTCCGGCGTGCGCCCGCTGCACGATGACGGCGCGGCCAAGGCGCAGGCGGTGACGCGCGACTATGTGCTCGAGCTCGACCGCGACGGCCCGCCCTTGCTGTCGATCTTCGGCGGCAAGATCACCACGGCGCGGGCGCTGGCCGAGGAGGCGCTGGCCAGGATCGGACCGGCGCTAGGCGCCGAAGTCGAGCCGATGACGCGGGCGCGGGTGTTTCCCGGCGGCGCGATCGCCGACCTCGACAAATGGGTGGCCCAGGCCAGGGCGCGCTGGCCGTTCCTGGGCGATGCGCGGGCGACGCGGATGGCGCACGCCTATGGCTGCTGCCTGGGCGACATGCTGCGCGGCGTGACCGACATCGGCGAAGACCTGGGCGCGGGCCTCACCGCCACCGAGGTCCGCTGGATGCGCGACCATGAATGGGCGCGCACCGCCGAGGACGTGCTGTGGCGGCGCTCCAAACTCGGGCTGCATGCCGGGCCCGAGCTGGCGGCGAAGGTCGAGGCGATATTGGGCGAGTCCGTTAGCGCTAACGGGCTTTAAGTCCTTCTTAAACCTCCCGAGGCAGTTTCGCCGCGGGGTGGAGAGAGAATGGCGACCAAATTCTCCCAATATCGGGCCGTGGTACCCGCGCTGGTCGAACAGCGCGCGGCGCCGCGTCACCGTATCCTGGTCACCCGCGCCACGCTGACCAAGCGCGGCAACAAGCCCGTCGAGGCGATGCTTCACGACCTCTCCGTCTATGGCTGCCGGCTGGCCTGCACCGCGCCGCACGGCGAAGGCGAGAAGGTATGGCTGAGCCTGCGCGGCGACCAGCCCGTGCCCGCCACGGTGGTGTGGAACGACGGCGCGCATATCGGCTGCCGGTTCGACGACCCGATCGAGCGCAGCCTAGTGCGGCAGCTGACCCTGGTGATCTGCTGATCCTACACGTGCGGCATGAGTCGCGCGCGGAAAGTCACGAAGGCCGCACCAATGGCGAGCGGCGCCCGGCCCGAACCCCGGCCTTTCGCAACAGAATTGCGCGCGGCTTTCCCTATATTTCCAACAGTGGAAAGAGCGGCGGAATTGCTTCCGGCCGAGCGAGGGAAGCAGGCGAAATCCTACATTGCAAGCCATTCGTCCCAGCGCCGTCATCCCGGCGAAGGCGGGGGATGACGATGCAATGGGGATGCTGATTAGGCTAGAACTTAGGCTAGAACCCGATCACGTTCGCCCGGGTGAAGCGCTTCGCCTGTTCCGCGGTCAGCAGCTTGCGGTCCTCGCCGGCGGCGCCGGCACCGCCGCCGCGGTTGGCGAACTCGTAGAGCCGCGCTTCCTGCGGGGTCAGGCGGCGCGGGTCGCCGTCCGGGCCCTTGTAGCCCATCCAGGTCCAGCCCTCGCGGCGGATATGCGCGTCGAGATAGCAGCGCAGGAACGCCGCCTGGCCGAGCAGCGCCATGTTGCCGCCGGCGCGCCAGGGGCGGCCGAGAAACGCCGAATGGTCGGGCACGCCGTTCTCGCGCATCAGCTTGCAGTCCGAAAAGACCAGGCCGAATTCCTGCGCAGCGGGGGTGCTGGGCGCGGCGACATAGCCGAAGCCCTCGGCATTCGGCACATAGCGGGTGACGATCTCGCAGCCCTGGAACCAGGCCGCGGCGCCGCCGAAGATGAAGTCCACCCCGCCGACGATCTTGGTGTCGGTGACCAGGCTGCGCGCCTGCAGGTAGAAGGTGTCCTGATAGCCGAGCAGCACGCAGCGATCGACGGTCGTGCGGTCCGCCTCGCGGCCGATCGCCAGCGCCACCGCCTGCGCGCCATTGCCCGCGCCGTCGCGCCGGGCGCCGATATAGTCGAAGCTGTTGCTGACGATGAGGTCGCGCAGCGTGACGTTCGGCGCGGCGATGGTTAGCGTGGCCGAACCGCCGGTACCCCAAGTGCCGCCGCCGGGCTTGGGCGTGCCGCTGGCGGTACCATATTCGATCACCGTGCCCTCCGAGCCCTGGAGCGTGACGCCGGGCGCGCGGACCACGAGCTTTTCGGTGAAGAGGCCGGGCTTGAGCAGGATCCGGAACGGCCGCCCTGCCCGCTCGGCCTGCGCCAGTGCCGCGCCGAGCGTGCCGGTGGCGGGATCGACCACCGCGTCCCAATGCTCCGCCCCGCGCGCCCGGGCCGCGACCGGCAGCGCCAGCGCACCGGCGAGGAAGGCGCGCCGGCCGGTCATCCCCAGCGATAGTTGAAGCTTATGCTGATCCGCTGCTCCTTGCCGGAGCCGGGCGGGACTTCGTGGCGGAGCCAGCTTTCCCAGAGCAGCACGGTGCCGGGCTCGGGCACGATCTCGACGAAGCTCTGCAGCGCCTCGGGCGCATCCTCGCGGCGCGGCGGTGCGGCCATCATCATCGCCAGGCGCGGGTCCTCGAGCTTCAACCCGCGCGACCCCTTGGGCAGCGCAACGTAGAGCGTGCCCGAGACGACGCTGTGCGGATGGATATGCGCGCTGTGTCCGCCCTTGCCGTCGAGGACATTGACCCAGAGGCTGTCGAGCTTGAGCTTCCTGCCGCCGAGATCGAAGGCGCAGGCCGTGGCAAACTTCGCGACATGCTTGTCGAGCAACCGCTTGAGATCGGCGAAATTGGGGTCGCGGATCGGCAGGTCGTCGAGCGAGGCGTAGCTGGTGTAGCCGCGATAATTGTGCTCGCGGCACCAGCGGCGGCCGGCGCTGTCGTCCTCGGCAAGCTGGAGGCACGAATCCTCCAGCGCCTCGAGGAGCTCGGCGTCGCCGAGCGGCTGCTCGTAGAGCTGGGTGGTGAAGAGCGTGCGCACGGTGCGGGCTATCGCCGGTAACGGGGGTAGGCGCAAGCGCACCCCTTTTCGTCATCCCCGCGAAGGCGGGGATGACGGTTAGTTAGTACGCGCGAGCGACGAGGATGCGCTCCACCGCGGGCGCGCCGGTGAAGATGCAGGTGCCGGTGGCCGGCGCTGCGTCGCTCGGCACGTTGCGGAAGGTGAGCTTGAGCGCCTTCAGCCGCTCGACCACCTTGTCGAGATCGGCACCGCTCGGCCTGGACCACTCGACCTCGACCCAGCCGGGGAACTTGCCGGCCTTCTCGAAATAGGCCTCGAGCCCGGCGAAGTCGGTGACGTCGCGGACGATGTTCGCGTCGGTGCGCGCCCTGGCTTCGGCGAACAGCGTCTTCTGCACGCCCTCGAGCGTGGCAACCACGTCGCCGAGGAACGCGTCGCGCGCCACGATCGCCGAGTTGAGCTTGCCGTCCTCGCGGTAGAGATCGGTGCGGACGGTGACCGAGACATTGCCGCCGGCCATGTCGCGCCCGCCGACCTCGACGACGATCGGCGCGCCCTTCTTGATCCAGCCCCAGCGCTTGGTGACCGCCTTGATCGCCTTGAGATCGAGCAGCGCGCGCACGGGCTCGCCGAACGCGCTGAGCCCGGAGAGTTCCTGCTGCAGCGACTTGCAATAGTCGATCAGCGCGGCGTCCTCGTCATTGTCGCGCAGCATCGGCACGATCGCGACCTGCCAGGGCGCGATGCGCGGCGGCACGCGCAGGCCGTCGTCGTCGCCATGCGTCATGATCATGCCGCCGATCATCCGGGTGGACATGCCCCAGCTGATCGTCTGGGCGAGCTCCTGCTGGCCTTCCGAATTCTGGAACTTGATGTCCTGCGCCTGGCTGAAGGTGGTGCCGAGGAAGTGGCTGGTGCCCGCCTGGAGCGCCTTGCCGTCCTGCATCATCGCCTCGATCGAATAGGTCGAGACGGCGCCGGGGAAGCGCTCATTCTCGGGCTTCTCGCCGGCGACCACCGGCATCGCCGCGCAATCCTCGGCGAAGCTGCGGTAGATCTCGAGCGCCTTCAGCGTCTCCTCGCGCGCCTGCTCGGCGCTGGCATAGGCGGCATGCCCCTCCTGCCACAGGAACTCGCTGGTGCGCAGGAACATGCGCGTGCGCATCTCCCAGCGCACGACGTTCGCCCATTGGTTGATCTGCACCGGCAGGTCGCGCCACGACTGGACCCAGCGGCTGAACGCGGCGCCGATCACCGTCTCCGAGGTGGGACGCACGATCAGCGGCTCCTCGAGCTTCGCGCTGGGATCGGGCATCAGCCCGCCCTTGCCGTCGGCGATCAGCCGGTGGTGCGTGACCACCGCCATCTCCTTGGCGAAGCCCTCGACGTGATCGGCCTCCTTCTCGAAATAGGATAGCGGGATGAACAGCGGGAAATAGGTGTTGTCGTACCCGGCACCCTTGATGCGATCGTCGAGCAGGCGCTGGATCCGCTCCCAGATGCCATAGCCCCACGGCCGGATGACCATGCAGCCGCGCACGCCGCTTTCCTCGGCCATGTCGGCCTCGGTGATGACGACTTGGTACCATTCGGCGAAATTGGCTTCGCGGGTGACGCTGAGGGCATGCTTGATCATGACCGCGCGGATAGCGGCAAAGCTTGACGCGGCAAAGAGGAGTCGCGCTTGATTGCACCATCACAGTTTCAAGGAGGCACATGGTGAGCGGACGGTGGCGGACTCTGGCGCTGGTGCTGGTGGCGATCGGCGCGCTGGCCTGGGCGCTCACCCAGTTTCGGCACGCAGGCCCGAGCAACCCGCTGACCGACCCGGCATCGGTGGAGCGCGAGCTGCTCGCCGACGAACCCGGCGGGGCGCTGAGCCGGACGATCAAGCAGACCTTCCCCGACGAGTTCAAGGCGCTGACCGCCGCAGTGGTCGCGCGGGCGCGCGACGGCGGCGGGCCGGCCGAGGTGCAGGAGACCGCCGGCGCGTTCATCAGCAAGGCGACGCTGCGGCACGCGCCCGAGCTGGCCCGGGCGCCGGTGGGGGCACTGCGGGCCTATCTGGCGACCCAGATCGCGCTGGCCGAAGCGCTGTCGGCGACTTCGCCGGAGCGCTGTGCGGCCTATTTCGCCGATCCGCTGGAGGGGGAGAACTGGTACGCTCCCGACCTGCGCGCGCGCTACCTGCGGCAGAATATCGCGCTGTGGCAGGCCGCCGCCGCGGCGCGCGACACGCCGGTGGACCGCATGATCCCCGCGCCTTCCCCCAAGCCCGTTTCCTGCGCCGAGGGGCTGGACGCACTAAAGCGGACCGCGGCCTTGCCCGACACGCAGTTCGAGCAGGCCTATCCGGCGATGCTCTAGGCTTGCCCCCGGCACCGCCCTGCCGCAAAGCCGCAGGCGTGCAGGGCGATCGGATATTGAAGGGCATCTTGCTGCGGCTGTTCGCGGTCGCCTGCCTCGCGACCATGTCTGCGCTGATCAAGCTCGCCGAGGCGCGCGGCGCCGGGCTGGTCGAGACGATGTTCCACCGCCAGCTCTGGGCGGTGCCGCTGGTCACCGCCTGGGTCGCGGCCGGGCCTGGGCTGGGCTCACTCCGCACCGAACGCTTCGGCGCGCACCTGTCGCGCACCGCGGTGGGGCTGACCGGGATGATCTTCACCTTCGGCGCGGTGCTGCTGCTGCCGCTCGCCGAGGCGACGACCTTCCAGTTCACCGTGCCGATCTTCGCGACGATCCTGGGCGCGGTGCTGCTGCGCGAGCCGACCGGCTGGCATCGCTGGGGCGCAGTGCTGGTCGGGTTCGTCGGCGTGCTGATCGTCACCCAGCCGTGGAGCGCGCATATCCCGCCCTTCGGCGCGCTGGTCGGGCTGCTCGCGGCGCTGTTCGTCGCGATCGTCGCGATCCTGCTGCGCCAGATCGGCAAGACCGAGGCGACGGGCACGACGGTGTTCTATTTCTCCGCGCTCTCGGTGCCGGTGCTGGGTATCGCCTATGCCTTCCAGCTCAAGGCGCATGATCCGCTCACCTGGGCGATGCTGGTCGGGATCGGGCTGATCGGCGGCGTCGGCCAGCTCGCGCTCACCGGATCGGTGAAGCACGCGCCGGTGAGCGCGGTGGTGCCGATGGACTATTCGAGCCTGATCTGGGGCACGCTCTATGGCTGGGCGATCTTCGGGATGTGGCCGAGCGGCTGGACCTGGCTGGGCGCGCCGGTGATCATCGCCAGCGGGCTCTACATCGTGTGGCGCGAGCGGATGCGCGGCATCCCCGAGCCGGCGGCGACCGGGGCGGAGATGGAGCCGGTCTAGCCCCGGCGATACACCAGCACGAGGTTGTTCGCCGGCATTTCGACCAGCCGCTCGAGCGTCAGACCGTGCGGCGCCGCAGCATCGGTCACCTCCTCGACGAAGCGCAGCCCGAAGCGCGCGTCCTTGTCCTTGAGCCACAGCTCGAACTGCTCGTTCGACGGCGCGGTCTCGACGCCGTGGCGGCGATAGGGGCCGTAAAGGATCAGCGGGCCGCCTGCGGACAGCGCCCGCCCCGCCCCGGCGAGCAGGCCGAGCGTCGCTTCCCACGGGCTGATATGCACCATGTTGATGCACAGGACCGCGTCGGCGACGGGGAAGTCGCCGCGCGCCGCGTCGATCGCCAGCGGCGCACGGACATTGGCGATCCCGTCGCTCCACGCCGCGATCGAAGCGAGCGATTCCGCGTCCGGATCGCTCGGCTGCCAATCCAGCGCCGGGAAGCGCGCGGCAAAGGCGGCGACATGCTCGCCGGTGCCGCTGGCGATCTCCAGCACCAGGCCGGCGAGTGGCAATATCTCGGCCAGCACCGCCGCGATCGGATCGCGGTTGCGTTCCGTCGCGGGGGCGTGGCGCTTCATGCCGCGCGCGCTTCCTCGAGCAGACGGCGGCCGCGCAGGTACATCTCGACGCGCATCATCGTGAAGGTGCCGAGCGCGAGCATGCCGAACGCCTGGGTGACCAGCGCGAGATCGAAGTGCAACGCCGAGCCCTCGACCTGCGCGCCCATCTTGAGCGCGATCAGCACGACGATGAAGAGCAGCCCGGCCATCGAGGCCTTCTGGTTGAGCCGGTGCGTTTCCGGATCGACTGCGATATGCATCAGCCTGCCGCGCTGCCAGCCAAGCGCACAGCCGACCGCCAGCGCGACGGCGCACACCGCCCAGCCCAGCGGACTCGGCAGCCCGCGCGTGAACAGCAGGGCGACGAGCACCGCATAGACCGCCGGGACGATCCACAGCTGCTCGAGCTTGAGCGGGCGCATCTGCGACATGCGCCGCATGCGCAGGAACAGCACCAGCGCGATGACCACGCCGGTGATTGCGTACTGGATGAACGGATTGGGATGACCAGGCTGAACGTGCATTTGCGACTCCCCCGAGTTTCGAGGCGGCTTATATCCACAACACAGTGACTTGCGCCAGACGGCTTGCACGGGCACGCGCACCGGTCCATCAAGCCGGCCGGGAGGGCGCATGCAGATCGAACAGGATAGCGCCGGCGTGAAGTTCGCCCCGCCCGCGGCCTTTGTCGGCGCGCTGGTTGCGGGGCTGGTGCTCGGCAAGGTCGTCGGCAGCCCCGGGCTGCCGCTGCATGAATCGACCGAGCGCGGCATCGGCTGGCTGGCCGTGATCCTGGGCGTCGGCATCGTCTTCTCGGCGATCGGGCTGTTCCGCGCGGCGGGCACCGATCCCCAGCCGTGGAAGCGCTCGACCGCGCTCGTCACCGACGGTGTCTATCGCTGGTCGCGCAACCCGATGTATTTCGGCATGGCGCTCGCCTATGCCGGCATCGCGGTCTGGATGGACAGCCTGGTCTCGCTGCTGCTGCTTATCCCGCTGGTGATCGTGATCCAGAAGGAAGTGATCGAGCGAGAGGAGGCCTATCTCGCCGGCAAGTTCGGCGCGCGCTACCTGGCCTACAAGTCCGCCGTCCGCCGCTGGGTCTAGGGCCGGCGCGGATAGTCGCCGCGCACCGCGATGCAATAGCGCAGGTGCGGACCTGGCGCCGCCTTGCGCAGGTCGGGAATCGCGAAATTGGTCCTGCCGTCGCCGCCATAGGTGGGGCCGAGGATCGAATAGAGCACTTCATAATTGCGGACCGGCAGGATCCGGCCGTCGGCGTCGAGCCAATGCTCGGGGCAGAAGCTCCCCGAGAAGAGCATCACTTCGCCGACAAAGGGGTCCGGGCCCGCCAGCGCCGGCGTGGAGACGGTAGCAGCGGCGGTGACGATGGCGGCCGTGAGCAGCGCATGTTTCATGTCGAGTTCCCCTTGATCCTGCGCCGGACAGGCTGCCCCGGCGCTGGGCCGGCGCGCAAACCCGATTTGGTCGGTTCCGGTGCATCCGGCGGGCAATGAACGAAGCCGCGCCCGGCACGTTGACTGCGCATGGCCGCGATCTCCTTCCCCGAACCCATGCTCCGCCGCATCGGCGCCGCCGCCGGCGAGATGATGGGCACCGCGCCCGGCATGGACTTCGATTTCGCCGCGCCGGCGGGCGAAGCCGCGCTGCTCCCCTCGGACTCGGTGTCGTGGCGGGTGTTCAAGAACCCGGTCACCCTGTTCATCGGCGGCGTCGCCGCGGTGCTGCTCGAGCTGGCGGAGCCCGGCGTGCGCGACGGCGTGTGGCAGCATTCGAACTTCCGCACCGATGCGCTCACCCGGCTGCGCCGCACCGGGCTTGCCGCGATGATGAGCGTCTATGGCCCGAGGAGCCGCGCCGAGGCGATGATCCGGGGCGTGGTCCGCGCGCACGAGCGCGTCACCGGCACCACCAGCGAAGGCACGCCCTATCGCGCCAACGATCCCGTGCTGCTCGACTGGGTGCAGGCGACCGCGTCCTATGGCTTCATCCGCGCCTATCACGCCTATGCCGAGACGCTGAGCTATCGCGAGCGCGACAGCGCGCTGGCCGAGGGCGCGGTGGTGGCGCGGCTCTATGGCGCGACCGGCGCGCCGACCAGCGAGGCGAAGATGGCGGCGATGTTCGCCCGGATGGACGCGCGGCTGGTGCCCTCGCCGATCATCGCCGAGTTCCTCGAGATCATGCGCACGGTGCCGGCGCTGCCCTGGGTCGCGCGGCCGTTCCAGCGGATGCTGCTGCGCGCCGCGGTCTCGCTGCTGCCCGACGCGCTGATCGCGCGGCTCGACCTGGAGGAATGGCGGCTGCGCGAGCATGAGCGCCGCATCGTGCGGCTGGTCGCCAGGCTAGCCGACCGGGTGCCGCTGCTCGAGGCGCCGCCGGCCAAGGCGAGCGAACGGGTCGGGCTGCCGGCCGACTGGCTGTGGCAGCGGCACCGCTGACGACTAAGCCCCTCTCCTTCCTCCCCTTCTCCCGTTGGGAGAAGGAGGGGCCCGCCGCCCGCAAGGCGTGGGAGGGTGAGGGTGAACGCCCCTCAGGCCGTGCCGCTCATGGAGCGCTCGCCCTCACCCAACCCTCTCCCAAAGGGAGAGGGCTTTTGAGGTGGCTTACTCCGCAGCTTCCGCCTTTGCCGGGGCCTTCCACGCGAGCACCGGCTTGCGCGCGGCGAGCGTCTCGTCGAGGCGGCGGCGCGGCGCGAAGTGCGGGGCGGTCTTGATCGTCGGGTCGCCGTTCTTGGCGCGGGCTGCCACGCTGCGGAACGCGCCGATGAACTGGTCGAGCGTCGCCTTCGACTCGGTCTCGGTCGGCTCCACCAGCATCGCGCCGTGGACGACGAGCGGGAAGTACACCGTCATCGGGTGATAGCCCTCGTCGATCAGCCCCTTGGCGATGTCGATCGTCGAGATGCCTTCCGGCAGGCCGCGGTCGCTGAAGATCGCCTCGTGCATGCACGGTCCGTATTTGGCGAAGGGAGCCTCGAGCACGTCTTCCATCGAGCGCAGGATATAGTTGGCGTTGAGCACCGAATCCTCGGCGACCTGACGGAGACCGTCCGCGCCGTGGCTGAGGATGTAGGTCAGCGCCCGCGTGAACATTCCCATCTGGCCGTTAAAGGCGGTCATGCGGCCGAAGGTGCCGGCATGATGCTCGCCCGCAGTCTCTTCCTCGACGAGGTGGAACTTGTCGCCCTGCTTCTCGACAAACGGCAGCGGCGCATAGGGTGCCAGCGCCGCCGACAGCACGACCGGGCCCGAGCCCGGGCCGCCGCCGCCATGCGGGGTCGAGAAGGTCTTGTGCAGGTTGATGTGCATCGCATCGACGCCGAGATCGCCCGGGCGGACCCGGCCGACGATCGCGTTGAAATTGGCGCCGTCGCAATAGACATAGCCGCCCGCCGCGTGGACCGCGTCCGAGATCGCCTTCATCTCGCGCTCGAACAGGCCGCAGGTATTGGGGTTGGTGATCATCACGCCGGCGATGTCCGGCCCCAGCCGCGCCTTGAGCGCCTCCAGGTCGACACGGCCGTCCTCGGTGGCGGGGATGTCCTCGACCGAGAAGCCGGCGAACGCGGCGGTCGCCGGGTTGGTGCCGTGCGCGCTGGTCGGCACGAGCAGGATCTTGCGGTCCTGCTGGCCCTGCGCGTCGAGCGCCGAGCGGATCGCCAGGATGCCGCAGAGCTCGCCATGCGCGCCGGCCTTGGGGCTCATCGCCACCGCCTGCATGCCGGTCAGCGTGATCAGCCAGTGGGCGAGCTGGTCGATGACCTCGAGCGCGCCCTGCACCGTGTCGACGGGAGCGAGCGGGTGGATATCGGCGAAGCCCGGCAGGCGCGCCATGCGCTCGTTGAGGCGCGGATTGTGCTTCATCGTGCACGAGCCGAGCGGGAACAGGCCCAGGTCGATCGCGTAGTTCTGGCGGCTGAGGCGGGTATAGTGGCGCACCGTCTCGGGCTCGGACAGGCCGGGCAGGCCGATCTCGGCATCACGGGTCAGGCCGCCGAGGCGCGACTTGGCCTGCGGCACCTCGCCGAAATCGACGCCCGTGGTTTCGGACGAACCGATCTCGAAGATGAGCGCTTCCTCGAGCATCAGCGCGCGATTGCCGGTGAAGGTCGAGAGGTCGCTGGCCTCGCCGGCCTGCGGGGTGGTCGGGCGCCAGCCGGACTGGTTGATCGTGCTCATGCCAGCACCTCCTGGAGCGCGGAGGCAAGCGTCTCGACGTCCTCCGAAGTAGTGGTTTCGGTGACCGCGACGATCAGGCCGGTGCCAAGATCCGCGGCCGAAGGATACAGTCGGCCGAGGGAGACGCCTGCGAGGATGCCCTGCTCGGCCAGCGTGCGAACCACCGGGCGCGCTTCCTTCGACAACTTAAGGGTAAACTCGTTGAAGAAGGTCGGGGTGACCAGCTCGACCCCCGGCACCTGGGCCAGGCGATCGGCGGCGGCCGAGGCGCCGGCATGGTTGATCGCGGCGAGCTGGCGCAAGCCCTTCTCGCCGAGCAGCGTCATGTGCACCGACATGGCCAGCGCACACAGCACCGAGCTGGTGCAGATGTTCGAGGTCGCCTTCTCGCGGCGGATATGCTGCTCGCGGGTGGAGAGCGTCAGCACATAGCCGCGCTTGCCCTCGGCATCCTGGGTCTCGCCGCACAGGCGGCCCGGCATCTGGCGGACCAGCTTCTCCGAGCAGGCGAACAGGCCCACATAAGGCCCGCCAAACTGCAGGCCGACGCCGAGCGACTGGCCCTCGCCCACCACGATGTCCGCGCCCATCTCGCCGGGCGAGCGGATCGCGCCCAGCGCCACCGGCTCGGTGACGACGGCGACGAGCAGCGCCTTCTTCGCATGCGCGGCTTCGGCGAGCTTGGAGAGATCGGCGATGCGGCCGAGAATGTCGGGATACTGGACCACGACGCAGCTGGTATCGTCGTCGATCTGGGCGATCAGGTCGTCGGTGTCGGACGTCGGCGACAGCGTCGGAACCGCGGTGACGAGCTGGTCACCGGTGAACTTGGCCATCGTCTCGGCGACCGAGACATAATGCGGGTGCAGGCCGCCCGAGAGGATCGCCTTGCCGCGCTTGGTGACGCGCCGCGCCATGGTGATGGCTTCCCAGCACGCGGTCGAGCCGTCGTACATCGAGGCGTTCGCGACGTCGCAGCCGAGCAGGCGCGCGACCTGCGACTGGAACTCGAACATCATCTGCAGCGTGCCCTGCGCGATCTCGGGCTGGTAGGGCGTATAGGCGGTGAGGAACTCGCCGCGCTGGATGAGATGGTCGACGCTCGCCGGCACGTGGTGGCGATAGGCGCCGGCGCCGAGGAAGAAGGGCGCGGCCCCCGCGGCGAGATTCTTCGCCGCCAGCCGGATCATGTGGCGTTCGACCGCGAGTTCGCTCGCGTGCATCGGCAGGCCGGCGATCGGGCCTTCGAGCACGGCGCTCGCGGGGACGTCGGCGAACAGGTCGTCGATCGACTTGGCGCCGATGACGCCGAGCATCGCCTCGCGGTCGGGCTGGGTAAGGGGAAGGTAGCGCATCAGGGCCTTCTCATTTGGTTTTGGTGGGCGACCAGGGCTGGATGTCGGTGGGCTCGATGCCGGCGGAGCGATCGGTGCCGCCTGCGCCGGTGCAGGTATCCTTGGCGACGGTGCCGGTGATCACGACATAACTATGTTGAAGCGGCGCGGCCTTGCGGTCGAAAGCCTCTTCGCCGCCGATACCGATGCTCGCATCTGGTTCGGCCAGCTTGCCGCGATCCTTCGCGCCGGCGGCGAACGCCGCATCGTAGCGCGCCTTTTCCGCGTAGAGGTGGCAGTCATAACCCGCGCATTCGCCGAGATAGCCGGCGAGCTGGACCGGCTTGCCCTTGAGCGCCTCGCACCGGGCGAGATAGCTTTCTACCGTCAACGCCTTCTGCCCACCGCAACCGGCGAGCAGGGCCGCGAGGGCGCCAAGGGCAAGCGGCCGAATCACAGCTTCGAGACGTAGTCCTGGTAGGCGCTGTCGTTCATCAGGCTTTCCAGCTCGCTCGGATCGCTGAGGGTGAGCTTGAAGAACCAGCCTTCGCCCTCGGGGTCCTCGTTGACCAGCGCGGGATTGTCGGCGAGCGCCTCGTTGCCCTCGATGACGGTGCCCGAGACCGGCGCGTAGACGTCGGACGCGGCCTTGACCGACTCCACGACGGCGGCGTCGTCGCCCTTGCTCACTTCCTTGCCCTCGTCCGGGGTCTCGACGAACACGATGTCGCCGAGCTGGCTCTGGGCATAGTCGGTGATGCCGACCGTCGCGGTGTCGCCGTCGACGTCGATCCACTCATGATCTTCGGTGAAATAGCGGCTCATCAGGCTCCCTTTCTGACGTATTTGTGGGCGACGAAGGGCATCTTCACGACCTCCGCCGAATGGATCTTGCCGCGCTGGGCAAGGGTGATCTTGGTGCCGGGCTCGGCCGAAGCGGCGGGCACATAGGCCATCGCGATCGGCTGCTGCAGCGTCGGCGCGAAGCCGCCCGAGGTGACCTTGCCGACCTCGTTGCCCTCGGCGTCGAGGACCAGGCCGCCCTCGCGGACCGGCTGGCGCCCCTCGACGACCAGGCCGACGCGCTTGAGGATCGGGCCCTGCTCGCGCTCGAGCATGATGCGGGCATGGCCGGGGAAGCCGCCTTCCTCGCGCCGGCGCTTCTTGAGCGCGAAGCCGAGCTGGGCGGAAACCGGGGTGGTCTCGGTATCGAGGTCATGGCCGTAGAGCGGCAGGTCCGCCTCGAGCCGCAGCGAATCGCGGGCGCCCAGGCCGATCGGCTTGACCTCGGGCTGCGCGGTGAGCGCGTCGGCGAGTGCTGCGGCCGCTTCGGCAGGTACCGAGATCTCGAACCCGTCCTCGCCGGTATAGCCCGAGCGGCTGATCCACAGCTCATGGCCCTGCCAGCCGAACGCGGCGCCCTGCATGAAGACCAGCGCCGAGACGCCGGGGATCACCCGCTCGAGCGCGGTCGCCGCCTCCGGCCCCTGAAGGGCGAGCAGGGCGTGATCCTCCATGTGGTTCATGCCGATCTCGTCGGGCAGGAACTCGCGGAAATGGGCGATGTCGTCCCATTTGCAGGCGCCGTTGACGACCATGTAGACGCTGCCGTCGTCGCGGCGGGTGAGCATCAGGTCATCGAGGATGCCGCCATTCTCGGCCATCAGCAGCGAATAGACTGGGTGGCTCGGCCTGGCGGCCTGGATGTCGGCCGGCATCAGCGCCTCGAGCGCGGCTTCCACGCCTTCGCCCGAGAAGCTGAGCTGGCCCATATGGCTGACGTCGAACAGCCCGGCATGCTCGCGCACCCAGAGATGCTCGGCCATGATGCCCTCATACTGGACGGGCATTTCATAACCCGCGAAGGGGACCATGCGGCCGCCCCGGGCGCGGTGCCACGCATCGAGCGGCAGCTGAAGCAGGGCGTCCTCGCCCTCTGCGGCTTCGGGATCCTGGCCATGGGGATCCTGGATTGTCTCGCTCATGCGCATGCTCCGGATTCGTGCAGGATACGACGAAGCGGCGCGGAATCCTCGCGCACCGGCCCATCGCCCCCTCTGTCACGGAACCTGAGAGCTTTCGCCAGCATGCTGGCTTACCCCTTCGGTGGGACGTGGCATCGCCGCGTCCGCTTTCCAGAGTGTCGTGTACGCGCGGTCCCTGGTGCCTGAGAGATTCCGGGGCGGTTGCTCCTTCGGCGGCAGGTTACCCTGCACTCTCCCGCGCGTGCCTGTCGACGGACGCAGCCTTGGCCGCGCCCTCGATTCGAGTCAATCGACGATGAAGAGCTTGGCGCCCGTCGCTGTGGACGAGCGGTGCGCCGCATCGCCGAAGTCGGACACCTGATAGGACATGCCCGCGGTCAGCCGGGTGCGCCGGCCGTCGCGCAGCTCGCTCTCGATCTCGCCTTCGAGGACCAGCAGCACATGCCCGCGATCGCACCAGTGATCGGCGAGATAGCCGGGCGAATATTCGACCATCCGCACGCGCAGATCGCCGACGGCGAAGCTTCGCCACCAGGCCATCCCGGTCTCGCCGGGATGCTCGGTGCGCGGAACCTGCGACCAGTCGGTGGCGGTAAAGGCCAGTTCGGGCAGCTTCACCGCGTGACGTTGTACTTCAGCTGATCCTCGGTCAGCTGGAAGCCGACCAGCGCCTCGAAGGTGGCCGAAAGCACCGCGCCGCGCACCGCGGGATCGGCCAGCGGGTCCATCGCCGCCGACTGCTCGCCGGCCTTGCGCTTCTCGGTCAGGCGCTTGCGGACGTCATCGGGCAGCGTCGCTGCGGCGTGATCGACATAGGTGGTCGCGGTGCCGGTGGTCTGCGCGCGCAGCTGGCCGGGCTCGAAATGCACGGTGACGCGGTTGATCCGCTTGGCGACCACCGAGGTGCCGCCGCGCACCACGGTGACGAAATAGGGGAAGCTCACGTCGCGCGCGCCGTCCGCGCTCTGGCGGCGGGCCAGCACGTCGAAATTGACCGTGGTCACCACCTGCGGACCGGCATCGTCGCAGGTCGAGGTGACGTTGGTCATCACGGCGTTGACGTCAATCGCGGTCGCCTCGCGGCTGCTCGCGGGATTGAAGATCGTCATGTCGCCGGTGCCGGCAGGAATCCCGACATGCGGGCAGGCCGAACGCGTCGCGGTCACGCCGGCGCCGCCTTCGGAGACGTCGATCTCGCCGGAGCGTTTGCAGCCGCTGAGCGCGAGCGGGATCAGGGCGAAAACGGCGAGCTTGCGGACCAAGAGGAAACCCTTTCAACGACACGGGACCAATGGGGTCCAAAACGGCGCGCAGCATAGGAACCGCGTTGAGCCCGCGCAAGCAATCGCGTAGGTGCGAGGCGGAACTATGGCAGACCCAATGAAACCCGTACTCGAACTGCTGATCGCAGCGCCCCGTGGCTTTTGCGCCGGGGTGGATCGCGCCATCCGCATCGTCGAGCTGGCGATCGAGAAATATGGCGCGCCGGTCTATGTGCGCCACGAGATCGTCCACAACAAGTTCGTGGTCGACACGCTGAAGGCGAAGGGCGCGATCTTCGTCGAGGAGCTCGACCAAGTGCCCGACGACGTGCCGGTGGTGTTCTCCGCGCACGGCGTGCCCAAGGCAGTGCCGGCCAAGGCCGAGGAGCGCGGGCTCGACTATCTCGACGCCACCTGCCCGCTGGTCTCCAAGGTCCACCGCCAGGCCGAGCGGCTGGTCGCGGCCGGGCGCCACATCCTGTTCATCGGCCATGCCGGCCATCCCGAGGTGATCGGCACCTTCGGCCAGGTGCCCGCGGGTGCGATGACGCTGGTCGAGACGCCCGCCTGCGCCGAAGCGGTGCAGGTCGCCGATCCGGCCAACCTCGCCTTCCTCACCCAGACCACGCTGTCGGTGGACGATACCGCGGCGACGCTCGAAGTGCTCAAGCGCCGCTTCCCGACCATCCTGGCGCCGGGACCCAACGACATCTGCTACGCCACCACCAACCGCCAGGGCGCGGTGAAGGCGATCGCATCCTCGGTCGACCTGATGCTGGTGATCGGCAGCCGGAACTCGTCCAACTCGCTGCGCCTCGTCGAGGTCGCCGAGCGCCAGGGGACCACCGCCTATCTGATCCCGCGCGCCGAGGATATCGACTGGAGCTGGTTCGACGGCGTCGGCACCGTCGGCGTCAGCGCGGGCGCGTCCGCCCCCGAGCTGCTGGTGCGCGAACTGGTCGACAAGCTGGCCGAGCGCTTCGAGGTGACCGAGCGCGAAGTCGAGAGCGTGCCCGAGAACGTCGTCTTCAAGCTGCCGCGCGGGCTGGAAGCGGCTTGAGCCTTCCGCCTTGGGCGGCCCCAAGCACAACTGCGGTTGTGCCGGCCGCGCTGGCGGGAGATGGGTCCCCGCGTTCGCGGGGATGACGAAGGGGGATTTGTGGCGGTCTACACGCAGGTTTCGGCAGAGGCGCTGAGCGCGTTCCTCGACAAGTTCGATGTCGGCGAGCTCGTCTCGGCCAAGGGCATTGCCGAGGGCGTGGAGAACTCCAACTATCTCGTCGATACCAGCAAGAGCCGCTTCATCCTGACGCTCTACGAGAAGCGCGTGGCAAGCGGCGACCTGCCCTATTTCATGGCGCTGCTCGATCATCTGGCGGATCGCGGCCTGCCCGTGCCGCCGGCGGTGCCCGATCGCGCCGGCACGCTCATCCACGAGCTGGAGGGGCGCCCGGCCTGCCTGATCCAGTTCCTCTCGGGCGTATCGGTGTCGCACCCCACCCCCGCCCAGGCGCGCGCCGCGGCAGAGTCGATGGGCAAGATGCACAAGGCCGCCGAGGATTTCCCGCTCAGCCGGCCCAACTCGATGGGCGTCGCCGAGTGGCGGCCGCTGTTCGAGCGCTGCGGGCGCGATCTCGATGGCATCCAGCCGGGCCTGTACGACCGCGCCGGCAAGGCGCTCGACACGATCCTCGCCGCCTGGCCGACCGACCTGCCGACCGGCGCGGTCCACGCCGACCTGTTTCCCGACAATGTGCTGATGCTCGGCAACCGCATCACCGGGCTGATCGACTTCTATTTCGCCTGCACCGATATCCGCGCCTATGACCTCGCAGTGATGCACGGCGCCTGGGCATTTGACGGCAAGGGCGAGAACTACGCGCCCGAGATCGGCCGCGCGCTGGTCGAGGGCTATGACGCCAGCTTCGGGCTGGGCGCCGCCGAGCGCGCCGCGCTGCCGATCCTGGCGGAGGGCGCGGCGCTGCGCTTCTTCCTCACCCGCGCCTGGGACTGGCTCAACACGCCGGCGGATGCGCTTGTCACCAGGAAAGACCCGCTCGCCTATATGCGCCGTCTGGACTTCTATGCCGAGAAGGGCGACGCGCTCTTCGCATGAGCGAACTGCAACATGTCGAAATCGCCACCGACGGCGCGTGCAAGGGCAATCCCGGCAAGGGCGGCTGGGGCGTGGTGCTGCGTACCGGCGGCGTCGAGAAGGAACTCTCGGGCGGCGAGGCGCACACCACCAACAACCGCATGGAGCTGATGGCCGCGATCGAGGGGCTGAAGGCCCTGAAGCGCCCCTGCCGCGTCACGCTGTCGACCGACAGCCGCTATGTGCTCGACGGGCTGACCAAGTGGATCCATGGCTGGCTGAAGAACGGCTGGAAGACTGCCGACCGGAAGCCGGTGAAGAATGCCGACCTCTGGCAGGAACTGCTCGCCGCCGCCAAGCCGCACCGCATCGAATGGGTGTGGGTGAAGGGCCATGCCGGCCACCCCGACAACGAGCGCGCCGACAAGCTGGCCAGCGATGCGGCGATCGGCATGTGACCGGCGGCGGCGATTGGCCTATCGAACAGGCCGCGCCCCGACACTGATATTCTGGGAAAGACGACGTGACCGATCCGGCTTCCACTGACCATCTGAACGCGGCACGCGCGGCGCTCGCCGAAGCGATGGCTTTGCACGAACAGGGGGACCTCGAAGGCGCCGAGGCAGGCTATCGTCATGTGCTGGCGCAGGGCTATCGCGCGACCGACGTGCTGCCGCTGCTCGCCGGCCTGCTCGGTCGCCTCACCCGCCCCGAAGATGCCCTCGCCGCCTGGGACCAGCTTCTAGGCATCGAGCCCGATCATGCCGTGGCGCTGCACGAGAAGGGTCTGACGCTGCACTGGCTCGGCCGCACCGCCGAGGCGATCGCCACGCTCGAGCGCGCCTGCGCGGTCGATCCCGACAATGCGACCGCGATCGGCAATCTGGCCGTGGTGCTGGCCGATGCCGGGCGCAACCTGGACGCGCTGCGGCAATTCCGCCGCGCGCTCGCGCTGCAGCCGGACAATCTGCACCTGCGCCATCAGGTCCGCCGGCTCGGATCGAGCTCGGTGCCCTTCTGGCACATCCCGATGATGAACGACGCGCCGCGCAACGATGCGTTCGAAGCGGCGATCAAGGCCGCGATCGCCGTGACCGGCCCCGATGCGCGCGTGCTCGACATCGGCGCGGGCAGCGGCCTGTTGTCGCTGATGGCCGCCCGGGCCGGGGCGCGAAACGTGGTGGCGTGCGAGATGGAGCCGATGATCGCCGAGATGGCGCAGCAGATCGTCGCGCTGAACGGCTATGCGGACCGCATCACCGTGCACGCCAGGCCTTCGACCGAGCTCGCCGTGGGCGCGGAGCTCGACGCGCCGGCAGACATCCTGGTCTCGGAAATTCTGTCGAGCGACCTGCTGACCGAGAAGGTGCTCGACACGTTCGAGGACGCCCATCGCCGGCTGCTTGCGCCCGAGGCTATCGTGATCCCGCGCGCGGCGAGCGCGATGGGATGCCTGGTGGCGAGCGAGAACCTGGCCGACTACAGCTTTGTCGGCGAGGTTTCGGGGTTCGACCTCTCCCCCTTCACGGCCTTCGCGCCGCAGCGCCTGCCGGTCCACGGCACGATGACCGGATGGGAGCGCCTGTCGGACGACCTCGAGCTGGTGCGCCTCGACCTTACCCAGAAGAAGCATGACGCCACGCTCGCCCGGCTGAACATACCGGTCACCGCGAGCGGGCGTGCCATCGGCATCGTCCAGTGGATGCACATCGACCTGTGGGACGGCGTGTCGTTCGACAATCATCCCGATCGCTACACCGACGGCGGCTGGCTCCAGATACTGCACAGCTTCCCCGAGCCGATCGAGGTGGAGGCGGGGCAGACGCTAGACATTGCGGTCGGCCATGACCGGATCACGCTGATCCTGCTGCCGCTCGCCTAGCCCGGTTCCGCGCGGCGATCCTGTTCCGAATCCGGCTGCAGCAGCCAGCTCAGCGCGGGCTCGGCGCGGTCGAAGATGCGCAGATAGGGCTGGGTCATCTCGCGGCGGACCTGCATCCGGGTGATCGCGCTTTCGGTGACGATCGCGATGCGGCGCGCCGCCGGGAAACCGGCAAAGTGGCGGCGAAAGGCGAACACCGCCTCCTGCGCCTGCACGCCGCTGCTGCGCATGTCCATCCGCAGCAGATAGCCGGGCGCGAAACCCTCGGCATCGAACTGGTCGCGCAGGCGGCGGGCATAGTCGCCGACGCGCTCGGGCTCGAACATGGCGAGCCACTTGATATCGAGAAGATTCAGCTCTTTGCGGAACGATACGCGATACATCGGGCCGATTTCGCAGGCAGAAGTTAACGGATTCTCGCCGTCAGTCTTCGCTCTTTACGAAGAACTTGTCGATCACGTCGCGTGCCAGCCGCGCCGGGCGCAGCGTCTCGGCATCGAGGCAGCACCAGCTCGACTTGACCTCGGCCAGCACTTCGCCGCCGCGGCGGATCACCGTTTCGTAGAAGGCGCGCGCGCCCTGGACCTTCTCGAGCAGCACCGTGGCGACCACGTCGTCCTCAAGGAACGCCGGTCGGCGATAGGTGATCTCGTGCTTGAGCGCGACCCAGAGGTGCTCGGCCACCGCCTCGACCGGCGCCAGCGCCTGCCAATGGGCGATCACCGCCTCCTGCACCCACTTCAGATAGGAAGCGTTGTTGACGTGCCCCATGAAGTCGATGTCGGACTGGGCGACGTCGATCTGGAACTCATAGGGAAGCGCGGTGCCGGACATATGCCAGCATCATAGGGCGAATCGGGTTTCGAAGCGACTAAAATCCCCGGAAAACCGCTGGTTCTGCACGAATGGCGGTTGCCGTAGCGTCAACCAGATTTGCGCCCGCCGCGGGTGAATTGGCCTTACCACTTGACTTGAACCCATCAGGCCAACATCGTTCGGCGGACCCGCGATGACAGCGGTAGCAACGATGGGGAGATCCGATGAAGCTCAAGCTCGCTGCCGTCCTGGCAGGCGCCGCGCTGGCCGCCAGCCCGAGCGGCATCGCCCGCCCCGTGGCTCCGGCTGCCGCGACGGCTCCGGCGCTGCCGGCCCGGGTGCAGGTGATGGCATCGCTCGAGCGCGTCGCCGACTGGCAGCTGACCCATCTCGACGACCTCAGCTACATGCCCGCCGCGCGGCCGAGCACGAAGAGCGCGCGCGACTGGCAGCAGGCGACCTTCTGGGTGGCGCTGACCAGCCTTGCCGATCGCTCGAAAAGCGTGCGCTACAAGGACGCGATCCTCGCCAAGGGGCGCGAGGAAGGCTGGCGGCTGGGCGACAGGCCCTATCATGCCGACGACCATGTCATCGGCGCTGCCTGGATCTGGGCGGCGCGGCACGGCGCCGGGTCCGCCGCGCTGGCGCCGATGCGCGCGACTTTCGACCAGGTCCTCGCCGCGCCGAAAACGAACGATCTGAAGTTCATCGCGCCGGAGAGCGGCGACCCCGCCTGCACCACCCGCTGGTGCTGGTGCGATGCGCTGTTCATGGCGCCGCCGACACTCTGGGCGCTGAGCCGGGACACCAGGGATGGCCGCTACGCCGGCTTCGCCGACCGGGAATATCGCGCGACCACCGCCTATCTGTTCGACAGGAACGAGCACCTCTATTTCCGCGACAGCCGCTTCTTCGACCAGCGCGGGCAGCATGGCGAGAAGCTGTTCTGGAGCCGCGGCAATGGCTGGGTGTTCTCCGGCCTGGCCCGGATGATCCCCGAGATCCCGGCCAAGGATCCGCGCCGCGCCTATTATGTCCGCCTGTTCAAGGAGATGGCTGCAAAGCTGGTGACGCTCCAGCGCGGCAATGGCTATTGGCCGCCCTCCTTGCTCGCCGACCCCGAGCGCTCGACCGATGAATCGAGCGGCACCGGCTTCTACGTCCATGGCATGGCGTGGGGGATCAAGGCTGGTCTTCTCGATCGCAAGACCTATCTTCCCGCAGTTACAAGGGGTTGGGCCGCGCTGGAACGTGCCGTTCAGCCAAATGGCATGTTGGGCTGGGTACAGCAGGTGAGCGACCGGCCCGATGTGGTGAAGGCCCAGGACGCGCAATTCTACGGCACTGGCGCCTATCTGCTCGCCGGCGCCGCGGTATATGATCTGAGCAAGTAAGGAAGCATATGAAGCACGCCCTCTGGCTCCTCGCCGCCCCACTGCTGATCGCGGCCGGGCAGGATACCGCCCCGCCCGCGGCGCTGGCGACGCTCAACGTCCGCCAGGCCGATGGCAGCTACAAGCTGGTCGACCGGTTCGACGTGCCCGCGGACCACAAGATCCATGACGGCGAAGTGGCGATGGAGGGCCCGGGCTGGGAGAGCGACAAGGTCGCCTATCGCCTGTATCTCGACGAGCGCAACGTGCCCGACATCTACGGCAAGAAGCTGCCCGGCAACGTGCTGCCGACGATCGGCATGGGCAAGGACGACTATCACTCGATGGCGCCCTGGGGGCAGGACATCTTCCAGGTCGACCAGTCGCTCGGCATGGGCGGGATCGGCGTGCTGCGCGGCGGCGCGGCGACCCAGCTCGGCAAGGCCAAGATTAGCGCGCGCGTGTTCAACACCGATCGCGCCGCGACCGTGCTGGTGACCAATAGCGGCTTCGCCGGCGAGGGCGGCCCGGCCGACCTTTCGACCACCTACCGGATCTTCGCCGGCTCGCGGCTGACCAATGTCGAGGCGCGGGTGAGCGGCAATGTGCCGGCGATGGTCGCGGGGCTGGTGCTGCACGACGGCGTCACTCGGATCGAAAGCCCGAAGCGCGGCAAGTGGCGCTATTTCGCCACCTGGGGCGCGCAGAGCCTGGCGCACGACGACCTCGGCATCGCGCTGTTCTATCCGGCCGACGAGGTCGTGGGCACGGGCAGTGACGGCAAGACGCTCTACGCGCAGTTCTGCGATCCGCGGAACATCCGCTACGCCTTTGGCGCGGCCTGGGTGCAGGAGCCCGGCGCGCCGAAGACCGAGCGCGAGTTCCGCAAGTGGCTGGACGACACCGCGGCGGAGCTGGCGAGCAAGCCGTTCGTGGTGAGCTCGGCGCAGAAGACCTGCCCGGCGAAGTGATCCTCCAGAATCCCTTCCCGCCGGGAGGATTCTATGCGCCGTCGAAAGCGGGGCCGTTCCCCGGCGAGAGCCGGGGCCCAGGGTCACAAGCGACACGGCAGAGAAACCCTGGGCCCCGGCCTTCGCCGGGGAACAGCTTTCCTCCAAGAGGATCGCTGCTTATGCACCGGTGATGCTTGGCCTGTTCGCGCTTTCCCTCGCCCTGATCGCGCCTTCGCGACAGGACGCTGATCCATCACGGGTCAGCGAAGCCGATGCCGTCGGCTGTCGCCTCTCCGTGCCCGAATATATCGGGTTCGCGCTGGCGCTGGACGGGCGGGACGGCATCGCCCGCGCCCGCGGCTGGAAGGAGGTCGCGTCGGCGAACGCATTCCTGCGCGAATATACGCTGCCGGCCGAGATCGTTGTTGCAGGCGCCTATCGCACCCAGCGCATCGCCTTCACGGCCGATTCGATCCTGGCGGTGCTCGATGTGGCGGATCCGGCGACGATCGCGCGCGGCGAGAATATCCGCAATGCGATGGACCCGACGCCGCTGATCGAGAGCCTTGGGCCTGCCGATGCGAAGCGGGCCGAGGCGGAGATCAAGTTCCGCAAGTTCCTGGGCGAACGCATCGTGAAGGACGAGACCGTGCGGCCACAGGGCGATGAGGCCTTCGGCGCGCATCTGACCGTCGCGCGCAGCATCTCCAATGTCGCCAGCCATCCAGGCAAGACCTTCTATGGCTGCGCCTATCGGATGGAGATGCTGGGCAGGGACGGGAAGCCGCTTTGAAGGGCCGGTAGCTGTGTTCCC
Source organism: Sphingomonas sp. KR3-1 (assembly GCF_040049295.1). Classification (NCBI taxonomy): domain Bacteria; kingdom Pseudomonadati; phylum Pseudomonadota; class Alphaproteobacteria; order Sphingomonadales; family Sphingomonadaceae; genus Sphingomonas; species Sphingomonas sp. KR3-1. The sequence goes on from NZ_JBDZDQ010000004.1 coordinate 221,519, forward strand.
CGGCGAAAGCCGGGGAACAGCTTTTGCACTGCTCGCTTATTTCTCCGCCGCCTTGTTCGGCTCGCTCGGGCCGGGAGCGGTGCCGAAATAGCGCTTGATCTCCGTCTCCGGCGCCAGCGGATAGCTGTCTCCCCAGGCCCCCCGGGCGCGGCGCATCAGCTCGTCCAGCTCGTCTGGCTGCTGGCGCAGCTCGGGCAGCGGCCAGGTCTCGACCTTGCGGTAATAGGGCTTCAGATAATCGGTCGCCCCGCGCAGGCTCTTGCCGCCATCGGCATAGTTCCACACGTCCACGCCGACGCACTTGGCCATGTCCGCCACGTCATAGGCCGCGAACAGCGCGTAGATCGAGTAATGGAGGCTGCGCGTACGCGCGAGCTCGAGCGGCAGCTTGCCCTCGGGCGTGATCTGCGGCGAGATGCGCTTCCTGCCGAACGCTTCCGCGACGGCTTTCGTCATCTCCGCGCGCCGTGCGAACAGCGCGAATTGTGCGGTCTGCGCGTCGAACCACATGCCGTGGTTGTTCTTCGCTGCGTTCTCCGCCTTGCCGTTCCGGCTCGTCTGCATCCAGTCGAGATAGTCGGAGAACCACTTCTCCAGGCCCTTCTGCTCCTCGGCGGTGAGTTTCCCCGCCGGCCCGATCAGCCCGATCCCCTCGACCACCCGCTCGAGCCGCGAGGTATCGAGCACGCCCTCGGCCCGCCCCTCCTCGCGCCCGGGCACGGCCTGGGCATAGTTCATGTTCGGGTTCATCCGCGTGGCGGGCGCGAGGAACCAGGTGCGCACCAGGCTCGCGGCGCGGCCGGCATAGCGCGGGTTGTCGGAGAAATAATAGGCCAGGCTCAGCGTCTCGACGTCCGAACTCATGCCCTCCAGGTCGGTGACGTCGTACTTGTCGGTGTTGCGGTCCGGATTGATCTCGCCGTCCTTGCGCAGATACGGCACGCCGCCCGGCTTGCTGGGATCGGGCCACCAATAGGGCGCGAGGCTGAGATAGTCGTGCGGGTCGCGCGACGGCGGCGACGCGCGCTTGTCGACCACCGTGTAGAGCGAGCGCGCCATCGCCTTCTCGGCGCGCGCGATCAGCGCGTCATAGGCTGCCTTCACCGCCGGATCGCTCTGGATAGCGGCCTTCATCCGCATCATCGCGCCCGGCGCCAAGAAAAAGGTCCTGCGTCCACCGAACGAAGCGGAATATCCTTCCGCACCGTCGCAGACCGGCTGCTGGGTATTGAGGCCAGGGGAGGCGTTCCCGGCATGGGAGGCAGCCTGCGGCGCAAGCACCGCAGCCAGGACTAGGAGGAGTTTCGATTTGCGCATCATGTCTCTCCCGGGCGATCAGTAGCGGAGCCGGAAGCCGAAATAATATTGCGGCCCGCTCTCGCTCACTTCGGCGATCGAGTCATAGCCGCCCTTGTAGAACACGTCCTTGGTGTTGGTGACGTTGAGCGCCTGGAGCTTGAGCTGGAGGTTCTTGGTCACGTCGTACTGCGCGGACAGGTTGAGGTATCCCGCGTCCTGCACGCCGCGGTTCGTGCCGCCGTTCGGCTTGTAATAGTGCGAGCGGTAGCGATACATCGCGCGCAGCGAAAAGCCCTTGCGCTCCCAATAGACCGTGCCGTTGGCGACATATTTCGACAGGCCGATCAGGTTCTCGGGATCGAGATAGGCGGCCAGCGTCGACGTGTCCGGATACTGGAAGTTCGCCCAGGCGACGTTGAACGAGCCGTTGACGCCGAACCCGCTCAGGATGCCGGGCAGCCAGGAGAAATTGTGGCTGCCGGTGAACTCGACGCCATAGAGGTGGCGCATGTCCGGATCGTTGGCCGGCGCGATGACGTTGACGTTGTAGCTCGCCTGGCTCGGCGCGCCGTTGTCGATCACGGTGGTGACGGTGATCGTCGTCGGGATGCCCGCCGAGCGGCTGATCACAGAGCCGCGCAGCCACTTGTAATAGCCCGCGATCGAGAACAGCGAGTCGCGGCTGGGGTAGAATTCCAGGCTGAGATCCGCGTTCCAGGCGCGCATCGGCTTCAGGTCCGGATTGCCGCTGGTCGGGTTGAAGATCACGCCGGTGGCGCCGCCGGTGCCGCTCGCCTGCGGATTGAGCGCGATACCCGCGCCGAAGCTCTCGATCGGCGAGCGCGACAGCGCACGGTAGCCCGCGGCGCGCAACTTGACCTTGTCGCTCAGGTTGAAGGCGACGTTCAGGCTGGGCAGCCAATATTGATATTCGCCCTTAAGCGTATCCGTCTGGATCGCGCCGCTGGGATCGGCGACGACGGTATAATTGTCCGACGCGCTGTCGATCGACACCTTGTAGGGCAGGCGATAGCCGAGCGAGACGATGTTGGTCTTCACATAGCGCAGGCCGATATTGCCGCTGAACGGCGTGCTGCCCAGATCGCCGCCGAAGCTCGCCATCGCATAGGCGGCGGCGATCTTCTCGGTCACGTCGATGTCGCTCGGATCGCGGCTCTCGGCCGGGAGCGGCAGCGAATCCTGGCCGGTGAAGGCCTTGAACAGGCACTGGTTGTCGAACGTCGCCCAGCTGGTCAGGTTGGTGTTCGTCGTCGGGAAATAGTCCTTGGTGGGGAAGGCCTTGCGGCAATTGGCGTTCGCATTGGCGATGATCTGCGCGACGCTCATCCCGCCATAGGGCACCAGCGTGGCGAGATCGTTGTTGCGGTTGTTGTCGAGCGTGCGCTGGTGTTCCGAATAGCGCCCGCCGAGCTTGATCGACTTGAGGAAGCCATCTTCGGCGAAGCGATACTCGCCGTCGAGTCGCCCGGCCCAGATATCATCCTTGCGATCGGTGACGAAGCGCTGGCGGGCATAGACCGAGGTGGCGGTGTTCGCCGCGAAATTGGCCGGGTTGTTGACGTCGAAATTGAGGAAGGTGACGCGCGGGACGATCGGGCTCTCCGAATAGTCGAGCTCATAGCCGACGCGCGTGGTCGAGCGCATGCGCGTCGCCTTCTGCGTCTCGGTGCGGTGCGAGTCCGAGAAGCTGCCATCGGCGGTGAAGATGAAGTTGCCCGGCTTCCAGGTGACGGTGGCGCCGCCGCCCTTGTAGGTCTCGTCGCGCTCGCGCAGCTCGAGCTGGTCCTCGATGTTCGAGTTGCCGCCATACTTGATCAGCGCGCCCTTGCTGAAGCCATTCGTGCCGTCGCCGACCAGGATCGGCTTGATGCCGCGCAACGCCTCCGCGATCGACAGGATGTTGCGGTTCTCGGTCGATTCGCGGCGCGACCATTGGCCGTCGAGCGCGATGTCGAGATTGTCGGTCGGGCGCCACTGGATCGCGCCGATCACGGCGTTGCGCAGCTCGCGGGTGTTCTGCTGGCGGAAGTTACGCGACTGGGTGGCGTAGTAGGTGCTGCCGATCGTCTCGCCGATGCCGGTGCGCGGTGCGGTGCCGACGGTGCAGTTCGAATTGGCGCCGGCGGCGTTGAGCACCGCGGTGGTGCCGGTCGCCAGCGTGCCGTTGCTGGCCGCGGTGTTGCACGGCACGAAGGCAGAGTTGCCGTTGTAATAGTCTTCCGGCGCGGCGACGTCCTGGCGCTGATAGCCGATCGCGATGCCGAACTCGCCGATCCCGGTGTGGAACTGCTTCACCAGGCTGGCATTGGCGCGGTAGCCGAGGCCGTCGCGGCCGATGATGGCGTCGTCCTTGGGCAGATAGGTGCCGCGCACCTCCGCCTGGAAGCGCGACTTGCCGAAATCGAGCGGCTTCATCGACCTGAGCTCGATCACGCCACCGATGCCACCTTCGAGGAAGTCGGCCTGTTGCGACTTGTAGACGATGACGCCATTGACCAGCTCCGAGGGGAATTGCTGGAAGGCGACCGAGCGGTCGGCGCCCGCGGTGGAGACTTCGCGGCCGTTGAACGCGGAGAAGCTCAGCGTGGGGCCGAGACCGCGCACCGACAGCTCGTTGGCATTGCCCTTGAAACGATCGGCCGAGACGCCGGTGATGCGCTCCAGCGTGTCGCCCACGCTGTTGTCGGGCAGCGCGCCGATCTCGTCATTGACGATGCCGTCCATGATCACGGTGGCGTTGCGCTTGACGTCGATCGAGCTGCGCTGTTCGGCGCGCGCACCGGTGACGATGATCGCCTGGCCATCCTCCTGGGGTACGCTTTCCGCCGGGGCCGGCGCGGGCGCCGTCTCCGCGGTCTGCGCATAGGCAGGCATCACCGCACAGGCGGAGGCCAGCAGCGCAAGGCGCACGGAATTGCGTCCGAAAGCGGAAAAGGCGGTCCCAGGCATGTATTCTCCCCGTCAGTATTGTACGCCCGCTTTGCGGGTCAGATTGTTTGGTAAGGCCAATTTGGCACCGGTGTCAACCCAATTGGCCCGAACGATCGAGCCGGATGGTTGCGGCGGTCACTTGTAGGTGATCGTCCAGCGCAGGACTCGCGTGCCGTCGAGGCGAGTCGGGCCGATCCGGCAGCGGACCAGCGAGGCAAAGGCGCCCGTGGGCGCGCGATAATCCTTGCCGCTGGCAGGACCGACTGTGCAGCCGTCATAGCCGGTAGCGGAGAAACCGGTGACCTCCCCTGCCCCGAACGCCACCGCGCTCGGGCCGGCGCTGCGTGCGTCGCCCGAGAAGCTGGCGAATTCCATCACCGCCTCCGCGAGCGCGAGCGGTGCGGCCGCGCGATAGCTGTCGGTGCGCGTGATGCGGCCAGGCGCGAATTCGTACCGCGTGGTGACGGTGAGGCGCTTGTCCTGGACCGGCGCGTCCTTGCCCATCCGGTCCATCGCATCCTGCCGCCAGCTGACGATCGTGCGGTCGCCGAGACGCTTCCACGTCACTCCGCGGAACCAGGCGAGCGGCATCAGCACGCTGCCGTCCGCCAGCGCAAAGCGGGGGACGAGTTGCGGAAACTCGGCGTCCGCGGCCCCCTGCAGCATGCCGTCGGCGAAGGGGATCGGAAAATAGGGGTTGTGCATGTGCTGGTCTTCGGCGCCGTTGATGATCGGCAGGCCGATGACATGCGCGCCATCGCGCAAGGTGAGCAACGCCCGATCATATTGGCCGCGGGCGAACCAGGTGAAGGTCGCGGCCGGCAGCGTCTTCAGCCAGGCGGCATAGCCCGGCGACGGTGCGGCGCGCCGGTAGCCCAGGTCGTTCCACAGCTTGTTGGTGTAGATATATTGGCGGGCGAGGCTGAGATTCTCGCCCAGGATCCGGTGCTTGCCGCGATAGCCGTCGGTGCGGCGGCCCGCGTCCCACAGGTTCACCGAGCCGGTGGCAGGGTTCAGCCAGAAATCGGCATAGCGGGCAGCGATGCGGCTGGAGAGCGCATAGGCCATGTCCTGCTCACGCTTGCTGAGCACGCCCAGCTTCGCTGCGGCGGTGAGCACTTCGAGGAAGCAGGTCTCGCCATAGGTGCCGATGCTGCGGCCATATTCCCAGCCTTCGCCGGTCAGGCTGGCCCGCGCGAGCATGAGGTCGGCCGACTTGCGCAGCCACGCCCTCACTTCGGGCGTCGGCGCCATGCCGGTCTCGATGAAGCGCTGGGCGATCTCGCCGATCAGCAGCACCGAATAGCGGTCGAACCGGCCATGCCCCTCCGTCTCGTCGGCAAAGCCGTATTTGCCCGAATAGCTGCGATAATGGGCGAGCATCCGCTGGAGCAGCGCTTCGGACGCGCGCTTGTCCTCCCAACCGAGCAGATAGCGCAGGCGAGCGACGCTGAAGGCGACGCCATAATAGTTGTTGGGCAGGTTGTGGAGCAGCTTGAGCGACTTGGCGTCGACGAAGTTGCGCCAGTCGAGCCGCTGGCGGAGCCGTACCAGCGTTTCGGGACGCACCGCCTGCTCGAGCAGCCCGGCCTGCTTCAGGGCTTGGAGCGCGGAGATATAGTAATAGATCCCCCAAGTGTCGTTGGGATCGTCGATCGTCAGGTCGGCGATGTCGCGGTAGCCGGCGAGATAGGTGACGAGCCGGGGATCGCTGCGCGGCGTATCGAGCAGCAGATAGTGCAGGCCCGAGGCGAGCTTGCCGGGGAGGAACTTGTCGCCGCTGTCGAACACCGGCACGCCGTCCAACGTCATGTCGCGCTTCTCGCGCAGCAGCTGGTGGAGCAGCGCGGCGAGCTGCGGCATCAGCCGCTGCTCGATCGTCGCGTCCATCGGCGGGGCGACTTCATAGACCGGGCCATGCGGCGCCGGGGCGGCGGGCTGGGCCAGCGCGGCGGGGCTTGCGGGCAGCGTAAGACAGGCGGCGGCGCCGAGCAGGCGCGCACGCGGACGGGTTTGCAATCGGCCTCTCCTTTTGGTCAGGCCAATCTCTGCGTTTAGGTAATCGGTGTCAAGCCACTCGGCGAACCGGTCAGGCCGAACCGATCTTCAGCCGCCGCGCCACGCTGTCGCGCCGCGTCTCGATCTCGTTGCGCGCGCGCTCCATTGCCTCCAATTCGGTGGCTTCGAGCAGGTCGTCGACCACACCGCGCAGATGGCGCCGCATCGCGTTGCGCGCACCGTGCGGGTCATGCGCCTTGAGCGCATCGAGAATCGGGCGATGCTCCTCGACCCGCGGGGTGATGCCGCCGCGCTTGGCGCGGGCGAACATGTTGGCGGCGAGCGGCGAATTGACGCGCAGGTCCCAGAGATAGTCGACGACGCTGCGGATCGCGGCATTGCCGGTGGCATTGGCGATGGCGAGGTGGAAGCGGTGGTCCGCGTCCATCACCGACGGCTCGTTCGAGTCGTCGGCGGCCATTTCGGCCAGCAACTCCTCGAGCTCGGCAATCTGCTCCTCGGTGATCGAGACCGCAGCCAGGGCCACCGCCTCGCCCTCGAACAGGATGCGAGCCTCGGTCAGGTCGAAGGCGCCGACATCGAAATTGAGCGAATCCGCACGCTCGCCGCTGCCATGATCGCGCTTGGTGACATAGAGGCCCGAGCCGTGCCGCGCCTCGATCCAGCCCTTCATCTCGAGCGCGATCATCGCCTCGCGGATGGTCGGCCGGCTGACCTTGTATTCCTCGGCCAGGTCGCGCTCGCCGGGAAGCCGGGAGCCGGGCGACCAACGCCCCCCTTCGATCGCCTCGGTGATCGAGGCCGCGACGCGCTGATAGAGCTTGTTGCCTGTAATCTTCATTGCGTCCTCATCGATACACCACCTCGTAGGTTGACACGATAGGTCATACAAGTGGATATTGGCCTGACCACTTCCAGGGGATCCTGTTTTGCCACGTATCACGTCCGCCCGCGTCATCGTGACGCGCCCCGGCCGCAACTTCGTAACACTGAAGATCGAGACCGACGAGGGCGTCTACGGCCTTGGCGACGCGACGCTGAACGGGCGCGAGCTGGCGGTGGCAAGCTATCTGACCGACCATGTCATCCCCTGCCTGATCGGCCGCGACGCGCACAGCATCGAGGATATCTGGCAATATCTCTACAAGGGCGCCTATTGGCGCCGCGGCCCGGTGACGATGAGCGCGATCGCCGCGGTCGACATGGCGCTGTGGGACATCAAGGGCAAGCTGGCGAACATGCCGGTCTACCAGCTGCTCGGCGGCGCAGCGCGCGAGGGCTGCATGGTCTATGGCCACGCCAATGGCAGCGACATCGCCGAGACGATCGAGCGCGCCCAGGAATATCTCGAGCAAGGCTACAAGGCGGTGCGCCTGCAATCGGGCGTGCCGGGCATGGCGACGACCTATGGCGTGTCGGGTGAGCGCTTCTACTACGAGCCGGCCAAGGGCTCGCTGCCCGAGGAATCGCAGTGGAGCACGGCGAAGTACATGCGCTTCGTGCCCGAGCTGTTCGACAAGGCACGCAATGCGCTCGGCTGGGACATCCACCTGCTCCACGACGTCCACCACCGCCTCACCCCGATCGAGGCAGGGCGGCTGGGCAAGGACCTGGAGCCGTACCGCCTGTTCTGGCTCGAGGACGCCACGCCGGCGGAGAACCAGGCCGCGTTCCGGCTGATCCGCCAGCACACCACCACCCCGCTGGCGGTGGGCGAGATCTTCAACTCGATCTGGGACGCCAAGCAGCTGATCGAGGAGCAGCTGATCGACTATATCCGCGCGACCGTGGTGCATGCCGGCGGCATCACCCATCTGCGCCGGATCGCGGCACTCGCCGACCTCTACCAGGTGCGCACCGGCTGCCACGGCGCGACCGACCTGTCGCCGGTATCGATGGCGGCGGCGCTCAACTTCGGCCTGTCGATCCCCAATTTCGGCATCCAGGAATATATGCGCCACTCCGAGGAGACCGACGCGGTGTTCCCGCACGCCTACAGCCTCAAGGACGGGCTGATGCACCCAGGCGACAAGCCGGGCCTGGGCGTCGACATCGACGAGGTCCTGGCGGCGAAATATGAATATAAGCGCGCCTATCTGCCGGTGAACCGGCTCGAGGACGGGACGATGTTCAACTGGTGAGCTGCGCTGCCCGGGTTTCCAACAGGGCGACTCGGGCGGGCGGGCGGAAGCGCGCCAAGGGCGCGTTTCGCGCGGGCTTAAATTGACTCTGTTCGGGGAAGCGCACCGCATCTCGCAATATCCTTGCGCGCGCGTGATCCTATTTTTCCAACGGATTCAAAGAGCGGCCGGGCATCAGACCCGACCGGGGAAGCCAAACAGACGAAATCCTACATTGCAAGCGTCAGCAGGGTGGGCCGCAGGGAGATTGTCCCCTCTCCCGTCACCCCGGGCTTGACCCGGGGTCCCGCTTCTTGTGTCGTGCGAGCATGGAGCGCGAGGGGCAGGGCGGCTGGGTCTACATCATGGCGGATCGCTACCGCGGCACGATGTATGTCGGGGTGACGGCCAACCTGGCGGCGCGGATCAATCAGCATCGTACCGGCGACGGCTCGGATTTCTGCCGTCGATACGGCCTTGATCGCCTTGTCTGGGCCGAACACGCGCCTTCGATCACCGATTGCATCGCGCATGAGAAGCGCGTGAAGCGCTGGCGGCGCGAATGGAAGTTCGCGCTGATCGAGCGCGGCAATCCCGAATGGCGTGATCTGTACGATCAGCTTGCTTGAGGGAAGAAGCGGGACCCCGGCTCAAGGCCGGGGTGACGGGTGGGATGCTTGCGCCCCGTCCGCCTGGGTTGTCCACAAGGCAGGTGTCTCGCCCTCAGCCCTCCTCGACCGCGGCGCCGGGGCCGTTCTTGAGGATCGATTCGATCGCGTTCTTCGCGGCCGCCTTGCTCGCATAGCCCTCGGTCCAGAAGATCGTTTCGCTGTTGTACTTGAACTTGGCGACATATTCGCCGGACTTGTTCTGCTCGATCACGAACTTGTGTGCCATGCGCCCACTCCTCGGCTTGTGGAGAACGCAGGCTAGGACCGCTCAGTGACGGAATCGAGACGGCTCGCGGCCGGTTCATCGTGTGCGCCGAGCGCCTCGGCTTCGGCGATCAGCGCGGTGAGCGCTTCGGGGTCGCATATATTCTCCAGCCCGGCCGCGCGCTTGCGGATCGATTCGAGGCGCGGATCGGCGATCCGCTCGCCGATAAAATCGTCGAAGTCCCATTCCCCGCCGGTACCGTCGCGGAAATCACGCAGATAGCGCGCGACTTCTGCCGCGGAGCGCTCCGCCGGGCGCGTGAAGGGCCGCAGCAGCAATGCGAAAATCGCGACCAGCACGATCGCCGGAACGAGCAGCAGCAATAGCAGCGCGCCGAGCAGGTTCTGCGGGAGGCTGTTCTCCCGCGCGATCAGCTCCCGGCCGAGCCAGCTCATAACCGCCCGGGCGCGTAGAACGCGGGATCGATCCCCGCCACCGCAGGATCGGGCGCGACCCCAAGCAGCAGCGCGGCGGCGAGCTTCGCGGCGGCGGGGGCGGTCTGGATGCCGAAGCCGCCCTGCCCCGCGCACCAGAAGAAGCCGGGCGCGGCGGGATCGAAGCCATAGACCGGCAGGCGATCGGGCGCGAAGGTGCGCAGGCCAGCCCATTTGTGCTCGAGCTGCTCGACCCGCCAGTCGACGACCTGCTCGAACCGGTCGATCGCGGTGGCGACATCGATGTCCTCGGGCTGGGCGTCGCACGGAGCGGTGGCGATCTCGTCGTGCGGGCTGAGCCACAGCCGCCCCTCGCCCTCGGGCTTCCAGTAGAAGCCGCCGCCGATATGCGCGACCATCGGGCTGCCACGCGCGGGCGCGGGATCGGTCTTGAGCTGCATGATCGTGCGACGATAGGGCCGGATGCCGAGCGGGCGGACGCCGGCCATTTCGGCTACCGGATCGGCCCAGGCGCCGGCTGCATCGACCAGCACCGCCGCTTCGAACGCGCCGGCGCGGGTCTCGAGCCGCCACATGCCGCCCTCGCGCCGCGCCGCAAGCAGCCCGGCGGCGGTGCGCAGCTCCGCCCCCGCCCGCTTCGCCGCGGCGAGCATGTCGCCATGCAGCGCGCCGACATCGATATATTCGCAGCTCGGCTCGAGCACGCCGCGCGTCCATTCGGGGCGCAGGCCCGGGATCAGCGCCTGCGGATCGACCGTGCGCAGCTCGACGCCGGTGCCCTCGAACTCGGCGAGGAACGCATCGATCGCCGCCGCCTCGTCGGCCCGGCCGATATGGATCGAGCCCATCGGATCGAGATAGGGGCGCAGCATCGGCCCCGAGGCGGTGGTGAGCGGCTGGATCGCCGGGCCGCCATAGCTTTCGGACCAGAAGGCGGCGGAGCGGCCGGTGGCGTGATAGCCGGCGCTGTCTTCCATCTCGAGCAGCAGCACGCGGGCATGCGGCGCGAGTTCGGCCGCGAGGCTGGCGCCGGCGATGCCCGCGCCCACGATCGCTACGTCATGGGCCATCAGCGCCGCTGGGCGCGCGCGGCGAGGAACAGGTCGATCTCGCCGATCGCGCGGTTACGCACCCTGTCTTCCTCGCGCAGGATCTCGTGCGCGCTTTCCTTGCCGAAGCTGACGATGCGGGCATCGGGGAGCTTGGGGACGATCCTGAGCGCGGCCTTCGCATCGACGAGCCCGTCCGCCTTGGCGATCAGCGCGAGGACCGGCACGGGCATCTTCCTGAGCTTCGGGTTCTTCGCCAGCTCCCGCATCGACTTGAACGCCTCGATCACCCAGCGCCAGCTCGGCGGGCCGGTAACGATCGCGGGATCGTGCTGCTGCCAGAAGATCTCGTCCGAATAGCGCGCCGCGTCATGGGTGAGCAGGTTGGAGCGCGTCTCGGTGGTGTAGGGCTTCTCATTGCCCTTCCAGGCCGGGCGGGTGCTGTCGCCGACGCCGCCCAGGATGCGCGCGGCGCGCTCGGCGAAGCGGCCGAAGGGGCTCTTCACCCCCAGCATCGGCGCGACGATCACCGCGGCATCGGGGCGAATCGCGCCCTCGACCAGCCCGCGCAGGACCAGATGGCCGCCCATCGAATGGCCGATGGCGACGTGCGGGCCGGGTGTCGCGGCCTCCCAATCGGCATAGAAGGCGCGCAGATCAGTGATGAAACTGTCGAAGCTGTCGATGTCACCGCAATTGGCGCGCGAGGTGAGCCGGCCGGAGCCGCCCTGGCCGCGCCAGTCGAACGAGGTGATCGTCCAGCCCTGCTCGTGCCAGTGGTGGAAGAGCTCGAGATACTTCTCGAAAATGTCGCCCCGCCCGCCCTGGAACAGGATCGAGCCGCGCGGAGTCGCGGTCTCGGCGGGCCAGGCGAAGGCGCGCAGGGCCCAGCCATCGGGGGCGGTCCAATAGTGGACCTTGGCCCCGGCGGGGATGGCGCGGCGGATATCCGGATTTTCACGCATGGCGCTTGGTTACGTTTTGATAAGCCGTCCCGTCTAGGACTTTGGCTCTATGGGGGAGCTGTTCGTCACTTTGCTGCTCGTTGCGCTCGCGCTGCTGCTCGTCTCGGCGGGCATCCAGGACGCGCGTACCCGTGAGATCGCCAACTGGAAGAATGCCGCCATCGCGCTGCTGGCGCCGCTCTGGTGGTGGGCGAACGGACTGGCGCTGTGGCCGGACGTGGCGATGCAGGCCGGCGTGGCCGCGCTCGTCTTCGCCTTCTTCGTCGGCGCGTTCGCACTGGGGCAGATGGGCGGCGGCGACGTCAAGATGATCGGCGCGCTGGCGCTGTGGCTGCCGGTGCAGCCGCTGATCTGGATGCTGGTGCTGATGTCGCTGATCGGCGGCGGGCTGACGCTTCTCATGGTGATCGACAGGAAGTTTCGGAAGGCCAGCGGGGGTCCTGTGGAAATCCCTTATGGCGTGGCGATCGCAATCGCCGCGCTACTGGTTCTTCGCGAACCGATTTTTAACCAGTTTGGGTAGATACTTAACGTAGGCGCAACCACTGCGACCGCGTTATTTTTGAGAAGGCTTGGATAGCGAAATGGATGCACGCAAGCTGATCCTGCTCGTCGGTGCGCTCGTCGTAGCGGCCATTACCGCATTCATGGCACGCAGCCTGATGGTCGGCGCACCCGCGCCCCAGGCAGGCGCGGTCCCCGCCATGGTCCAGCCGCAGAACACCACCGAGGTGCTCGTCGCCAAGCGCGAGCTGCCCGTGGGCACGATCCTCGACGCCCAGGCGCTGGAATTCCGCCCCTGGCCCAAGGAGCTCGTCGAGGGCGCCTATTATGTGCGCAGCGAATCGGACCCGGCCAAGCTGGTCGGCACCGTGGTGCGCTTCCCGATTCCCGCCGGCCAGCCGGTGACCCAGGGCGCGCTGGTCAAGCCCGGCGACCGCGGCTTCCTCGCCGCCGCGCTCGGCCCCGGCATGCGCGCGGTCACCGTGCCCGTCTCGGCCCAGAGCGCCGTTGCCGGCTTCGTCTTCCCGGGCGACCGAGTCGACCTGATCCTCACCCAGTCGGTCACCGGCGGCGGCGACGGCCCGGCGCTCAAGGCGTCGGAGACGGTGCTGCGCAACCTGCGCGTGCTCGCCACCGACCAGAAGACCGACAAGACCACCGACGACAAGGGCAACACGATCGTCACCACCTATTCGAACGTGACCGTCGAGGCGACGCCCAAGATCGCCGAGAAGATCGCGGTGGCGCAGACGATCGGCACGCTGTCGCTGTCGCTGCGCTCGATCGCCGACAACCAGGGCGAGCTCGAGGATGCCATCGCCAATGGCGACGTCAACGTGCCCGCCGATGGCGACCCGAAGAAGGAAAAGGAAATGATCGCGCAGGTGGCCAAGCGGCCGCAGGACGGCGCGACCACCTTCGCCACCGGTGCCGACGTGTCGCGCTTCCAGCGCAGCACCGTGCCGGCCAAGACGCCCGAGCCCGCCGCGGCACCTGCCGCCGGTCCCGCGCAGAATTACCCGGGCGCCGCGGTTCCGCACGGCCCGGTCGTTACCATCGTTCGCGGCAATACCGAGGTCGCCGTTCCTCTGGGGGGCAAGAATTAAGATGACTCGCAAGCTTCTCCTGAAGCGCTCGCTCGCCGCGATCGTCTCGACCGCCCTGGTCGGCGCGCCCGCGACCGGCTTTGCGCAGACCGCGAAGGCAAAGCGGCCGACGGTGCACACCAATGTCGGCGTCGCCAACCTGCCCGCCGGCAGCCAGCGCCCGAGCGGCGAGGTGCTGCTCTCGATCGGCCAGGGTGAGCTGATCACGCTGCCGACCAGCGTCGCCAATGTCTGGGTCTCGAACCCGGCGGTGGCCGACGTCTATGTCAACAACCCGCGCCAGATCCACCTGTTCGGCAAGGATTTCGGCGAGGCGACGGTGTTCGCCACCAGCGCTTCGGGCGCCGTGGTGTTCTCGACCAACGTCCGCGTCGCGCAGAACATCACCTCGATCGACCGGATGGTGAAGGTCGCGATGCCGGATGCCGACATCCAGGTGACCACCGTCGGCCAGATCGCGGTGCTCAACGGCACGGTGAAGTCGCCCGAGGACAGCGCCCAGGCGCAGCGCCTGGTCTCCAGCCTGCTCAACCCGGGCGTGGACGTGAGCGCGGCCAACCCGCAGCTCAAGATCGCGGTGATCAACCGCCTGCGCACCGCGACGCCGCTCCAGGTGCAGCTCCAGGTGAAGTTCGCCGAAGTGAGCCGCAGCTACGTCAAGAATATCGGCGTCAACTTCACGACCAAGGACAATACGGGCGGCTTCCTGTTCGGCCTGGCCCAGGGCCGCAACCCGGGCGCATTCACCGCGGCGCAGTCGGCCACCTATCCGACTGCCCATGTCCCGCTGCCCAACGGCGGCTATATCGACGGCGCCTATGATCCGGCCACCGGCCAGTTCATCAATCCGCGCGCGCAGGGCATCGCCGACATCACGCGCGGCTCGGACAACGCCACGATGGGCCTGGCCGGCAAGCTGTTCGGCCTGGACGTCCTGTCGGCGATCGACATCGGCGAGACGATCGGCCAGGTGACCACGCTGGCCAATCCGAACCTGACCGCGCTTTCGGGCGAGACGGCGAACTTCCTGGCCGGCGGCGAGATCCCGATCCCGGTTGCCCAGGGCCTGGGCACCACCACCGTCGAGTACAAGCAATATGGCATCAGCCTGGCGTTCACGCCGACGGTGCTGTCGGACGGCCGCATCTCGCTGCGCGTCCGCCCCGAAGTGTCGCAGCTGACCTCGGCCGGCGCGGTGCAGCTCAACGGCGTCACCATCCCCGCGCTCAGCACGCGCCGCAGCGAGACCACGGTCGAGCTCGGCTCGGGCGAGAGCATGGTGATCGGCGGCCTGATGCAGAATTCGCACAACAACTCGATCAGCAAGACGCCGGGTCTGGGCGACGTGCCGATCCTTGGCGCGCTGTTCCGCTCGAACGGCTTCCAGCGCAACGAGACCGAGCTGGTGATCGTGATCACCCCGTATCTGGTGAAGCCGGTCAACGCGAACCAGATCGTCCTGCCGACCGACGGCTACAAGGCGCCGAACGACTTCGATCGCGTGATCATGGGTTCGCTCGCCGGCAACGACAAGAGCGGCGAACGGCCCAAGCCGAGCATGGCGCCGGCCAATGGCCAGCCTGCGGTGGGCGCCTTCTCGCCTGCCCCGACCAACCAGCCCGCGGCGCCCGTCCAGGCGGCGCCCGCGGCCCAGCAACCCACCCGCAAGCAGAAGAAGGGCGGCTCCGCAGCCCCCGGCTTCGGCTTCTGATCGATGCGACTGACCAGGAGATCGCCCGTGCTTCCGCGCTTCACTCCCCTGCTCGTTCCGGCGCTGCTGCTCGCAGGCTGCGGGACCTATAATGGTGGCATCGAATCGATCCATCAGCCGATCGTGCAGCGCAGCGACTATGTGCTCGACCTGCAGAGCTCGGGCTATGGCCTGGCGGCGGGCGAAAGCCAGCGCCTCGCCGGCTGGATGGCCGCAATGAACCTGCGCTATGGAGACCGGGTCGCGATCGACGACGGCGCTGCCGGCACCGTCGGCCGGGACGAAGTCGCCGCCGAGGCGGGCCGCTACGGCCTGATCATGGCCGATCGCGCGCCGATCACCGCGGGCCAGATCGCCCCGGGCACGATCCGCGTCGTCATCACCCGGATGAGCGCCGGCGTGCCGGGCTGCCCCGACAATTCGCGCCCGGGCGAGATGACGTTCGAGGCGAGCACCAGCTCCAACTATGGCTGCGCGACCAACAGCAACCTGGCCGCGATGGTCGCCGATCCGGCCGACCTGGTGCGCGGCGCGCCGGGTTCGCCAACCGCGGACACGACGACCACCTCCAAGTCGATCAACGCCTATCGCGCCGCGTCCCCGACGGGCGCCGGCGGCGGCTCGCTCAACAACAGCGGAGGGTCGCCCAAGTGAACGCGCCGTTCAATCCCGCCCGCACCGGGCACCGCGATCCTTTCGTGGCCTTTGTCTGCGACGAGACGACGGCGGAAATCCTCCGCCCGATCGCCGTCGAGCTCGGCTGGAGCCCCGAAAAGGTCAACAAGGGCGGCCTGCGCAACGCCGTGCAGACGCTATCGGTCTCCGCCAGCCCGAACATCCTGTTCGTCGACCTTTCCGAGAGCGGCGACCCGCTCAACGACATCAACGCGCTGGCCGAGGTTTGCGAGCCGGGCACGGTGGTGATCGCCTCGGGCCAGGTGAACGATGTGCGCCTCTATCGCGACCTCGTCGCGAGCGGCATCCACGATTACCTGCTCAAGCCCCTCAACCCCGATGCGCTGCGCGATGCCTTCGCCCAGGCCCAGACCGCGCTCAACGCGCCGAAGGCGGCCGAACAGGGTGCCGAACGCCCGCATTGCGCGGTCGCAGTGATCGGCACGCGCGGCGGCGCCGGCGCCTCGACGCTCGCCACTTCGCTTGCCTGGCTGATGGGCGAGAAGCAGGGCCGCACCACGGCGTTGCTCGACCTCGACGTGCATTTCGGCACCGGCGCGCTCGCGCTCGACCTCGAGCCGGGCCGCGGCCTGACCGACGCGATCGAGAATCCGAGCCGCATCGACGGGCTGTTCATCGAGCGCGCGATGGTGCGCGCTTCGGACCGGCTCGCCGTGCTCAGCGCCGAAGCGCCGATCAACTCGCCGATCATGACCGATGGCGCCGCCTTCTATCAGCTGCAGGAAGAGATCCGCACCGCGTTCGAGTGCACCGTGGTCGACCTGCCGCGCTCGATGCTGGTCAACCATCCGCACCTGATCACCGACGTGCAGGTGGCCGTGCTGGTGACCGAGCTGACGCTCGCCGCCGCGCGCGACGCCATCCGCATCCTCAGCTGGTTCAAGTCGAACGCGCCGCAGACCCAGGTCATCGTCGTCGCCAACAAGATCCAGCAGGCCGCGGTGCTCGAGATCAGCCGCAAGGATTTCGAGGGCTCGATCGAGCGCAAGATCGACTTCCTGATCGGCTATGATCCCAAGCTGGCCTCGCAATCGGCCAAGCTGGGCAAGCCGCTCGCCGAAGTGGGCAAGGGCAACAAGGGCCTCGCCCCGCTCGCCGAGCTCGCCCAGCGCATCGCCGGCATCGCCGATTCGGGGATCGACGAGAGCGCGCCCAAGGCGAAGGGCAAGGGCGGCAAGCCGGCCCGCGCCGGCGGCGGCTCGCTGCTCGACAAGTTCAAGGTCAAGATCCCGGCCAAGGCAAAGAGGTAACCATTGCGCGGCTAGGCTGCGCGAGGGTCCTGTAAGATCGGAGACGGTGCGGCGTGGACATGCTGCCGGTATTGATGCTCGCAGGCGGCACCTTCCTGGTGCTTGCACTGATGGTGTTCGCCTTTTCGGGGCCTTCGGCCGAGCGCGCAGGCGCGCGCCGGGTGAAGACGCTGCGCGAGCGCCACGTCGTCAGCGCCGCGGGCACCAACGCGATGGAAGCGCAGCTGCGCCGCGTGACCACCGCCCGCGCCACCCAGCTCGACCTTACCGCCGCGCGCTTCCTGCCCAATCCGGCGCTGCTCCAGAAGCGGCTCAACATGACCGGCAAGGGCTGGAAGCTCGGCCAGTACATGATGGTCTCCGGCGGATTGATCGTGGTGCCGGCCGCGGTGATGGCGTTCGAAGGCCTGCCGATCTGGCTGGGCCTCGCCTTCGGCCTGTTCGTCGGCCTTGGCCTGCCGCACTTCCTCGTCGGCTTCTTCATCAAGCGCCGCATCGCCAAGTTCACCGCCAAGTTCCCCGACGCGATCGAGCTGCTCGTGCGCGGCCTGCGCTCGGGCCTGCCGATCACCGAGACGATCGGCGTGGTCGGCCAGGAGATCGACGGCCCGGTGGGCGAGGAATTCCGCTCGGTGAGCGACAAGATGAAGATCGGCAAGTCGCTCGACACCGCGCTGCAGGAAACCGCGGACCGGCTCGGCACGCCCGAATTCCAGTTCTTCACCATCACCATCCAGATCCAGCGCGAGACCGGCGGCAACCTGGCCGAGACGCTGGCGAACCTGGCCGACGTGCTGCGCAAGCGCAGCCAGATGAAGCTCAAGATCAAGGCGATGTCGTCGGAATCCAAGGCCTCGGCGCTGATCGTCGGCGCGCTGCCCTTCATCGTGTTCGGCCTCGTCTGGTTCATCAACAACAATTACATGATGAACTTCTTCAAGGACGAGCGCCTGATGATCGCCGGCGGCGGCGGGCTCATCTGGATGGGCCTGGGTGCCTTCATCATGGCCAAGATGGTCAATTTCGAGATCTGATGATGGAAGCAACGCCTCCCGCCGGTCCCACGCTGATGGGTGTCGACGTCCTCTGGGTCGCGACGATCCTGTGCGCCGTCGCCGCCTTTGCCGTGATGCTCGCCATCTATGCCGCCACCACGGTGCGCGACCCGATGGCCAAGCGCGTCAAGTCGCTCAACGAGCGCCGCGAGCAGCTGAAGGCCGGCATCACCGCCTCCACGTCGAAGCGCCGCGCCAAGCTGGTCCAGAAGAGCGAGACGACCGACCGGATCCGCTCGCTGCTCTCCTCGATGAAGGTGCTGCAGGACAGCCAGGTCAAGGCGGCGCAGACCAAGCTTCTCCAGGCCGGCATCCGCCGCAAGGAATTCGCGGTCGCGGTGATCTTCGGCCGCCTCGTCCTGCCGATCGTGTTCGGTGGGCCGATGCTCTACATGGTCTATGGCACCAGCGCGTTCTCGGACTGGAGCCCGATGAAGGCCTATGGCCTCGTCGCCGGCACCTTCATCCTCGCCTACAAGTTCCCCGACCTCTATCTGAAGAACAAGATCACCAAGCGCAGCGCCGCGATCCGCAAGGGCCTGCCCGACGCGCTCGACCTGCTGGTGATCTGTGCCGAAGCGGGACTCACCGTGGATGCCGCCTTCTCCCGCGTCTCCAAGGAGCTGAGCAAGGCCTATCCGGAGCTGGGCGAGGAATTCCAGCTGACCGCGATCGAGCTGGGCTTCCTGAGCGACCGCCGCATGGCCTTCGAGAACCTCGCCGAGCGCATCGACCTCGATTCGATCCGCGGCGTGGTCACCACCATGATCCAGACCGAGAAATACGGCACCCCGCTCGCCTCGGCGCTGCGCGTGCTCTCGGCCGAATTCCGCAACGAGCGCATGATGCGCGCCGAGGAAAAGGCCGCGCGCCTGCCCGCGATCATGACCGTGCCGCTGATCCTGTTCATCCTGCCGGTGCTGTTCATCGTCATTCTCGGCCCGGCGGCCTGCTCGATCAACGACGCGCTGATCCACTAACCATTTCGCGGTGGCGCGACCTCCTCTGTCGGGATAGCTTCCCGCCGGACTAAGGGGAGGTCGACTCGATGCACGAACTGCCGTTCCAGACGGCCACGCAGTTTGCGGGCCTGGGCGTGACGCTGATCGCAGGATGGTTCCTGGGGCTCGCAAGCCATGGCGGCGGCCGCAAGTGGCGCACGCGCCTCGAGGAAGAAGAAACCGAGAATGCCGGCTATCGCGACCGCGCCGAAGCCGATCTGCGCGAATCCGCGCGCCGGATCCGCGATCTCGAGGCGGAGAATGCCGAGCTGCGGCGCGGCGTTCCCGTCGCGCCCGTGACGCACCCCGCCCCCGAGCCGGCGCCCGTTGCCGAGCCGGAAGGCCATTCGACCGCGACCGTGGTGGGTGCTGCGATTGCCGGCGCGGTGGCCGGTGCCGCCGTCACCCATGCGGTGGACGAGCATGCCGAGGCCGCGCATGCGGAACCGGTGCATGCAGAGCCCGTGCACGCCGAGCCTGCGCACGCCGAACCGGTGCACGCCGAGCCGGTCGTGCAGGACCATGCCGAACCCGCGCATCCCGTCGAGGCGGCGCACGTCGAGCCGGCGCGCGTCGAGTCCGAGCCCGCGCATGTCGAAGTCGCGCATGCCGAACCGGTCCATCCGGAGCCGGCCCACCCTGAGCATAGCCACTAGGGGCGGCGCGGAATGGCGCTTCCGTTCGAAACCGGAACCCAGCTCGCCGCGCTGGCGCTGACCCTGGTCGGCGGCTGGTTCCTGGGGCTCGCCAGCCGGTCCGGCGGGGCCAAGTGGCGCGAGCGTTACCAGGACGAGGAGCTGGAACATGCCCGCTACCGCGACGAGGCCGAGGCGCGCATCCGCGAGCTCCAGGCCGAGCTGAAGGCGGTCCGCGGCCAGGCCCCTGCCCCCGCGATCGTCGAGGACGATGCGCCCGGCGCGGGCTGGCGGGGCTGGTTCGGCTGGGGCCGCGACAATCTCGCGCGGATCAACGGCATCGACGAGGCGCGCGAGCGGCGGCTCAACGAGCTCGGCATCAAGACCTATCGCGAGATCGAGAAGATGGCGCCGGCCGACGAATCGGCGCTCGAGCAGCGGCTCGACATTCCGCAGGGCACGATCGGCGAGCAGGGCTGGCGCGAGCAGGCCGCCTTGCTGCGCGCCGGCAACGAGCGCGAGCATGGCGAGCGGTTCGGCTAAATACGCCTAGGGCTGCACCGGCAGGCAGAGCAGCACCGGCGTGTAGTTCTCGATCACTTCGGAAAGCGGGTGGCCCTGCCCATCCAGGACGATTGCGCGCTGGCGCACGACATAGGGCGCGATCGAGCGGTCGTCGCGCTGCGTGGCGATGCCGAGCGTGCGGCGGCTGGGCGCGAGCGGGCGGATCACCGCGCCGAAGGGCGCGTCGCCGGCAAGCGCCGCGTTCATCGCAGGCGTGAGCCGCGCGGGGACGTACCAGTTCTCCGCGATCGAGACCGACACCGCGCCGCACTTGAGCGCGACGCTGCGATAGACGACCGGCTCGGCCGGGCCGACCTCCAGATGCGCGCGCTGCTCGGGCGTGGCGGGCTTCTGCGTCCGGTCCACCTCAGCGCGGATCGGATGCGCGCAGCGGCGCTGGAGCACGGCGGTGGCGCTGCGGGCCGAGGCGAGCTCCACGCGGAGCGCCTCGGCCGGGTCCGCCTGGACCAGCAGCGCCGCGAGGATCACGCCTGGCGCAGCGCCGCCTGCGCCGCCGCCAGCCGGGCGATCGGCACGCGGTAGGGCGAGGCCGAGACGTAGTCGAGCCCGGTTTCCTCGCAGAACGCGATGCTCGCCGGATCGCCGCCATGCTCGCCGCAGATGCCGAGCTTGATGTCGGGCCGCGTCGCGCGGCCGCGCTCGGCGGCGATCGCGATCAGCTCGCCCACACCCTCGACATCGAGGCTGACGAACGGGTCCTTGGCGTAGATGCCCTTCTCCACATAGGTGGTGAGGAAGCGGCCGGCATCGTCGCGCGAGACGCCGAGCGTCGTCTGGGTCAGGTCGTTGGTGCCGAACGAGAAGAAGGCGCCCACCTCGGCGATGTCGCCCGCGCGCAGCGCCGCGCGTGGCAGCTCGATCATCGTGCCGACCAGATATTCGATCGTGCGATCCTGCTCCTCGAACACGTCCTTCGCCGCGCGATCGACCACGGCCTTCATCAGGCTCAGTTCCTTGGCAGTGGCGACCAGCGGGATCATCACCTCAGGGATCGGCGCCTCGCCGCTATTCTCCGCGACGATGCACGCCGCCTCGAAGATCGCGCGCGCCTGCATCTCGTAGATCTCGGGATAGGTCACCCCGAGACGGCAGCCGCGATGGCCGAGCATCGGGTTGAACTCGTGCAGCTCGGCGGCGCGGCGCTTGAGCGTCTCGACGTCGAGTCCGGCAGCCGCCGCGACTTCGGCGAACTCGCTTTCCTCGTGCGGCAGGAATTCGTGGAGCGGCGGATCGAGCAGGCGGATCGTGCAGGGCAGCCCGGCCATGACCTGGAAGATCTCGACGAAATCGCTGCGCTGCTCGGGCAGCAGCTTCTCGAGCGCCGCCCGCCTACCGGCCTCGTCCGCGGCGAGGATCATCTCGCGCACCGCAGTGACCCGCGACGGCTCGAAGAACATGTGCTCGGTGCGGCACAACCCGATGCCCTCGGCACCGAAGTCGCGCGCGGTGCGGCAATCGAGCGGCGTCTCGGCATTGGTGCGCACCTTGAGGCGGCGCTTGGCATCGGCCCAGACCATCAGCGTGCCGAAATCGCCGGCCAGCTCGGGCTGCACCGTCGGCACCGCGCCGAGCATGACTTCGCCGGTGGCGCCGTCGATCGTGATCAGGTCGCCCTCGCGCACTTCGCGGCCGGCGACGCGGAACAGCTTTTCCTTGGCGACGATCGCCAGCGTGCCGGCGCCCGAGACGCAGGGGCGGCCCATGCCGCGCGCGACCACCGCGGCGTGGCTGGTCATGCCGCCGCGCGCGGTGAGGATGCCGCGCGCCGCGTGCATGCCGTGAATGTCCTCGGGGCTGGTCTCGACGCGGACGAGGATGACGCTGTCGCCAGCCGAGGCGCGCTTCTCCGCGGTGTCGCTGTCGAACACCGCGATGCCCGAGGCAGCACCCGGCGAGGCAGGCAGCCCCTTGGTCAGCACGTCGCGCGGCGCATTGGGATCGAGCGTCGGGTGGAGCAGCTGGTCGAGCGCGGCGGGATCGACGCGCAGGATCGCCTCCTCCTGCGTGATCAGCCCCTCGCTCGCCATGTCGACCGCGATCTTGAGCGCGGCCTTGGCGGTGCGCTTGCCCGAGCGGGTCTGCAGCATCCAGAGCTTGCCGCGCTCGACGGTGAACTCGATGTCCTGCATGTCGCGGTAATGCTTCTCGAGCGTCTCGAAGACGGCGGCGAGCTGCGCATAGACCTCGGGCATCGCCTCTTCCATCGAGGCGGGCTTGGCGCCGGCCTTCTCGCGGGCGGCCTGGGTCAGGTACTGCGGCGTGCGGATGCCGGCGACGACGTCCTCGCCCTGCGCGTTGATCAGGAATTCGCCATAATAGGCGTTCTCGCCGGTCGAGGGATCGCGGGTGAAGGCGACGCCCGTCGCCGAGGTGTCGCCCATATTGCCGAACACCATCGCCTGGACGTTGACTGCGGTGCCCCAGTCGCCGGGAATGTCGTTCAGGCGGCGATAGACCTTGGCGCGCTCGGACTGCCACGAGCCGAACACCGCGCCGATCGCGCCCCAGAGCTGGTCGTGCACGTCCTGCGGGAAGGGCTTGCCCCACAGCTCCTCGACGATCGCCTTGTACTCGGCGACCAGCGCCTGCCAGTCCTTGGCGGAAAGCTCGGTGTCGAGATTGTAGCCGCGGTCTTCCTTGGCGATCTCCAGCGCTTCCTCGAAGCGGCCGTGATCGAGCTCGAGCACCACGTCGGAATACATCTGGATGAAGCGGCGATAGCTGTCCCAGGCAAAGCGCGCATCGCCGCTGATCGTGGCAAGGCCTTCGACGGTGACGTCGTTGAGGCCGAGGTTGAGCACCGTGTCCATCATGCCGGGCATCGAGGCGCGCGCGCCGGAGCGGACCGAGACGAGCAGTGGATCGGACGCGTCGCCGAAGGTCTTGCCGGTGATCGCCTCGATATGAGCGATGCCATTGGCGACTTCGGCCTTCACGCTGTCCGGAAAGGCGCCGCCCTGATCGTAATAGACCGCGCACATCGGGGTGGAGATCGTGAAACCGGGAGGCACCGGCAGGCCGATGCCCGCCATGCCATCGAGATTGGCACCCTTGCCGCCGAGCAGATTCTTGTCGCCCTGGCCACCGTCCGACACACCGCCGCCGAAGCGGTACACATATTGCGTCATGCAAAGCCCTTCTTGGTTGGGGCCGCCTACCGCAGCTGCGAACAAGGGGAAAGCCGCTGACTACGTTGTCAGGGCGCAAGATTTGCTTGGGCTGGGGAGAAGTTGCGAGGACACCGGTTACTACAGATAAATCTTATTTTTGATTTGCACGCCAAGGGTTTGCGCGCTTGGGCCTTCTTGCCGCGGCGGATCCATTGAACGCGACGGATCCATTGAATACGCCGTCACCCCGGTCTTGTGCCGGGGTCCACTGCGCAGCACGCGCTGCACTCTCTTCCATAGAGCTGTACTCGCCTCCCGGTGGACCCCGGCACAAGGCCGGGGTGACGGGGATACGGGCAACAGACCGTTCCTAGCCCTCGATCTTCGAGAAGTCCGCGACGTTGTTCACTGCGTCGCGGATGCGGCCGAGCAGCGCCAGGCGCATCTCGCGCTTGAACTGGTCGGGATCGACCACGGTGACGTCGTCGAAGAATTTGTCGATCGGCGCGCGCAGCGAGGCGAGCGCGGCCATCGCGCCCTCGAAATCCTCGGCCTCGACCGCGGCCTGCGCCTTGGGCTCGGCGGCGTCGAGCGCCTCGCGCAGCGCGGCCTCGGCGGGCTCGGCCTCGTAGATCTCGTTGTCCGCGACTTCGCCGGGGGTCCATTCCTCCTTCTTGAGGATATTGGCGGCGCGCTTGTAGCCGGCGAGCAGGTTCTTGCCGTCTTCCGAGGTGACGAAGGACTGGAGCGCCTTCACCCGGGCGAGCAGGCGGACGAGATCGTCCTCGCCGCCGAGCGCGAACACCGCGTCGATCAGGTCGTGGCGAACCCCGGCTTCCTTCTGCTGGACCTTGAGACGGTCGGCGAAGAAATCGATGACCTGATTTAGAGTCCTGTTCGCCGGTTCCGTGAACAAACGGCTTTGCTCTTCCTCGCCCGAAGCGCGATCATACACTTCATCCGCAATAGCCTGCGTTCGGCTGGCATCGACGGCCTCTCCCAACGCCTCACGTGCAGAAACAAGAGCATCGACCCTGCCTCGTAGCTCGCGTCCAACCTTCGGTCCGACGAAATTGGCCAGGACGAAAGATATTGGGTGAATCAGCGGAACGCGCAGATTGGTCGCGAGAATTGTTGCGATCACGGCCAGCGCCGCTCGCCGCAGCGCAAAAGGATCCTTAGATCCCGTAGGGGGCATTTCTTCGAAGAAGAATGTAGTGATAGTATCCAGCTTGTCCGCCAGCGACACCGCCACCGTCACCGGCGCAGTGGGCGCATCATCCCCCTGCCCGACCGGCTTGTAGTGATCGCGCACCGCTTCGGCGACCGCCACCGGCTCGCCCTGTGCGGCGGCGTAATAGCCACCCATCAGGCCCTGGAGCTCGGGGAATTCGCCGACCATGCCGGTGACGAGATCGGCCTTGGCGAGGCGCGCGGCGCGCTCGGCCATATCCGCCAACTCCGTCACCCCCGCGAAAGCGGGGGCCCCGCTGCCTTGCCCCTCAGAAAAAGAAGCGGGATCCCCGCTTTCGCGGGGAAGACGGGAATTGGTAGCGGAGGAGGGACTTGAACCCCCGACAATGCCCTCTTCCACCAGCCACCGCGCCAGCTTCGCCACGCGCTCGACCTTGTCCGCCACCGTGCCCAGCTTCTCGTGGAAGACGATCTTCTCGAGCTTGGGGGTCAGGTCCTCGAGCCGGGTCTTGAGATCGGTCTCGTAGAAGAAGCGCGCGTCGCTCAGCCGCGCGGCGAGGACCTTCTGGTTGCCCTCGACGATCTTCTCGCCGCCATCCGCCGCGTCGATGTTCGCGACGCAGACAAAGGCGTTGGCGAGCTTGCCGGCGCCGTCGCGGCAGACGAAATATTTCTGGTTCACGCGCGCGGTGAGCTGGATCACCTCGGGCGGCACGTCGAGGAACGCTTCATCGAAGCGGCCGAGCAAGGGCATCGGCCATTCGGTGAGGCCGGCATTCTCGAACAGCAGGCCGTCATCCTCGATCAGCGTCAGGCCGGCCTTCTGCGCGGCCATCTTGGCGCCCAGCGCGATGATGCCGCGGCGCTCGGCGCCGTCGACGATGACATGGCAGGCGCGCAGCTTCTCGATATAGTCGGCGGCCGAGCCGATCGTGATCCCGCCGGGATGGTGGAAGCGGTGGCCGACGGTGGTGGCGCTGCTCTTCACGCCCGCGATCTCGACCGGGACCAGCTTGTCGCCGAGCAACGCGATGATGCCCTGCAGCGGGCGCACCCAGCGCTGGCTCTCGGTCGAGGACGAAGCCGCGCCCCAGCGCATCGACTTGGGCCAGGGGAAGGCGGTGACGACATGGCTGATCGCGCTGGCGAGCACCGAACCGGCGACGATGCCGGGGCGGTCGATCACCGCGAACAGCACCTTGTTGCCCTTGCCATCGTCGCGCTCGACGAGCTGCTCGCGGGCGAGGCCGGTCGAGCGCAGGAAGCCCTCGATCGCCTGGGCCGGCGCATCGGCGCGCGGGCCCTTGCGCTCCTCGCTCGCCGCCGCGGTCATCGCGGCGACGCCGCGGACGATCAGCGCGAGGCGGCGCGGGGTGGCATAGCTCTCGATGGCCTCGAAGGGCAGGTTGAGCGCCTTGAGCCGCGCCTCGAACAGCGACGCCAGGTCGGCGCGCGCCTTTTCCTGCATGCGCGCCGGGATTTCCTCCGAGCGGAGCTCGAGCAGGAAGTCTTCGGTCGAGGCACCCGTGTTTGGAGTGCCGGCAACAGGCGCGCTCATACCGTCCACTCCGGGTACTTGGCAGTCCAGGCGGGCGTCATGTGGCCGATCCAGGCTTCGCAGCTGCCCTTGGCGAGGTCGCGGACGCGGCCGATATAGGCCTGGCGCTCGGCGACCGAGATCACGCCGCGGGCTTGCAGCAGGTTGAACAAATGGCTGGCCTCGATCGCCTGCTCATAGGCGGCGATGGGGACGTTGTTCGCCAGGCAATTCTCGCACTCGGCGACCGCCTTGCGGAAGCCCTCGAACAGCGTCTCGGTGTCCGCGACTTCGAAATTGTACTTCGACATCTGCTTCTCGTTCTCGAGAAACACGTCGCCATAGGTCACGCCCTGGTCGTTGAAGGCGAGGTCGTACACGCTGTCCACGTTCTGGATGTACATCGCCAGGCGCTCGAGCCCGTAGGTGAGCTCGCCGGCGACGGGCTTGCAGTCGAAGCCGCCCATCTGCTGGAAATAGGTGAACTGGGTGACTTCCATGCCGTCGCACCAGACTTCCCAGCCCAGGCCCCAGGCGCCGAGCGTGGGCGATTCCCAATCGTCCTCGACGAAGCGGATGTCGTGCCTGGTGAAGTCGATGCCGATCGCCGCGAGGCTGCCCAGATAGAGGTTCTGCAGGTCGGGCGGGCTCGGCTTCAGGATCACCTGATACTGGTAATAATGCTGTAGCCGGTTCGGGTTCTCGCCATAGCGGCCGTCGGTCGGGCGGCGGCAGGGCTGGACGAAGGCGGCGTTCCACGGCTCGGGGCCGAGGGCGCGCAGCGTCGTCGCCGGGTGGAAGGTGCCCGCGCCCATGCGCATGTCATAGGGCTGGAGAATCACGCAGCCCTTGTCCGCCCAATAGTCATGGAGCGTGAGGATCATGCGCTGGAAGCTTAGAGGCTCGGCCATAGCCTCGCGCTTTGGCGTCTCCCCTCCTACCGGTCAATGCTGCACCGCCGTTGACTTGGGTTGGGGCCTGGGATTTGTTCCCAACATGGGAAGAATCGCCCTCGGCATCGCCGCGATCGGACTGGCAGTCGCCGGAGCCGCGGCGGCGCAGACCGTGCCCGCGCTCCGCCTTCCCTATGCCGCGATATCGCCCGACGAGGCACTCAGCCTGGGCGGTGCGCGAGTGTTTTCCGAGGTCGATGCCGGCTATGCGGCGCGGCTGAAGGCGGAAAAGGCGCGTGTCGCCGCCTCGCAGCCCTATGAGGTCCATCCGGCGATCTGGCGCATCTCCGATCCCGATACGACCATCTATCTGTTCGGCACCGTCCACACGCTGCCGCCGGGCTTTCGCTGGCGCAATCCGGGGCTGGAGGCGGTGATCGTGCGGGCCGACACGCTGCTGCTCGAATCGACCGAGGAGGACGACAAGGACGCCAACTTCCTCACCTTGCCGAGCGACGCCAGCCTGCCGCCGCTGATCGAGCGCGTCTCGCATCGCAGCCGCGCCAAGCTGGCCGAGCTGCAGGGCGTGCTGCCCGCCGAGCTGGTCGCGCAGATGGACCGGATGCCGAGCTGGGTCGCGGCGATGAGCATCGGCACGATCAAGGACATGGTCGCCGGCGACATGCCGAGCCAGGGCGCGGACGACTGGCTCGAGAAGCAGTTCAGGGCTACCGGGCGCCCGGTCGAGGCGATCGAGGACAGCAAGCAGGTGATGGACAATATCGGCACGGTGCCCGAGGCCGATCAGCGGCTGATGCTGGAGGCGGCGATCCTCGCCCCGGCGCGGACGCATGACGAGCTCGATTCGGCGGCGCACGCCTTTGCCCGCGGCGAGGTCGGCACCGATTCGCCGCTGATGATCCTGCCGACCGCCTTCGACCCCAATGCCGCGATGGCCGATCCGCTGCTGCTCGAGCGCAACGCCGCCTGGGTGGACAGCCTGGTCGCGCGGCTGCGCGAGCGGCGCGGCACCATATTGTTCGCAGCGGGCGCGGGGCATTTCGTCGGGCCGGGATCGGTGATCGACCTGCTCGGCAAGCGCGGCCTCAAGGTCGAGCGCGTCCAGTGATCCGCCGCCTCGCCGCCGCCCTGCTCGCGCTCGCCCTGTGGGGCTGTGGCGAGAAGCCCGCCGCCGATGCCGGGGCTGCCGACCCGGCGCTGTGGGTGGTCAGGGATGCCGACACCACCATCTATCTGTTCGGCACCGTGCACGTGCTGAAGCCCGGCCTCCGCTGGTTCGACGGCGGGGTGAAACAGGCGTTCGACGCCTCGGACACGCTGGTGCTCGAGCTGGTGATGCCGCCCGAGGCCGAGATGCAGAAGATCGTTGCCGACCTGGGCACGCATGCCCCGGGCACGCCGCTGCCCGACACGCTGCCCCCGGCCGAGGCGGCCCGGATGCGCGCGGCGCTGCCCGACTATGGCATGCCGGCGACCGCGCTCGACAATGCCGACCCCTGGCTGGCCGCGACGATGCTCTCGGTGCTGCCGCTCAGGCAGCTCGGCTATGACGACAAGCAGGGCGCCGAGCCGATCCTGACCGACGCCGCCAAGGCCGCGGGCAAGCGGGTGGAGGGGCTGGAGACCGCGCGCCAGCAGCTCGGCTATTTCGACGCCCTCCCCCTCCCCGCCCAGCGCAAGCTGCTGATCGAGACGATCGACGATCTGCCCAAGGCTGGCGGCAAGATCGACCAGGCCGTCACCGCGTGGCGCAAGGGCGATGCCGACGGGCTGGCCCGGCTGATGAACGAGGACAATGCCGCCTCGCCCGAAGTGACCCAGGCGCTGCTGGTCAACCGCAACCGCAACTGGGCCGGCTGGATTTCCCAGCGAATGCAGCGGCCTGGCACGGTGTTCGTCGCCGTGGGGGCCGGGCACCTGGCGGGCGGGCGGAGCGTGCAGGCCGAGCTGGCGAAGCGCGGGCTGAAGGTCGAGCGGGTTCGCTACTGAACCTCCGGCGATAACCGCATTTTCCGGACAATTCAGGTCGCTGGGTACAACAGGCCCAGTTGACATCGCGTCGACTCGCATATATCCAATCGGTTAAATAACCGATGAGTTAGATATATGGACGCGCTCAGCACCACCTTCGCCGCTTTGGCCGACCCTACCCGCCGCGCGATCCTGGCGCGGCTGGCGCTGGGGGAGACGAGCGTGGGCGAACTTGCCCAGCCCTTCGCGATGAGCGGCCCGGCGGTGACCAAGCACCTCAAGGTGCTCGAGCATGCCGGGCTGATCTCGCGTAGCCGGGTGGCGCAGCAGCGCCCGGCCAAGCTGGAGCCCGCCGCGCTCAAGGCCGCGAGCGAGTGGCTCGCCGAATATCGCCGCTTCTGGGACGCCAAGTTCGACGACCTGGATGCCTATCTCGCAGACCTGCAGAACCAGAATGGAGAGACGGAATGACCACCGAAATTGGCGTTGGCTATGAAGTGACGATCGACCGCGTCTTCGCAGCACCCCGCGACCTGGTGTTCGACTGCATGACCAAGGCCGAGCATCTCGCGCGCTGGTGGGGCCCGCACCATTTCGACGTGCCCTTCGCCGAGAGCGAGGCGCGGCCGGGCGGCAAGATCCGCATCGATATGCGCGGGCCCGAGCCTTATGGCACCAATCCGGTGGAGGGCGAGTATGAAGTGGTCGACCGTCCGGACATGCTGGCAATGGTCTTGCGGGGCTTCCCCGAAAAGGACGGCAGCTGGGGCATCGAGCACCGTACCCGGATGGAGTTCACCGACGCGCCGAACGGCGGGACGCAGATGCACATGACGACGGTGGTGCTGCAGGCGAGCGAGGCGCTGCTGCCGGCGCTGTCGGGCATGCGCGAGGGGTGGAGCCAGAGCTTCGAGAAGCTGGAAGCGGTGCTGCCCGAGCTGGTGTAACGCGCTGTAACGTCATCCCCGCGAAAGCGGGGACCGATCTCCCGCACGCGCCTCCAAATACAACCGGAGTGTCCGAGGAGGGTTCGGGAGATGGACCCCCGCTTTCGCGGGGGTGACGAAGGAGGACGAAGGAGAGTGCGTCGCACTGCCCCTCTCCCCGACCCTCTCCCCGGTGGGGAGAGGGAGATTGCCGCCGCATCCCGTCCCTTGCTTTCCCCCGCCGCCTCCGCTATGCGCCCGCCTTCCGTGCCAGGGTCATCCCTGGAGGCCTGGCCGGGTGACTTAACTTTAGCGATTGGAACGACACATGAGCGATACGCTTACGCTGTCGGCCGAGACGCGCGAGCAGGTTGGCAAGGGAGCCTCCCGCGAGCTTCGTCGTAATGGCCGCGTCCCCGCCGTGATCTACGGCAACAAGCAGGATCCGAAGAGCATCCACGTCGCGGAGCGCGAGCTCCACCGGCTGCTGATGACCGGGCACTTCTTCAACTCGGTCGTCATGATTGACGGCGAGCGCACCCTGCCCAAGGACGTGGCTTTCGACCCCGTCACCGACCGTCCGGTGCATGCCGACTTCCTGCGCATCAGCGAGCACGCCACCGTGCACGTCAACGTGCCGATCGTCTTCGCCGACGAAGAGCTGGCGCCCGGCATCAAGCGCGGCGGCGTCCTGAACATCGTCCGTCACGAGCTCGACCTCGTCGTCGACGCCGCCGAGATCCCCAGCGAGATCACCATATCGCTCAAGGGCCTCGAAGTCGGCGATTCGCTGCACATCTCGGCAGTGACCCTGCCGAAGGGCGCGACCTCGGCGATCACCGACCGCGACTTCACCATCGCAACGGTCGTGGCCCCGTCGGCGCTCAAGTCGAGCGAAGGCGACACCGCGACGACCGAAGCAGCCGCAGAGGGCGAGGAAGCCGGCGAGTAATCGCCGTTTCCGAACTTCACGGTTCAAAAAATCGCCTCCGCGCCCTAGGTGCGGAGGCGATTTTCGTTTGAGCAGGAATTGAGATGCAGCTCTGGGTCGGCCTGGGCAATCCGGGCCCGCAATATGCGATGCACCGGCACAATGTGGGCTTCATGGCGGTGGACGCCATCGCCGAGACCTATGGCTTCTCGGCGGAGAAGAAGCAGTTCCAGGGCTGGGTGCGCGAAGGCCGCGTGGGCACCGAGAAGGTGCTGCTGCTCAAGCCGGGGACCTTCATGAACGAAAGCGGCCGAAGCGTGCGCGCGGCGATGGACTTCTACAAGCTCACGCCCGCCGACGTGACGCTGTTCCATGACGAGCTCGACCTGATCCCGATGAAGGTGAAGGTGAAGCGCGGCGGCGGCACCGCCGGGCATAACGGCCTGCGCTCGACCGACGCGCATATCGGGCCGGACTTCCGCCGGGTGCGCATCGGCATCGGCCATCCCGGGCACAAGGACCGGGTGCACGGCTATGTGCTGGGCAACTATGCCAAGAGCGAGCTCGACGCGCTGGCCGACATGCTCGGCGCGATCGCCGCGGAGGCGCCGTGGCTGGCGGCGGGCGACGACACGCGCTTCATGAACGACGTGGCAATGCGGCTGCAGGACTGAGCCGCGGGCTCCGGAACGGCTACCCGGAGGGGCGATTCTCGCCGGCGACGGCCGCCGCCGGAGGCCGCGCGCCGCCTCGGTTCGTCGCACGGCACGCTCGCGCCACCCGCTGAACCGGCGGCCCGCCCCCGTCCGTTCATCTGGCGGACAGGTTCAGATGAACACGCAAGGCTCGCGGGGGGCAGTAGAGGAGTTGCTCAATGCGTGTCATTTCGAAAAGACCGGGGGCTCGCGTCCTGGTTGCGATGCTGGCCTTGACGGCGTCGGGCAGTGCGTTTGCGCAGGCCCAGGATCAACAGGATCGCATCGTCGTAAACGGCGTTCCCGCCGCGACGACCCCGGGGCCCGAGGTCAAGGGCGTGATCACCGCGCGCCATGGCGACCGGCTGAAGGTCACCACCGCGGACGGCAACAGCACGGTCATCGCGATCACCGAGGCGACGCGGATCAAGACCAGCGGCGGCCTGTTCGGCGGCAATAGCAAGCTTGCCCAGGATTCGCTGCTCAACGGCCTGCCGGTCACCGTCAAGACGCTCCAGCCGGGCGACGGCAGCAACGAGCTGGTGGCGAGCCAGATCAGCCTGAAGAAGGGCGACCTGCGCACCGCGACGATGATCCATAGCGGCACCGCCCAGGGCTTCGAGGAGCAGACCGCGGCCACCGAGGCGCTGCGCGGCCGCGTGGGCGATATCGACAAGTACAACATCAAGAGCACGACCAACGTGCATTTCGACGTCGGCCGCACCGAGCTCTCGGCTTCGGACAAGGCCAATCTCTGCGCCACGGCAACCCAGGCCCAGGCCCAGGAGAATGCGCTGATGCTGGTGGTCGGCTATACCGATTCGACCGGCGGCGACGACCTGAACCAGGAGCTGAGCGAGAAGCGCGCCGCGCGCGTGATCAACTATCTCCAGCAGGCCTGCGGCTGGAAGCCGTACCGCATGCTGACGCCGACGGGCATGGCCAAGGCGGATCCGCTGGCCCCCAACGACACGCCCGAGGGCAAGGCGCAGAATCGCCGTGTCGCGGTCAACATCATGGTCAGCAAGAGCGTCGACGGCCTCTGAGCCGCGCGAGATCGGCCGGGAGCGGGACAACCCGCTCCCGGCACGAACTCAGGCTTGCGCACCGAGCTCGGCGAGCAGCTCGGCCAGCTGGTCGAACTGCTCGGGCGAGCCGCCCTCCATGCCGACGAACGCTTCGTCGAGCTCCTCCTTGGTGGGATAGAGCTCGCGCATCCGGAGCAGCGTCCTGCCGCCCGCTTCCTCCTCGAAGGTCACGGTGGTGACGGCGCCTTCGCCCTCGCCTTCCTCATTGGTCCAGACGATCCGCGCGTTGGGCACCACGTCGACATATTTGCCGAAGAACGCCCAGCCGGGCTCGCCTTCCTGGCCGAACTCGATGCGATACTGGCCGCCGGTGCGGACATCCATGTCGCAGGCGCGCAGCGGCACGCCCATCGACCTGGGCGCCCACCAGCGCTTGAACAGCTCGGGCCTGGTCCACGCCTCGAACACGATGTGCACCGGCGCATCGAAGCTGCGCGTGACGACCAGCTCGCGGTCCGAGGTGCGCTCGACGCGCGTCTGCGTGTTGTGACTACCGCTCAGGCCCATCTTGTTTCTCCCTTGCTTTGAGTTCCGCGACCACCGCGTCGAGCGCATCGAAGCGCGCTTCCCAGCGCTGGCGATAATTGGCGATCCAGGCGCCTTCCGCCTCGAGCCCGGCCAGGCCGAGCCGGCAGGTCCGCACCCGCCCGACCTTCTCGGTGGTGACCAGCCCGGCCTGCTCGAGCACGCCGACATGCTTCTTCATGCCGGTGAGCGTCATGTCGAACTTCTCGGCGAGCGCCGAGATCGACGCTTCCGCGCGCGCCAGCTCCTCGAGCACGCCGCGCCTGGTGGCGTCGGACAGCGCGGCGAAGGAGGCGTCGAGGCGGATGGCGGAATACTGAACCATATGGTTCAGTATTAGCGCAGGTCTGCACCGCGGGCAAGCGGATCGCGCGGACAAAGAAAAGGGGCCCCGGTTTCCCGGAGCCCCTTCCTAGTCTCGTGCGAGGCGCGAAGGCTTACTTCTTGCCGACCGCGACGCCGATCAGCAGCACCGACGAGGCGCCGAGCGTGCCCGAGGCCGAGTAGACCGTGCCCAGCTGCGCGCCCTGCGAGCCGAAGAAGCCGCCCGTCGTCGTGCCGGTGAGCGTGCCGCCGATGAAGCTGCCGGTCCACTGGTTCTGGCCGACCGGGATCGCGCCCTGGGTGGTGAAGTTGACTGCGAACGACGCGGCGCCGTTGGTCGGCACGGCGGTGAGCGTGTAGGTCATGTTGACCACGCCGGTGGCGAAGTTGACGCTCGCCGTCATCGTGCCGGTGGTCTTGCTGATCGTGGTGGTGGCGCCGGTGGTGGCGACCATGCGGCCGGTCACGCGGTTGGTGTAGCTGACGGTGCCGGTGGTCGGCATGTCGGTATAGGCGGTCGGATAGCCCCAGGCCGTGTAGGTCATGCGCTTCTGGCCCGCGGTCGAATCGCCGCGCCACCAATTGGCATAGCTCACTTCGCTGAGGTTCAGCGCGGTGTCGCTGGTGATGCCGACGCCGGTCGCCGCCACCGTGGTGACGACGTTGTTGAGGAACTCGCCCTGGGCGAACTTGCCCGCGGTGGTTGCGTCGTCCTGGCGGAAGATGAACTCGGGGTTGGCCGGGATCGCGTCGGCGACGACGGTGGCGGTGCAGGTCTGCCCGGTCGTCTTGCAGAAGCGCGACTCCTCGGCATTCTCGTGCAGCACGTAGATGCCGGTGGCGACCGCCGGATCGGTGGCGAGGCGGACGCGGGCCAGGGCGTTGAGCGCCTCGGTGCTGGCGGCGCCGAGCGTGACGGCGCTGGTCGCGGGATCGCCGGTATAGCTGATCGCGGCGTTGAAGGTGTTGAACTCGGTCGCGGCGGGGAGCGGGTTCAGCACGGCATAGGTCGGCGACGCAGTCGGCGTCGGCGTCGGCGTGGCGGTCGGCGTCGGCGTGGCGCTCGAATCGTTGCCGCCACCGCAGCCCGACAGCGCAACCGTCGCGGCAAGCGCGCTCATGAACATGTGACGGCGAATCATTCCCTGCTCCTCAAAAACACGCGGGCACCGAAAGGGCTGGCCCCTGTACCCCAGATGAACGGCCCTCAGTCAAGCCGCACATGACCGGGTTCATCCCGGCCCAATGCGGCGCTTTGAGGGCCTTAGAAGGCGAAACGCGCTGTCGCAACATTTCGTCCCCTCGCTAGAGCGAGGACGGAGCCGTTCGCGCCCTCCCGCAAGCCATGCTGGCAAAAGCGGCTTTTTGCCTCTATCGGGGCGCCTTTCCCCAGAACATTGGAACAGGCTTCACATGGGTTTCCGCTGCGGCATCGTCGGGCTTCCGAACGTTGGCAAGTCCACGCTCTTCAACGCGCTGACCGAAACGGCGGCGGCGCAGGCGGCCAACTACCCCTTCTGCACGATCGAGCCGAACGTCGGCAACGTCGCGGTGCCCGATGCGCGGCTCGACAAGCTGGCCGCGATCGCGGGCTCGCAGAAGATCATCGAGACGCAGCTCGGCTTCGTCGACATCGCCGGGCTGGTGCGCGGCGCGAGCAAGGGCGAAGGGCTGGGCAACCAGTTCCTCGGCAACATCCGCGAGGTCGACGCGGTCGTCCACGTCCTGCGCTGCTTCGAGAATGACGACATCCAGCATGTCGACAACAAGGTCGATCCGATCGCCGATGCCGAGACCGTCGAGACCGAGCTGATGCTCTCGGACCTCGAGAGCCTCGAGAAGCGCGTGCCCAACTTCCAGAAGAAGGCGGCGCAGGGCGACAAGGACGCCAAGGTCGCGGCGAGCGTGCTCGGCCAGGCGCTCGACCTGCTGCGCGACGGCAAGCCGGCGCGGCTGACCGTGCCGCGGGACGCCGACGAGGAGCGCGTGTTCCGCCAGGCGCAGTTGCTCACCTCCAAGCCCGTCCTCTATGTGTGCAACGTCAACGAGGAGGATGCCGCCAACGGCAACGAGCTCTCCGCCAAGGTGTTCGCCAAGGCCGCGGCCGAGGGCGCCGAGGCGGTGGTCGTCTCCGCCGCGATCGAGGCCGATATCGCGACGATGCCGGCCGAGGACCGCGGCGAGTTCCTCGCCGAGCTCGGGCTCGAGCAGACCGGCCTCGCCCGCGTGATCACCGCCGGCTACAAGCTGCTCCATTTGCTGACCTTCTTTACCGTCGGCCCCAAGGAAGCGCGCGCCTGGACGGTGCATGAAGGCGCCAGCGCGCCCGAGGCGGCGGGCGTGATCCATGGCGACTTCGAGAAGGGCTTCATCCGCGCCGAGACGATCGCCTATGCCGATTACGTCACGCTGGGCGGCGAAGCGCGGGCACGCGAGGCGGGCAAGCTGCGCGCCGAGGGCAAGGCCTATATCGTCCAGGACGGCGACGTGATGCACTTCCTGCACAGCAACTGAGGCGTTCGGCCGCGCCGGTACGCGGCTAGCGGATGTCGTGCGCGGCCAGCCAGGCGCTGGTCGCGGGCATGGCGTGCTCCTTCGCGGTCACCGGCAGCGTCTTGCCCTCGTCCTTGCCATGCGGATCGGCGCCGGCCTCGAGCAAGGTCAGCACAATCAGGTCGGACCAGCTGGAAAAGGCCGGGCTGTTGCCCTTCTTGTTCTTCACATCGGCGCGAACGCCCGACGCGAGCAACGCGGCGAGCAGGTCGGGATCCCCGACACCGTAGATCACCGTCTCGCCTTCCGCGTCGCGCGCATCGGGATCGGTGCCGAGCGTGATCAGGGCGCGGACCAGTGGGCCGCGATCCGCGAGATCGCTGCACGCATAGGGCGCGCGGGCGACGTGGAGCGCGGTGCTGCCGCCGTTGAGATAGCCGAAATCCTCGTTCGCCGGCATGCGGGCGTTGGGATCGACACCGGCGGCAATCATCGCCTTCGCCACGGCGGGATCGCAGCCGCCGGCGGTTTCGGCGAAGAGCGCGGCGCGCCTGGCCGCGGGCATCTTCGCCAGCCAACCGCGCTCGATCAGCGCCAGCGCCAACCTGGGCTGGCCGCGGCGCAGCGTGCCTTCAAGCAGCTTCAGGCCGAGCTGCTCCGCTTTGGGAGGATAGCCGCTCCTGACCATGCGATCGAGCGGCATGCCGGCGGCCAGCAGGCCGAGCACCAGCGCATCGCCATCGGAGCCGTGCGCACCTAGCGCGAGATCGGCGGCGGCGGGCGATCGGGGATCGAAGCCCTCGGCGAGCAGGGCCGGAAGCGTGGTCGCATCGCCCTTCACCCACCGGGCGCTGCCCGACACGCGATCGACTTCCTTCTCCAATGCGGTCACCGCCTCCGGCATGTCTACCATCTGGCCGACATAGTCGATGACTTCCATAGCCTGCCCGCCGGTCGAGAAGCGCAGCGTGTAGGCGGGGTTGTCGGTGATCGACGCCTCATATGCCTTTTTCAGCCCGAAGAAGCGCGCGGCGCGGAACTGCTCGATCAGCCCGTCCAGCGCGGCGCGATCGATCTTCGCGCGATGCACGCCGGCGACAAGCGCGCCGTTCGGGTTGAAGAGCTGGTGGACCGCGCCGGCCCCGTCCTCCTTGACTCCGCTGGCGTAGGTCACCGTGCCATCGCCGGTGATCGACACCCTGTAGACCGGGCAAGGGCCGTAGCAGGCGCCGCGGGTCAGCTCGATGCGCAGCGTAGCATAGTCGATCGCGGGGAACGCCGCCTGCGGATCGGCCCAGGCCGGCTCGAACCGGTAATAGACCTGCAGGTCCGCCATCGCCGCCACCGGGCGGCCGCGATAGGCGAAGGGGCGGAAGGTCCATTGTCGCGCCGCGGCGATCGCCGGGGCGGGATCGAAATCGCCGGACCGATCCTCCGCACGGGCATCTGTGACCTTGCCCCCGGTATCGATGGTGACGCGGATGCCGACCTGCCCCGCATAGCCCTGCAGCTTCGCGGCGGGGACAGCGATCGTGGTGCTGCCGGAAAGGCGATGCGCCTCGACCACCTCGCTCGGGAAGCCGATCACCTGCGGATCGGGCACGGTCTGGGCGCTGAGTAGCAGCGCGAGTGGGGCGAGCAGGCCGAGCCGGAACGGGTTCATGCCGCGATGATACAGAATATCATCGATGCCGCAATCGGGAGATCACGCCGTTTCGAACGCAGCCAGGATCGGGCACGGCCCCGCCCCGCCGCGCCCGCATTCCTGCGCGAGCTTGCCGAGCGCGTCGCGGGCGGCGCTGAGCTCGGCGATCTTGGCGTCGAGCACGGCGATCTGCTCGCGGGCCAAGGCGCGGGCGCGGGGGCGGTCGTCGCGGGCGTCGAGCTCGAGCAGCTCGGCGATCTGCTCGAGGGTGAAGCCGGCGGCCTGGGCCGAGCGGATGAACTTGAGGCGGCGCAGGTCGGCATCGCCATAGCGGCGCACGCCCGCGCCAAAGCTGCGCGCGGGCTCGGCGAGCAGGCCGCGGCGCTGGTAGTAGCGCACCGTCTCCACCCCCACCCCACCCGCATCCGCGAGCTTTCCGATTGTCAGCGACATGCCTTGACTCCGTACCATGGTACGGACCCTATATGGCCTGCATGAGCGAGAATGCAAAGCGCGCGACACTGGTTCGCATGGTGATGCCCGACCATGTCTGCCCCTATGGCCTCAAGTCGAAATGGCAGCTCGAGCGGCACGGCTATGTGGTGGACGACCGCTGGCTGACGACGCGGGAGGCGACCGATGCGTTCAAGGCCGAGCACGGCGTGCGGACCACGCCGCAGACCTTCATCGACGGCACGCGGATCGGCGGGAATGACGATTTGACGCGCTTCTTCGGCGGCACCGTCGCCGCGCCGGGGGCGACGAGCTACACGCCGGTGATCGCGCTGTTCGGGATGACCGCGGCGCTGGCGCTGGCGGCGAGCTTTGCCGTGACGGGATCGCCGTTCACCGTGCGCGCCGCGGAGTGGTTCGTCAGCTTCAGCATGTGCGTGCTGGCGATGCTCAAGCTGCAGGACCTCGAGAAATTCTCGTCGATGTTCCTCAACTATGACCTGCTGGCGAAGCGCTGGATTCCTTATGCCTACGCATATCCGTTCCTCGAGGGGCTGGCGGGCGTGCTGATGGCTGCGGGGGCGCTGACCTGGTTCGCGGCGCCGCTGGGGCTGGCGATCGGCGGGATCGGCGCGGTATCGGTGTTCAAGGCGGTCTACGTCGACCGGCGGACGCTCAAATGCGCGTGCGTGGGCGGGAGCAGCAACGTGCCGCTCGGCTTCGTATCGCTGACCGAGAACCTGTTCATGATCGGCATGGCGGTGTGGATGCTGGCCAGGCCGGCCGGGATGGGCCAGGGATTGGGGATGTGAGGATGAAGACGCTGCTGCTCGCCACTGCGGCGCTGCTCGCGCCCCTGCCCGCCTTCGCGCAGGATCATTCGGGGCATGCGATGCCGGGCATGGAGATGCCGGCGCCGGCGCCGGCGCCCGCCCCGGCCCCGCGGGATCATTCGATGCACGACATGCCGGATATGGGCGCGGCGCCGGTCGTCGAGTTGCGGACGGTGACCGAAGTCACTGGCATCCCGACCCGGGCCGCCGGATCGGGCACGTCGCTGTTGCCGGCGAGCGACGGCATGAATGGCGGCTTCCACGTGATGGCCGGCGACTGGATGCTGATGGCGATGGGATCGGCGAGCCTGGCCTATACCAACCAGGGCGGGCCGCACGGCGACAATGCTGTCTATACCGCCAACATGGCCATGCTTCAGGCGATGCGGACCTGGGAGGGCGGCACGGCGCTGACCTTCGACGTGATGGGCAGCCTCGACGCGGTGAACGGCCAGGGCGGTTACCCCAATCTCTTCGCCACCGGCGAGACTGCGCATGGCCAACCGCTGGTCGATCGCCAGCATCCGCATGACCTGTTCATGGAGCTGACCGCCCGGCTCGACGTGCCACTGGGCGGCGGCGTCACCGGCTTCGTTTATGGCGGTCCGGTGGGCGAGCCGGCGCTGGGGCCCGCGGCCTTCGTCCACCGCAAATCGGCGCGCTATCTGCCGCTGTCGCCGATCAGCCACCATTGGTTCGACAGCACGCATATCAGCTACGGCGTGGTCACCGGCGGGATCGCCACCAACGGCGTGCAGATCGAAGCCTCGGCATTCAGGGGCCGCGAGCCTGACGAGAATCGCTGGGATATCGAGAGCCCCAGGCTCGACAGCTGGAGCGTGCGCGCGACCTGGATGCCGACGCCCAACTGGGTGGTGCAGGCGAGCCATGGCCGGCTGACAGATCCCGAGGAAATGCATCCCGGCCAGGACGAGAACCGCACCACCGCCAGCGTCAACTATGGCCGGCGCGGCGTCTCGGCGATGCTCGCCTTCTCGGCCAAGGACCGCGTGCCCGGCGATACGCTGACCGCCTGGCTGGCCGAGGCGAACTGGGATCTGGGCCGGCATCACAGCCTGTTCGGGCGAGTGGAGAATGTCGCCAATGACGAGCTGTTCCCCGACCATGCCGACCCGCTGCACGACCAGAAATTCCGGGTGACGCGGTTCGAGGGCGGCTATGCCTATCGCATCCCGCTTGCCGACACGGGCGAGGTGGCGCTGGGCGGATCGCTCGCCGCCTATGCCAAGCCCGATGCGCTCGATGCCGCCTATGGCAGGGCGCCGCTCAGCTACACGCTGTTTGCCCGGCTGGGCCTCGGCATGTAACGACTTTCGCCGGCAACAATTGGCTGGCAGGGGCCCGAACATGCGCTGGTATTCGAAGATCGCCGCCGCGGCCCTTGCCGCCTCGCTTCCGCTCTATTGGAGCGCGCCCGCCGCCGCGCAGACCGCGGCCGCCGCGCCCGCCGCGGAGCAGCGCGCGCCGGTGACGATCCTCGTCTCGATCGACGGCTTCCGCGCCGACTATCTCGGCCGCGGCGTCACTCCGGTGCTCACCCGCCTCGCCACCGGCGGCGCCACCGGGCCGATGCACCCGAGCTTCCCGTCCAAGACCTTCCCCAATCACTGGACGATTGTCACCGGCCTCTATCCCGATCATCACGGCATCACCGCCAACAAGATGGAGGACGCCGCACGGCCGGACGAGACCTTCACGATGGAAAGCGACGATCCCTTCTGGTGGAACGCCGCCGAGCCGATCTGGGTGGATGCCGAGAAGGCGGGGATCCGCGCCGGCACGATGTTCTGGCCGGGCGCCAATGTCGCGATCGGCGGCACCCGCGCGGCGGACTGGCCGCACACGCTGACCGGCGGCACCCGGCCCGAGGACTGGGCCCAGTTCAACCAGGCGATCACCGGCGCCCAGCGCGTCAACGGCGTGCTCGACTGGCTGCGCCGCCCGGCCGCGATCCGCCCGAAGCTGGTCACGCTCTATTTCGACACGGTCGATACCGCCGGCCACACCTATGGCCCCGACGATGCGCGCACCACCGATGCGGTCGCCGAGGTCGACAGGCAGATCGGCATGCTGGTCGACGGCCTGAAGGCGCTCGGCCAGCCGGCGAACCTGGTGATCGTCGCCGATCACGGCATGGCGGCGACCAGCGGCCAGCGCACCGTGGTGGCAACCGACGGGCTCGCGCCCGACGACTATCACCTGGTCGAGGCTGGCCCCTATCTCAGCCTCACCCCCGCCCCCGGCAAGACCGCCAAGGTCGAGAAGGCGATGCTCGGCAAGCACGCGCACTACGAATGCTGGCGCAAGGCCGAGATCCCGGCGCGCTTCCACTACGGCACCAATGCGCGCATCCCGGCGATCTTCTGCCTGGGCGAGACCGGCTGGCTGGTCAGCAACAAGCCGGGCAAGGCCAAGGAAAGCGGCGGCAATCACGGCTTCGACAACATGGCGCCCGAGATGACGGCCTTGTTCATCGCCAACGGCCCTGCGTTCAAGCCGGGGGTGCTGCCCGCCTTCACCAATGTCGACGTCTATCCGCTGCTGCGCGACCTGATCGGGCTGCTGGCCAAGCCGGGCGTGGACGGGAGCGACGCGGTGTTCCGCGAGGTGCTGCGGCGATAGGGCTTGCGCCCTACCAGTTTTCATCCGAAACTGATTACATGCTCTATCTCGAAGACATCGAACCCGGCATGAAGCGCAGCTTCGGCCGCTATGCCGTGACGCACGAGGAAGTGCTCGACTTCGCGCACAAGTATGATCCGCAGCCCTTCCACCTCTCCGACGCAGGCGCGGCGCGCACGCATTTCGGGCGGCTGGCGGCGAGCGGCTGGCATACCTGCGCGATGACGATGTCGATGCTGGTGGCGCAGATGGCGGTCGAGCCCGAG
Organism: Sphingomonas sp. KR3-1; assembly: GCF_040049295.1. Taxonomy (NCBI): domain Bacteria; kingdom Pseudomonadati; phylum Pseudomonadota; class Alphaproteobacteria; order Sphingomonadales; family Sphingomonadaceae; genus Sphingomonas; species Sphingomonas sp. KR3-1. The sequence goes on from NZ_JBDZDQ010000004.1 coordinate 263,345, forward strand.
GCGAGCCTGGGCGCGGCGGGGATCGACGAGCTGCGCTGGCTCAAGCCGGTCTATCCGGGCGACACGCTGCGCTGCGAGACCGAGATCCTCGAGGTGAAGCCCTCGCGCAGCCGGCCCGACATGGGCAGCCTGCGCAGCCAGATGACGACGTTCAACCAGCATGACGAACCGGTGCTGCGCTTCGTCGCGCTCGCGCTGATGCGGCGGCGGCCAGAGGCCGACTAGTCACCAAAGCTTCACCCCGGCGAAGGCCGGGGCCCAGCCTTGAAATTCACGCGCTTCGGCGCGTCTTCGCAGCGCACTGCTTAGTCTGGGCCCCGGCCTTCGCCGGGGAAAGAAAAGGCTCGAGCCCGGACCTAGTGCCCCTCGAACGCCACCAGCGCGTGGACGTCGATGCCGTCGCTGCGCAGCGCGTCGGCGCCGCCGAGGTCGGGCAGGTCGATGACGAACGCCGCCTGGGTGACTTCGGCGCCGGCCTTGCGCAGCAGGCGGACCGCGGCGCGGGCGGTGCCGCCGGTGGCGATCAGGTCGTCGATCAGCAGCACGCGGGCGCCGGGCGCGCAGGCATCGGCATGGATGGCGATCCGGTCGGTGCCATATTCGAGCGCATAATCCTCGGCGATCGTCGCGCCGGGCAGCTTGCCGTCCTTGCGGATCAGCAACATGCCCGCGCCGAGCTTGACCGCCAGCGCCGCGCCGAACAGGAAGCCGCGCGCCTCGATCCCGGCGACCAGGTCGATCTCGCCCTGCACCGCCTCGGCCATCCGGTCGATCGAGAGCTTCAGCCCCTCGGCATCGAGCAGCAGCGTGGTGATGTCGCGGAACAGGATGCCCGGCTTGGGGAAGTCGGGGATCGTCCGGATGCGTGCCCGGATATCGTCATTCGCTGCCATCGAAGCTGCTGCCTTTACATACAGGAATCCCGCCCTGGCCGGGGCCGGGGCGGGATTCGATTGGGTTGCCCCGCCGAGGCGGGATCAGTGCTTAACGCCGGCCCAGACCGAGCGATAGGCCCCGAAAGTGAGGATCGTGCCGAGGATCAGGAAGCCCAGCACCGCGAGGCCCGCGGCGTGGCGCGATTCCATCGTCGGCTCCGCGGTCCACACCAGGAAGGCCGCGACGTCCTTGGCCATCTGCTCCTTGGTGGCGCGAGTGCCGTCCGAATACTGGACCTGCCCGTCGGCAGTCAGCGGCGGCGGCATCGCGATGTTGAGGTTCGCGAAATAGGGATTGAAGTGCATGCCGTCCGGCGTCTTGGCGAACTCGGGGAACTTCGCCACCGCCGCGGCCGAGGGCTTCTCGTCATAGCCGGTGAGCAGCGAGTAGACATAGGCCGGGCCCTCGTGCCGCGCCTTGGTGATCAGGCTGAGGTCCGGGGGAGTGCCGGTGCCGGCATAATAGATCTTCGGGAAGCGATCCGCCGGCGTGTTGTCGCGGTCGCCCCAGGTGCCGCCCTTCTCGTCGAACACCGGGGTCTTGGCGTGGTTGGCGCCGAAGTCCTTGGCGATCTTCTTCACCTCGGCATCGGTGTAGCCGAGGTCCTTGAGGTTGCGGAACGAGACCAGGTTGAGCGAGTGGCACTGCGAGCAGACGTCCTGATAGACCTTGAAGCCGCGCTGGAGCTGCTGCCGGTCGAACTTGCCGAGCGGCCCGTCCGAGGCGAGGCTGAGCTCCTTCGGATGCTTGTGGATCATGTGCTCGGCAGTCGCCGCGGGCGGCTCCTGGATCAGGCCGACGACGGTCCACAGCAAGGCCCAGAGGAAGATGCCGACGAAGACGGCGCCGACCAGGAACTTGATCGATTTGATGACCAGTGAATTCATTGTCCCCAGTCCCCCTTACGCGCCGGTCTTGGCCAGCACGGCCTCGGTGATCGAGTTCGGCAGCGGCTTCGGCGTTTCATAGTGCGAGATCAGCGGCACGATGATCAGGAAGTGCGCGAAATAATAAGCCGCACCGATCTGGCTGAGGATCACGTAAAGCGGCTCGGCCGGCGAGCCGCCGCAATAGCCCAGCACCAGCACGTCGACGACCAGCACCCAGAAGGCGATCTTGTACGCCGGGCGATAGCTGCCCGAACGCACCGGCGACTTGTCGAGCCAGGGCAGGAAGAACAGGATCAGGATCGAGCCGAACATCGCCAGCACGCCCCACAGCTTCGCCGGCAGGATGAAGTTCGAGGTGCAGGCGCGCAGGATCGCGTAGAACGGCCAGAAATACCATTCGGGGACGATGTGCGCCGGCGTCGAGAGCGGGTTGGCCGGGATGTAGTTGTCCGGGTGGCCCAGATAGTCCGGCGCGAAGAAGATCAGCACCGAGAACAGGATCATGAACACGAACACGCCGAGGCCGTCCTTGGCCGTGTAATAGGGGTGGAACGGCACGGTATCCTGCTCGCCCTTCACTTCGACGCCCGTCGGGTTCGACGAGCCCGGGATGTGCAGCGCCCAGATGTGGAGGATCACCGCGCCCGCCACCACGAAGGGCAGCAGATAGTGCAGCGAGAAGAAGCGGTTGAGCGCGGCATCGTCCGGCGCATAACCGCCGAGCAGCCAGATGCGGATCCAGTCGCCGACCACCGGGATCGCCGAGAAGAAGCCGGTGATCACCTGCGCGCCCCAGAAGCTCATCTGCCCCCAGGGGAGCACATAGCCCATGAAGGCGGTGGCCATCAGCAGCAGGAAGATCACCACGCCGAGCAGCCACACCATCTCGCGCGGCGCCTTGTACGACCCGTAATAGAGGCCGCGGAACATGTGGACATAGACCACGATGAAGAACATCGACGCGCCATTGGCGTGCGCGAAGCGCAGGAACCAGCCGGCGTTGACGTCGCGCATGATGCCGACATTGACCGAATCGAAGGCACCGGCGGCGGACGAGTGGAAATGCATCGCGAGCACGATGCCGGTGACCAGCTGGCAGACCAGCGCGACACCGGCGAGCACGCCGAAATTCCACCAGTAATTGAGGTTGCGCGGCACCGGATAACCGGCGCCGACGGCGTTGTAGACGAAGCGCGGCAGCGGCAGACGCGAGTCCACCCACTGCATCAGCGGATTCTTCGGCTCATATTGCTTGGCCCAGGGAAAGCTCATCGCGCTATATCCTCACCCAACCACGACGACAGAGTCGGACGTGAAGTTATATTTTGGAACCTCGAGGTTCTTCGGCGCAGGGCCCTGGCGAATGCGGCCGGCGGTATCATAGGCCGAGCCGTGGCACGGGCAGAAATAGCCGCCGAACGGCCCGCGATTCTCGCCCTCGCCCGCGCCCAGCGGCACGCAGCCGAGATGGGTGCAGACGCCCAGCGTGATCAGCCAGTTGGTGTGGCCCTTGGCGGTACGCTGCTCGAGCGTCTGCGGATCGCGCAGGCTCGAGACCGGCACCGCGTCGGCCTCGGCGATCTCCTTCGGCGTGAGATTGCGCACGAACAGCGGCTGCTTGCGGAAGCTCGTCTTGATCGCCATGCCCGGCTCGATCTTCGACACGTCCACCTCGGTGGTGGACTGCGCGAGCACGTCCGCCGAAGGGTTCATCGAATTCACCAGCGGCAGCACTACGACGCCGGCACCAACCGCCGTCACTGAAACGGCGGCAAATTGCAGCCAATCGCGACGCCGGGGATTTTCGAGACCGGCGAGATCGCCTTCACTTGCCATGTTGACCCCTTGCACTTCGAACTTGCCGCGGGAACACGCGGGTAAGACGGACGCAGACACGGGCGCTAAGGCCCCCCTCGTCGCCCTTCGGTGTTCCCCCGAATAGGCTAGCGGGCCTGATAGACGTCGCCGAAGCGCTTCGGCAACAGGGATTTTGAGCGGCTTGTTACGCGGGGGAATAGAACGCTAGGAGCAAGGCCATGCGACTAGCCCTTTTCGAGCCCGATATTGCCGGCAATGTCGGCGCCGTGCTGCGCCTCGGCGCCTGCCTCGGCGCGGCGGTGGACCTGATCGAACCGATGGGATTCGCCTGGAACGACGCCGCCCGCCGGCGCGCGGCGATGGACTATGGCGAGATCGCCGAAGTGGCGCGCCACGCCGATTTCGACGCGTTCGCCGAAAAGCTCAGCGGCCGGCTGGTGCTGTTCAGCACCAAGGGATCGATCCGGCTCGACCAGGCCAGCTTCCAGCCCGGCGACACGCTGATCTTCGGATCGGAGAGCCGCGGCGCGCCCGACCTGGTGCATGATCGCGCGGATTTGATCGTGCGCATACCGCTGCGCGCCGGCTTGCGCTCCTTGAACCTGGCGGTATCGGCGGGCATCGGGCTCGCCGAGGCGCTCCGCCAGACCAAAGGATTTCCGGAATGATCGAGCTCGACGAACAGCAGCAACAGGCAAGGACCTGGTTCGAGAGCCTGCGCGACGCGATCTGCGCCGAATTCGAAGCGATCGAGGCCGAGGCCGGCTCGGACGCGAAGTTCGCCTACACGCCTTGGGACCGCACCGATCCGAGCGGCGCGCCGGGCGGCGGCGGCGTGCGCGGGGTGATCAAGGGCAAAGTGTTCGAGAAGGCGGGGGTCAACGTCTCGACCGTCGGCGGCACCTTCGAGGGCGATTTCGCCAAGACGATCCATGGCGCCGGCGACAACCCCAATTTCTTCGCCACCGGCATCAGCCTGGTCGCGCACATGGCCAATCCGCATGTGCCCGCGGTGCACATGAACACGCGCTTCCTGGTGACCACCAAGCGCTGGTTCGGCGGCGGCGCCGACCTCAATCCGCCGATCCCCTATGCCGAGGACACCGCCGACTTCCACGCGGCGATGCAGGCCGCGTGCGACGCGCATGATCCGCAGCATTATCCGCGCTTCAAGGCCTGGGCCGACGAGTATTTCTACATCCCGCACCGCAAGACGCACCGCGGCGTCGGCGGGATCTTTTACGATCACCTCGAGGGCGCGGGAGACGCCGGCTGGGAGGCGAACTTCGCCTTCACCCAGGATGTCGGCCGCGCCTTCCTCGACATCTTCCCCAAGATCGTCCGGCGGCGGATGGGGATGGCGTTCACCGAGGCCGAGCGCCAGCAGCAGCTCGAATGGCGCGGCCGCTATGCCGAGTTCAACCTGATCTATGACCGGGGGACGTTGTTCGGGCTGAAGACCGGCGGCAATATCGACGCGATCCTGATGAGCCTGCCGCCGGTGACCGCTTGGAGCTGAGATGGGCCTGATCCCGGTCGCCAACGACCAGATCGCCACGGTCGTGACCGCGCTGGAGATGCTGGCGCGGCCGCGGCCCAGGCCCCTGCCCGATTCGGCGCTGCGGCTGATACGCTGGCCCGCGCCCGATCCGGCCAAGTACCGCGCGCTGTTCCGCCGCGTCGGCGAGCCCTGGCTGTGGTTCTCGCGGCTGGTGATGGACGAGGAACGACTGCGCGCGATCGTCCAGGACCCCAAGGTCGACGTCTATGCGGTGGTCGATCGCGGCGGCATCGAAGTCGGCATGCTCGAGCTCGATTTCCGGACCGAGGGCGCGTGCGAGCTGGGATTCGTCGGGCTGATCCCCGAACTCGCCGGCAAGGGACATGGCAGCTGGCTGATGGCGCATGCGCTGATGCTCGCCTGGCAGCCGGAGGTCCGCCGCGTCTGGGTGCATACCTGCACGCTCGACCATCCCCGTGCACTGGGCTTCTACCGCAAGCACGGCTTCGTGCCCTACAAGCGCACCGTCGAGACCTTCGCCGATCCGCGGTTGGCGGGCGTGCTGGCGCCCGATGCGGCGCCTCAGATCCCCTATTTGGGGGCGCTCAGCCGATAGGCGGCGACGCGGATCACCGCGAGCGCCAGCCAGGTGCCGCCGCCGATCAGCGCGGTGACGAGATAGGACAGGATCGAGACGACTTGCCCCGCGCCGCTCACCGCCTCGAGCGTGCCGAGGATGCCGCCGGTAAGGATCACCAGCATCAGCGCAACGAAGACCAGCATCGACGGCAGGCCGAGCAGCACGAAGCCGCGCAGCCCGGTGCTGCGGTCCCAGCCCGCGCGGAAGGCGCCGAGGATGCCCTGCCCGGGCTGCGCGGCATAGGCCGGACCAGCGAGCCAGGTGCGTGCGAGCACGAACAGCGCGGGCAGGATCAGCCAGGAGCCGATCGAGAAGGCCAGGTTCGCCAGCAGGCTGAGCGCGAAGAAGCCTGGGAAGCGGCGAATCGCGAGCAGCAGCACTTCGCCCAGCGTGCGCCCGCCGCCCTGGAGGAACAGGTTGAACACCGCGAAGCTGCCGAAATCGATCGCGACGCTGATCAGGAGGAGCGGCAGCAGGTTGGCGTCGTAGAAGGCGGTCAGCACCTCGGCGAGCTTCTTGCTGTCCTCGATGCCGGCGAGATCCAGCCGCGCGAGCAGCAGCGCGGCGCCAAGCACCGGCACGACGAAGAACAGGCCCCCCAGCGCGACGAGCAGCTCGCGCTCGGCGCGCCAAAGGGAAACGGCATCGGCAAGGATGCCGCGACTGGTGAAACTCATACGTGCAATACGCCTTCGCGCAGCCCGGCCTCGGCCGCAAGGGCCAGATAGAGTTTCGCGGTGAAGGCCGGGACCAGCACGGTGAACCCGGTCTGCACCGCGGCGACGACGATCGAGGTCAGCACGCCCGCGAGCGAGATGCCGTCGGTGCCGCCGCCCGCGACCAGCGCGAAGATGCTGCCGAACACCATGTTGGCGGCGAGCGCCGACACCCAGGAGACCAGCACAAAGAGCAGGATCACGCCGATGATCCGCCAGGTCATGCCGCGGGTAAGCGTCCACGACTGGCGCAGCGCCGAGAACATCCGCCGCTCGCGCACGATCACCGGATTGACGACAAACAGCCGGGCGGCGAACCACAGCAGCAGCGCGATCAGCACCAGCGCGTAAAGCGCGATGCCGGTGCCCATCGTCGGCGAAATCTCGGTGACCTCGCCGCGTGCGATCGCGGTCATGTCATAGCCGGCGAGCTGCAGCGCGAGCGGGATCGGCAGTGCCAGCACGAAGATGGCCGCGAACAGCAGCAGCGAGACGGCCAGCGCCGGCAGCAGCCGCGCCCGACCGATCGCGCCGGCGGTCCGGCCGTCGGCGATCTCGAGCGCCATCGCCGCGATGGTGAGCGAGCCCCAGAGCGAGAGGATGCCGAAGGCGAGCTGGACGAGGCGCAGCAGCAGCGTCAGCTGGAAGCTGCCGCCGGCCAGCGCGGACTGAAAGCTGCTCTGGATCGAGGCGGGCACGAAAAAGGCGAGCAGCGCCACGGGCAGCACTGCGTGCAGATTGTCGCTCAGAAACTCCGCCGTCCGATCCCAGACGGTGCCGATCTTCGCCATCCGACCCTTTTCCTCCCTCGGCGCGGTGTTAGCGGGCGCACCCTAGGTTGCCAATGCTTGCGCAATCGCTTCCGCATGCGCAATTCGCACGCATGACCAAGGATATCGAATGGCGGGTCGCGCCCGAGCCGATCGAATATGGCGCCGCACTCGCCGAGATGGAGGCGCATGTCGCAGCACTTACCGCAGGCACCGCGCCCGAGCGGATCTGGCTGCTCGAGCACCCGCCCGTCTACACCGCCGGCACCAGCGCGACCGATGCGCGCGAGCTGGTCGATGCGCGCTTCCCGGTGTTCCGCACCGGGCGCGGCGGGCGCTACACCTATCACGGGCCCGGCCAGCGCATCGGCTACCTGATGCTCGACCTGCGCAATCGCAGGCGCGACGTGCGCGGCTATGTCCATGCCGTGGAGGGCTGGGTGATCGCGGCGCTGGGCGAATTGGGCATCGAGGCATTCCGCGCCGAGGGTCGGATCGGCATATGGACGCTCGACGCGCAGGGCCAGGAAGCCAAGATCGGCGCGATCGGCGTGCGCATCCGGCAATGGGTGACGATGCACGGCTTTGCGGTCAATCTCTCGCCAAACCTCAACGATTTCAATGGGATCGTACCCTGTGGCATCGCCGAGTTCCCGGTGACCAGCGCCGCCGCATTGGGGGTTGCGGCAACACCGCAGCAATTCGATTTAGCTCTGCGCGCCACATTCTTGCCATTTTTGGAGGCTCTCTCCTGAGCCGAGGTCAAATTCGAGTCTTGAGGGGTTTGCCCGAACCGTCTAATGTCCACTCCGGTTTGGGTATTAAGCGGCGTAACCGTAATCCAGATCCATTATCTAGGGAGCTTTCTACATGCGTGCAGTCATTTCGAAGATCGTTGCAGGTTCGATGATCGCCGGCGCGGCCCTCCTGGCCTCGGCGTGCACCAGCAATGAGTCGACCAACGTGACCAACACCACCACCGAGGTCGTTCCGACCGAGAACGTGACCACCGACACGATGGTCACCAACATCGACGCCGCCGCCACCGAGAACGGCGCCGTGGTCGAGAACACCACCACCACCACGACGACCAACACCACCAACGCGATGTAATTCGCGCCCTGTTGGGTGTTACGAAAGGGCCGTCCGGGCGACCGGGCGGCCTTTTCACATGCGCTTTTGCGATGAAATGCCGGCATGGCACGCCCCGTATGGTAAAAAAGGGCTTCTGCCGGGAATCGAAACACCGTAACCCCTCCCCACGGGGTTCAACTGGTAGTTTTCGAGGGCAACATGCTCGCATCGCGTATCGCACTTGTCGTGGCCGGGGGGATCGGCCTGTTCGCGTCCGTGCCCGCTTCGGCACAGTTCTTCCTCAAGCCGGCCAATCTCGACAGCGGCCGCGTCACCGGCGAGGAGCCGGGGATGACCGGACCCGCGCTGCCCGGCGCCACTGCCGGCGAGCTGCGCGCCGCGCTCGCCTGGAACCTGCGCGCCGCGCTCAACGTCGCCGCGCTCCAGTGCCAGTTCGAGCCGACGCTGCTTTCGGTCGACAATTACAATTCGCTGATCAAGGATCACGCGATCGAGCTGCGGGACTCATACGCTACGCTCGAGAAATATTTTGAACGAGCGTACAAGAACAAGAAGCAGGGCCAGCTAGAGCTCGACAAGTATGGCACCCGCATCTATTCGGGATTTTCCACGGTCCAAGGGCAGCTTTCTTTCTGCCAGACGGCTGCCGCAATCGGCCATGACGCCGTCTTCGTGAAGCCCGGCAAGTTCACCGATCTTGCGCTCGACCGCATCAAGGAACTGCGTGCGAGCCTGGGCCCCTGGGGCGAGCAATATCGCCCGTCGCGCTACATGATCACCGGCATGGGCGTGACCCGCATGCCGCCTTTCGGCGACAACAAGTGCTGGAAGAAGGGCATGTACCAGGCGAAGAAGTGCGGGCCGCTGGCGCTGGATTGAGCTGTTATTTCCCCTCCCTGCAAAGAGGGGCCAGGGGTGGGTTAGAAAAGGCCGGGCTCGATGCCCGGCCTTTTCTTTTTCGGCTACCGGCTGGCTGGGCGCCCCCGGCCTTCGCCGGGGTCGCAACCCACCCCCTACCCCTCCCTTGCAGGGAGGGGAGCCAGGTCACCGCAGCCCCAGCATCTTGTGCGTCTGCAAGGTCAGCCGCCATTTCGGCCGCGCCATCGCGAAGGCGATCGCGGCCGCGATATTCTCCTCGGCCGCCACGCTGTCCATCGGCTGGATCAGGAAGTTGGCGAAGTCCCAGCCCTCGATCGCCTCGACATCGGTGCCCGGCTGCGGCCAGACCAGCTTGAGCTCGTCGCCCGAACGCTGGACGACCTCGCTGCCCGCCTTGGGGCTGATGCACACCCAGTCGATCCCCGGATGCGCAGCGATCGTGCCGTTGCTCTCGATCGCGATGCGGAAGCCGCGCGCATGCAGCGCGTCGACCAGCGCATCGTCGACCTGGAGCATCGGCTCGCCGCCGGTGAGCACGGCGAAGCGCGCCTCCCGCCCCTCGCCCCAGAATCCCTCGACCGCATCGGCCAGCGCGTCCGCATCGGCGAACTTGCCGCCGCCAAGGCCATCGGTGCCGACGAACTCGGTGTCGCAGAACTGGCAGATCGCGCTCGCGCGGTCCTGCTCGCGCCCGGTCCACAAATTGCAGCCGGCGAAGCGCACGAACACCGCGCGTGCGCCCGCATTCACCCCCTCGCCCTGGAGTGTGAGGAACATCTCCTTGACGCTGTAGGTCATCGGCCCGGTCCTACGGCTTGGTCGCGTATTTCGTCGGATCCGGGATGCCGGCTTCCTCGAAGCCCTTGGAGCGCAGGCGGCAGCTGTCGCAGAAACCGCAGTGCAGCCCGCCCGGCGCCGGATCGTAGCACGACCAGCTCAGCCCCATGTCGAGCCCGAGCCGGGCACCCTCGCGGACGATATCGGCCTTGGTCATGAACTGGAGCGGCGCGCGGATATGGAAGGGTTCGCCCTCCACCCCGGCCTTGGTCGCCAGCTCGGCGAGCTTCTCGAAGCCCTCGATGAACTCGGGCCGGCAATCGGGATAGCCCGAATAATCGAGCGCGTTGACCCCGATATAGATGTCGCGCGCGCCCGCCGCCTCGGCCCAGCCGAGCGCGAGGCTGAGGAAGATCGTGTTGCGCGCGGGCACATAGGTGACCGGGATATCGTCGCCGACGCCGGTCTTGGGCACGTCGATATCGGCGGTGAGCGCCGAGCCGCCGAACGCGCGCAGGTCCATCGGCATCACCACATGGCGCTCCGCACCCAAGGTGGCGGCGACACGGCGCGCGGCGGCCAGCTCGATCTGGTGGCGCTGGTTATAGTCGAACGAGAGCGCCATCACGCGATGCCCCGCCTCGCGCGCGAGCGCGGCGGAGACCATCGAATCGAGGCCGCCGGAAACCAGTACGATTGCAACGCTGTCAGTCATCTGCGCGGACTAGCCGGAAATATGCTGCAAAGCAAAATGGGCCGCCGCAGCGGCCCAGTCTGAAAGGGGAAGAACCCATGCCAGAGAGGAAAATGCTCCAGAGGAGCAGATGCCACGGTAGCCCGGCGCACATGAAATAACCGTTAAAGCCCGATCAGCAGGCGCCGATCCGGCGCGCCTCATATTCCTGGTCGAAGGGCGAGCCGTCGAGCACGCCTTGGGTATCGATCAGCACCAGCCGCGGCGTCTCCACCGTCACCGTGGTGCGGCCGGTGCCATGCCCGTCGCAGGTATAGCGGACGGTCGCCGAGCGCTGATCCTGCGAGACGGTGAACTGCTCGCAGGGCTGGTTGCCATGCGCGAGCTGGATGAAGTGGACCGGCGCGGTGAAGCAGATCCGGCGCTCGCCGCCCAGCTTCTCCTTGAGCAGCCACTGGCCGCGCTCGATCTGGCCGAAGACCGCCTGCACGCCGGGCTTCGGCTCGGCCACTGCCGCGCCGCCCGCGCCAAGAAACAGCGATGCACCGGCAAATGCCGCGCACATCATACGCCTGAACAACATCCGTAACGCCTCCCGACGCGATCATCGATGCCGCGCCCCTTCGCCCCGATATGGCGGGATTGGCGCGAATTACAACGCCGGTGGAACGAAATCGGCGAGCTTCACCGGGAACTTCTTGGAACAGAAGGAGCAATCGACGCTGATCACGCCCTCTTCATCGGCCATGTCGGCGCGCTCCGACTCCGGGAACTTGGAGAGGACCTGGGTGATATAGGCCGCGTCGCAGCGGCAGCCGCGCGAGAGCTCGGTGCCCGCCAGCACGCGCACTTCCTCCTCCTCGTTGAACAGCCGCCAGACCAAGGTCTCGAGCGGCAGCGCCGGGTCGGCGAGCTCGTCGACGCCCATCGTCGCGCCCATCGCCTCGACATGCTGCCATTCGGGATGATCGAGCCGGGTGTGCAGTCGCTCGCGCCCCGCCTCGCCCTCCGGCAAATGCTGGAGGAACAGGCCGCCGGCGATCCACTTGCCGCTCGCCTTGTCGCGCTGGGCGCCGAGGCGGACGAGACTCGGGATCTGCTCGGACTGGAGGAAATAGCCCTGCGCCGCCTCGCCCAGCGAGCCGGTGTCGAGCGGGACGATGCCCTGGTAGCGCTCGTTGGTGAGCGGCTGATCGAAGGTGATCGCCAGATAGCCCTTGTTGAACAGCGCGAACAGCGACGGCTTCTTGCCGAGCTGCGACAGGCGCAGCGCATCGAACTGCACATAGCCGCGCAGCTCGCCATTCTTGTAGTCGCAGACCATCAGGCTGACGATGCCCCCCTTGGTCTGCGCCTGGAGCGTGAGCTGGCCCTGCGCGTCCTTAAGCGTCGAGCCGAGCAGCGCGGTCAGCGTCAGCGCCTCGGCCAGCAGCCGCTCGATCTGCTCAGGGTATGCATGCGCAGACAGGATCTCGTCGAGCACCGGCCCCAGCCGCGCGACGCGGCCGCGGGTGTGGCGGCCGGGAATAGTGAAGCCGATCGCGCGATCGAGATCGGTGGTGGGGGCGGTGTTCATCATCATGTCTCCACCCGTTCGCCCTGAGCCTGTCGAAGGGCAGCTCTCCGCGAGCATCGCGCTTGCGGCAAACCGCCCTTCGACAGGCTCAGGGCGAACGGAGATTTCGGGTTCGGCAGCCTAGATAGGCACAGCCGCGCCAGCTTCAACTCAGCCGATCTGCCCGAAGCACCAGCGCAGCACCGCCTTCTGGGCATGGAGCCGGTTCTCGGCCTCCTGCCAGATCAGCGATTGCGGCCCATCGATCACGGCATCGACCACTTCCTCGCCGCGGTGCGCGGGCAGGCAGTGGAGGAACTTCGCCTCGGGCTTCGCGGACGCCATCAGCGCCTCGGTCACCTGGAAGGGCATCATCGCGGCGAGCTTGGTCTCGGCATGCGCCTGGCCCATCGAGATCCAGGTATCGGTGACGATGATGTCGGCACCTTCCACCGCCTCGCGCGCGCTGCCGACGACGCGGGCGCGGCCCTTGCCGCGGGCGACGTCCTCGTCCGAGGGCTGGAAGCCCTGCGGGCAGGCGGCGACGACATCGAACCCCATCAGCCCGCCGGCCTCCATGATCGAAGCGAGGACGTTGTTGCCGTCGCCCAGCCAGGCGAGCTTAAGCCCGGGCAGCGCGAAGCCGGCCTCGAGGATCGTCTCCATGTCCGCCATGATCTGGCAGGGGTGCGAGGCGTCGGTGAGGCCGTTGATCACCGGCACGCTGGCATAGTGCGCCATCTCGACCACCTTCGCGTGATCGTCGGTGCGGATCATGATCGCGTCGACATAGCCGGAGAGGATGCGTGCGGTATCGGCGATGCTCTCGCCGCGGCCGAGTTGCATGCTGCCGGCATCCATCACGATCGAGGTGCCGCCCAATTGGCGGATCGCCATGTCGAACGAGACGCGGGTGCGCGTCGAGTTCTTCTCGAACACCATCGCCAGCACGCGGCCGGCTAGCGGGGCGTCGGCATCGACCTTGCCCTTGGGCCAGCCGGCACGCGCCTGCTTCCGCGCGATCGCGTCGTCGAGCATCGCCTGGATGCCGGCGGTGCCGGCGTCGGAGAGATCGAGGAAATGGCGGGTCATAAGATCCTCCCCGGCACGGGGAGGGGGACCGCGACGCGAAGCGTCGTGGTGGAGGGGGCCCTCCACGCACGATTCGCCCAGTCGAGAGCCCCCTCCACCCTGCTTCGCATGGTCCCCCTCCCCGTGCCGGGGAGGATCGAATTAGTCATCGCTCGGAATCCCAAAGGTCCGCGCGCCTTCGCTGAGGCGCTCGACGCACTCCGCGATGTGATCCTCGTTGATCACCAGCGGCGGCAGGACGCGGAACACGTTCTCGCCAGCCGCGACCGTGAGCAGCCCGTGATTGTCGCGCAGATGGGCGACGAAGTCGCGGCTCACCGCCGGGTCCTTCATCTTGATGCCGAGCATCAGCCCCTTGCCGCGGATCTCCTCGAACAAATGATCGTGGTTGGGGATCATCTGCTCGAAGGCCTGGCGCAGCCGCTCGCCCATCTTGGTGACATGGTCAAGGAAGCCGTCCTCGAGCATCACGTCGAGCACCGCCTGGCCCGCCGCCATGGCGAGCGGGTTGCCGCCATAGGTCGAGCCGTGGGTGCCGATCACCATGCCCTTGGCCGCTTCCTCGGTCGCGAGGCAGGCGCCGAGCGGGAAGCCGCCGCCGATGCCCTTGGCGACGGTCATGATGTCAGGGGTGATGCCGTAATGCTCATAGGCCCACATCTTGCCGGTGCGGCCATAGCCGCACTGGATCTCGTCGAGGATGAGCAGCAGGCCATGTTCGTCGCACGCCTTGCGCAGCCCCTGGATGAACTCCGGGGTGCCCGCGGTCATGCCGCCCTCGCCCTGCACCGTCTCGACCAGGAAGCCGGCGGTCTCGTCGTCGATCTTGGCGAGCGCGCCTTCGAGGTCGTTGAACTTCACATAGTCGAAGCCCGGCAGCAGCGGCTCGAAGCCGTCACGCATCTTGGGCTGGTCGGTCGCCGAGATGGCCCCCAGCGAGCGCCCGTGAAAGGCGTTCTTGAAGGTGATCAGCTTGTGGCGCTGCGGATTGCCGTTGGCGAAGTGATAGCGGCGCGCGGTCTTGATCGCGCACTCGATCGCCTCGACGCCCGAATTGGTGAAGAACACCGTGTCGGCGAAGCTGACGTCGATGATCCGCTGCGCCAGCGCCTCGCCCTGGGGGCTGCCATAGAGGTTCGACACATGCATCAGCGTGGCGACCTGGTCCTGCAGCACCTTGGTCAGGTGCGGATGGCCATGCCCCAGCGCGTTGACCGCGATGCCGGCGGCGAAGTCGAGATACTTCTCCCCGCGCTCGCCATAGAGGTAGACGCCCTCGCCTCGCACCGGCCGCACAGCGCACCGCGGGTAGACGGGCATGAGCGGGGTGATCGGCATTGGTACGGTCCTCCTACGGAAAAGCTCGGAAACGAGACTCCAGAAACGCAAAAGGGCGGCCTATCGGGACCGCCCGAGGCGGGTGTTTACGAGGGGCGGCCGGGAGGCGTCAATAATCGTTTGGGCGCAGGGCATGCCGGGGCGTTATCGCGCCCGCACCGCGCTCAATTCTTGATCTTCCACCCGCGCCGCAGCAGCGTGTAGCAGATCAGGCCGAGCACCGCGTCTAGCCCGAGGATCGCCAGGCTGCCGACCAGGATCGGCGAATCGGCCACGCCGATGAAGCCGTAGCGGAAGCCCGAGATGATGTAGAAGAACGGGTTGGCGTGGCTGACCGCCTGGAAGGCCGGGGCGAGCCGCTCGACCGAATAGAAGGTGCCCGAGAGCAGCGCGAGCGGCGCGACGACGAAGTTGGTCACCGCGGCGGCGTGATCGAACTTCTCCGCCCAGATCGAGGTCAGCACGCCCAGGCAGGCGAGCAGCACCGAGCCGAGCAGCCCGAACCACAGCACCGCCCAGACATGGTGCGGCACCGCCTCGGCGCCCAGATAGACGAGCATCGCCAGCCACACTGCGCCGCCGACCATGAACGCCCGGGTCACCGCGCCGGCGACGATCGCGAACAGCAGCTCGGCGGTGGAGAGCGGCGGCATCAGATAGTCGACGATCGTCCCCTGGATCTTGCCGACGAGCAGCGAGAAGCTGGAATTGGCGAAGGCGTTGTTGAGCATGCCCATCACGATCAGGCCGGGGGCGATGAAGGCGGCGAACGGCACGCCGATTCCACCGACATGCACGGCGCCGCGCGACCCCAGCGCGGTGGTGAAAACCACCATCAGCATGAGCTGCGAGATCGCCGGCGCCCATATCGTCTGGAGCTGCACCTTGAAGAAACGGCGCACCTCCTTGATATAGAGGGTGCGCAAGCCTCCCCAGTTGACGTTGCGGATAACCGGAACGCCGGGCTCGGGAAGCTGTTGACCGATTTCGGGCTGGCTGCTCATCGCAGGTTCGCGTAACGGCTGCGTGCGCCGCCTGCAAGGTGAAGGAAGAGAAGTTTTGAGCTGGACCGAAGAGCGTATCGATACGCTGAAGAAGATGTGGGACAGCGGTCTGACCGCAACCCAGATCGCCGAGGAGCTGGGCGGCGTGAGTCGCAACGCCGTGATCGGCAAGGCGCACCGCCTGGGCCTGCCCGCCCGCCCCTCGCCGGTGAAGCCGAACGAGCCCAAGGCCGCAGCCGAGCCCAAGGCAGCGCCGGCACCCCGCGCGCCCGCGCCCGCCGCCGCGCCGACACCGGCGCCCGCGCCGCGCGCCGCGGCCCCCGTCGCCGCGCCCGCGGACGATTCGGACGACGACGCCCCCGCGGCGCCGGTCAAGCCGAGCGGCCCCGTGCTCCGCTCGGTCGGCCCCGGCGGCTTCGTGCGCCAGAACCCTGGCGAGCAGAGCCCGCCGATCACCCCGGCCCCGCCGCGCCGCCTCGTGCCCGCGCGCCCAAGCGAAGCGATCGCCGGCAAGACCAGCCTGCTCGATCTCAACGACAAGATCTGCAAATGGCCGCTCGGCCATCCGGGCGAGCCGGACTTCCATTTCTGTGGCGACAAGGTGAACCCGGGCTTCCCCTATTGCGTCGATCATTGCGGCCACGCCTATCAGGCGCAACTGCCCCGCCGCGATCGCCGCCCGCCGCCGCCGCTGCCCTTTGGCGGCCCGCGCGTCCGCTGATCCACATTCGGGCCGCGGAGCGATCCGCGGCCCGATTTGCGTCACCCGTCCGGGGTGAACAGCCCCTGCACGCCGGTGAGGATCGCGATGATCCCAAAGATCGCGAGCAGCAGCCCGCGGCCGCTGGTGCCGCCCTGCGGCGCGGGGCGGCTGGTCAACCGGTCCCAGAGCAGCGCCAGCCCGACGCCGATGCCGACGATCTCGAAATGGAAGACGTGCGGGCCGCTGGTCAGGTGGACGATCAGCCAATAGCCGCCCGCCGCGAGCGCGACCACGCCGACGATCCAGCCGAACGGCGCCAGCCTGCCCGCGAATCGGGCGAGATCGTCACCCACGCGTGGCGACTGGGCGAGCAGCGCGGTGGCGAGCAGGAAGCCGCCCAGGATGTTGGCGAGGTCGAGGAGCAATGCGATCATCTGGCCCGAACGCGCATGCGCCCGAATGGGTTCGCCGCCCCGATTAGGTAGTTTCGGGAGCGGCATGGTTTACGCGTTCGAAACCTTGGGCGCGCTACGCGGGCGCAATGGACCGTTTCGGAGCAATTCTCGCGCGCCATGCGCTGACCGCGCAGCTCGCGCTGGTCGGGCTGGCGCTGGTGTGCGCGGCGTTCTGGCCGCCGAGCCAGGGACGCATGCTGCTGGTGCCGATCGGCCCCGGCGCCGCGCATATGCTGGCGCGCGCGGTGGATGGCGGCGCCCGGTTGCTCGGGTCCGGCCCCTTCCCCGGCAGCGTCGTCGTCAGCGGTGACCATCTCGCGCTCTCCGCGGCACTGGGCAGCGAACCCGTGCTGATCCTCGCCGCGCCGCCGGCGCTCTGCGGGAGTGCGGCGGCATGAGCGAGATCGATCGCCTGCGCCGCCGCGGCGTCGAGATGCTGGTCATCGCCTCCTGGGCGACCGTTGCCGTGGTCTTCGTGCTCGGCCTGTTGCTGCGCGGCAGCCAGCGCGAGTGGATCACCTTGCTCCTCGGTGCCGCCGCCAATGTCGCGCCGACCATCGTCGCGCTGCGCCACCGCTACGATGCCTCCGCCCGGATGATCGTCGGCACGCTCGCCGCGATCCAGCCCGCGCTCGCCGTCTATGCGCTCACCGGCCATGCCTGGCAGATGGACGCGCACATGTATTTCTTCGTCGGGCTGGCGGCGCTGACGCTGCTCTATGACTGGAAGCCGATCGCGCTCGCCTGCGGCCTGATCGCGGCCCACCACATCATCTTCCAGCTCGCCCTGCCCGCCTGGGTGTTCGAGGGTGGCGGCGATTTCGGCCGGGTGATCTTCCACGCCGTCGCGGTGCTGCTCCAGTTCGCGGTGCTCGCCTATCTCACCACCCAGCTCTGCCGCCTGATCGAGGCGCAGGACGAGGCGCGCGCGCAAAGCGAGCTCTATGCCAGGGACGCCACTGCGCGCCGCGACGATGCCGAAGCCGCGCTCATAGCGATGCGCGCCGCCGAATCGCGCGAGCGCACCGAGCGCGACCGCCGCGAGGCGAGCGAGCGCGGCGCGAGTGCCGAGCGCCGCCGCGAGATGCTCGCGCTCGCCACCGCCTTCCAGGAATCGGTCGCCGAGACGGTGCGCGAGGTGACTCGCGCCGCCAGCGACCTCGATCATTCGGCGCATTCGCTCAACACGCTCGCGCACAAGGCGAGCGGCGACCTTGCCGCCACCGTCCATATCGCCACCCAGGCATCGGAAACCGCCGGCGGACTCGCCAGCGGCGTGCGCCAGCTCTCCGCCTCGATCATGGCGATCGCCACCAGCGTCGACCAGCAGGCGACGCTGAGCGGCGCGGCGCGCGGCGTCTCGCGCTCGGGCGAAAGCGCGGTGCGGGCGCTGGCGCAGCGCGCGGGCACGATCACCGGCTTCGCCGAATCGATCCAGGAGATCGCAGCGCGCACCAACCTGCTCGCGCTCAACGCGACGATCGAAGCGGCGCGCGCCGGCGAGGTCGGCCGCGGCTTCGCGGTGGTCGCGCACGAAGTGAAGGCGCTCGCCAACCAGACCGGCCACGCCACCGACGAGATCCGCTCGCTCGCCGGCACGGTGGCGGGCGACGCCAGCGAGGCGCATGACGCGCTCGACCAGATCGCCAGCACCGTCGCCGAAGTCGCCGTCGCCGCCGAGGCGATCCGCGCCGAAGTCGACGGGCAGCGCCAGGCCGCCGGCATGATCGAGGCGACCGCGCACGACACCGCCGTCGGCGCCACCCGCATGGCCGAGCGCATCGGCGCCGTCGCCGCCGTGGCGAGCGACACCGAGGCGCTGTCCGAACGCGTCGCCGATGCCGCGACGGGGCTTTCGGAAGCCGCCGCCGCGCTGGAAGCGGCAACGGGCAAGTTCATCGAGCAGCTGAAGGCGGCGTAGCTTTCTAATTCCTCCCCGAGCTCGTCTCGGGGAGGGGGACCATCGCGAAGCGATGCTGGAGGGGCACGCCGGGTAGAGGAATTGCCGTCCTCCGCTTGCGCCCGTCACCGCACACCCCCTATACGTTCTCCATGGCTGCTGAAGACTTGTTTGCCGCGCCGGGCGTGCCCTCCGGCACCTATGACGCTTCCTCGATCGAAGTCCTTGAAGGGCTGGAGCCGGTCCGGCGGCGCCCGGGCATGTATATCGGCGGCACCGACGAGCGCGCGCTGCACCACCTCGCCGCCGAGATCCTCGACAATGCGATGGACGAGGCCGTCGCCGGCCATGCCAACCGCATCGAGGTGCTGCTCGAAGCCGGCAACCGCATCACCATTACCGACAATGGCCGCGGCATGCCGATCGACCCGCACCCCAAATTTCCCGACAAGTCGGCGCTCGAGGTGATCCTCTCGATGCTGCACTCGGGCGGCAAGTTCTCGGGCAAGGCCTATGCGACCTCGGGCGGCCTGCACGGCGTCGGCATCTCGGTGGTCAACGCGCTGTCGATCGACACCACCGTCGAGGTCGCGCGCGACCGGCAGCTCTATCGCCAGCGCTTCAGCCAGGGAAAGACGCTCGGGCCGCTCGAGCATCTCGGCGGCACGCCCAATCGGCGCGGCACCTCGGTCAGCTTCGTGCCCGATGTCGAGATCTTCGGCGAGATGCTGTTCAAGCCGACCCGGCTCTACAAGCTGGTCCGCTCCAAGGCCTATCTCTTCGCCGGCGTCGAGATCCGCTGGAAGTGCGATGCCGAGCTGATCAGCGACGATACTCCGCCCGAAGCGGTGTTCCAGTTCCCCGGCGGCCTCGCCGATCACCTGAAGGAGCAGCTCGGCACGCGCGAATGCGCCACCGCCGACTTCTTCGCAGGGCAGCAGGACTTCCCCGGCGAGAATAACGGCAGGGTCGAATGGGCGATCGCCTGGCCGCTGTGGAGCGACGGCTCGTACAGCTGGTATTGCAACACCATCCCGACGCCCGATGGCGGCACGCACGAAGCCGGCCTGCGCGCCGCGCTGACCAAGGGCATCCGCGCGTTCGGCGATCTGATCGGCAACAAGAAGGCCAAGGACATCACCGCCGACGACATCATGGTCGGCTCCGAGCTGATGCTGTCGGTGTTCATCCGCGATCCGCAATTCCAGTCGCAGACCAAGGACCGGCTGACCTCGCCCGAGGCGACCGCGCTGGTCGAGAAGGCGGTGCGCGACCATTTCGACCATTTCCTCACCGACAACATGGACCGCGGCAAGGCGCTGCTCGGCTATGTGCTCGAGCGGATGGACGACCGGCTGCGCCGCAAGCAGGAGCGCGAGGTCAAGCGCAAGACCGCGACCAGCGCGCGCAAGCTGCGCCTGCCCGGCAAGCTCACCGATTGCTCGGCCGATGATCCCGCGGGCACCGAGCTGTTCATCGTCGAGGGCGATTCGGCCGGCGGCTCGGCCAAGCAGGCGCGCGACCGCAAGACCCAGGCGATCCTGCCGATCCGCGGCAAGATCCTCAACGTCGCCAGCGCGACCAGCGCCAAGATCCTGGCCAACCAGGAAATCGCCGACCTGATCCTCGCCATGGGCTGCGGCACCCGCAAGGACTGCGACCCGGCGAATCTGCGCTATGAGCGGATCATCATCATGACCGACGCAGACGTGGACGGCGCGCATATCGCCACGCTGCTGATGACCTTCTTCTTCCAGGAAATGCCCGAGCTGGTCCGCCAGGGGCATCTCTACCTCGCCCAGCCGCCGCTTTACCGCCTGACCGTGGGCTCCAAGTCGCTCTATGCCCGCGACGACGCGCACCGGATCGAGATCGAGAACACGGCGTTCAAGGGCAAGAAGGTCGAGGTCAGCCGGTTCAAGGGCCTGGGTGAGATGAACCCCAACCAGCTCAAGGAAACCACGATGGACCCGGCGACGCGCGGCATGCTGCGCATCACGCTTCCCCAGGAATATGAGGAGCGCGCGGGCGTGAAGGACCTGGTCGACCGGCTGATGGGCAACAATCCGGCGCACCGCTTCGCGTTCATCCAGGAGAATGCGGCGCGGCTCGACGAGGAAGTGATCGACGCCTGAGCGGGCGCGCAATAATCTTGATATCATGATTTACCGCGCGTAGAAGCGGCGCATCTCCAGCCGATGAGGCCCATGATGCGCCTGCTCCCGTGTCTCGCCGCCCTGCTCCTCGCCGCGCCCGCCACCGCGCAGACCGCCGCGCCGCCGCCGGCCCCGAGCCAGCCCGCCAAGGCCGATCCCGCCTTTACCGAGCGGGTCAACCAGCTGCCCGGGCTGCTCGCCGGCAAGGTCAGCTATGACGAATATTTCACCCCCGCCTTCAAGGCCGCGGTGCCGCGCGAGAAGTTCGCACCGGTGATCGCCCAGTTCGCCGCCGCGGGAGTGACCGGGGTGGAGCGGATCGACCAGGCGACGCCGTGGCAGGCGACCGTCCAGGTCGGGCTGCGCGAGGCGGTGGCGACGATCAAGATCGCCGTCGATCCCGCTGCGCCGCACCAGGTGAGCGGACTGCTGATCACCGGCAGCGCGCTGCGCGACACCGGCAAGACGCCCGCCACGCCGGCCGAGGCCGTGGCCGAGATCCGGACGCTGCGCGGCTCGGCGGGCTTTGCGGTAGCCAAGCTCGGCGCGGGCGCGCCACAGCTGATCCAGGGCTACAACCAGGACAGGCCCTATGCGATCGGCTCGGCGTTCAAGCTGGTGATCCTGGCCGAGCTGGTCCGCGCGACCAATGCGGGCGAGCGCAAATGGGACGATCTCGTCACGCTCGACGGCGGCATGCTGCCCGGCGGCGGCTACACGATGAAGCCCAAGGGCACGCAGGTCTCGCTGCGCGAGCTGGCTACGCAGATGATCTCGATCAGCGACAACAGCGCGACCGATATCCTGCTCCACACGCTCGGCCGCGCCAAGGTCGAGGCGATGATGCCGGTGCTCGGCATCGCCGATCCGGCGCGCAACCGGCCGTTCCTCGCCACGCTCGACATGTTCAAGCTGAAGGGCGTGGCCGGGCTCGGCGACCGCTATCTGGCGCTGGGGGAAGCCGGGCGGCGCGCGCTGCTCGACGGCGAGGTCGCGGCGGTGCCGACGATCCTGATCGACCAGACCAGCTTCCAGACCAAGACGCCCAAGATGATCGACACGCTGGAATGGTTCGAGAGTCCGAACGACCTGGTCCGGGTGATGGACTGGCTGCGGCGCGGCACCGAAGCGAACCCCGATGCCCGCGCGATCCTGTCGAAGAACCCGGGCATGGCGCCCGATGCCGCGGCAAGGTGGCAGTGGATCGGCTTCAAGGGCGGATCGGAGCCCGGCGTGATGAACATGACCTATCTGCTCCAGGCGAAGGACGGCGCCTGGTATGTCGTGACCGGCAGCTGGAACGATCCCGCCAAGGAGGTCGAGCAGGGCCATTTCGCCGCGCTGCTCGGCAAGGCGGCGGAACTGGTGCCCTAGATCTCCCCGCGCATCCGGCGCTTGTGGTATTTGGTGCGCATGCCGATCCCCATCAGCATCAGCGCGAAGCCGAGGACGATCACCGTCAGCGTGATAACGTTGGGAATCGGCGTCCAATAGGCATTGACCAGGATCAGCACCGAGCCGAGCACGGCCAGCGCCACGCCGGCGCGGCGCGGACCCTTGGCGACCTGCATCAGCTCGCGGCGATAGGTGCGGCGCGCCTCGCGGTCGCGCAGGTCGGGGATCGGCCGGCTCAATTATTGCCTCCGATGATGTCGCCGAGCGGGCCGAGGATCGATCCCTCGCCGCGGTTCTGCCCGCCATTCGGCATCGCGGCGGCGAGCATCCGCCCGGCCAGGCGCGAGAAGGGCAGCGATTGAATCCATACCTTGCCCGGCCCCCGCAGCCGCGCGAAGAACAGCCCCTCGCCGCCGAAGAACACGCTGCGCACCCCGCCGGCGGTCACCAGGTCGAAGTCCACCGAAGGCGTGTAGGCGGCGAGGCAGCCGGTATCGACGTGGAGCTCCTCGCCCGGGGCAAGCTCGCGCTCGACGACCATGCCGCCGAACTGGACGAACACCCAGCCATCGCCGTCGAGCCGCTGCATGATGAAGCCTTCGCCGCCGAACAGCCCGGTCATGATCCGGCGCTGGAAGGCGATGCCGATCGACACGCCCTTGGCGGCACAGAGAAAGGCGTCCTTCTGGCAGATCAGCGTGCCGCCGATGCTGTCCAGCTTGAGCGGCACGATCGCGCCAGGCACGGGGGCCGCGAAGGCGACGCGCGCCTTGCCCGAGCCATTGTGGGTGAACACGGTGGTGAACAGGCTCTCGCCGGTGACGAGCCGCTTGCCGGCGCCGAGCAGCGCGCCCATGAAGCCGCCGCTCTGGCCGCTGCCGTCGCCGAACACCGTCGACATGCCGATGCTCGCGTCCTTCCACACCAAGGCGCCCGCCTCGGCCACCGCGCTCTCGCCGGGATCGAGCTCGATCTCGACGAACTGGAGCTCCTGGCCCTTGATCTCGAAGTCGATATCGTCGGCCACGCCGGCGCTGCGGCTGTGGCTCCACGGATTCTGCGGCATGGGGTCCCTCCTCTGCGAAGCCCGATCCATAGCTTTGCGCCGCCGCGACGCCAATCGTTCTGGACAGGTTCAGGGAAGCTCTGTTCAACTGGCCGCGATACAGGGGAGAATGGTGATGCGTGCGCTTGCGTTACTGATGGCCATCGCGGCGGCAACGCCCGCCTTCGCGCAGCAGGAAGCCGGCCAGGACGCCGGTTCGGCGATCGTCGTCACCGGCAAGAGCCTTTCGGACACCGAGAAGCAGCTCAAGGACTGCCTCGCCCGCCACTGCCCGCCGATGGAGGACATGGAAGCGAGCATGGGCCATGCCGAGAACCAGCTGCTCGCCGGCGACTATCTCGGCTCGCGCGACACGCTGGCCGCCGCGCATGACCGCAACGTCTCCCACGCCAAGGAATTCCCGCTCGAATTCTCCGATCTCGAGCGCGCCTTCGGCCGCGTCACCGATCTCAACGGCAAGCCCGAAAGCGGCAAGCTCCACCAGATCGTCTCGTTCGAGACGCTCAAGCAGGGCTTTGGCGACGCGGACAGCCGCGCGCTGATGCAGCAGCTCGCCACCGGCGACGCGTTCGCCCAAGGCGGCCGCATCCGCGCGGCGACCGACATCTACCGCGAAGTCGCCAAACGCGCCCGCGCCGAGGGCAAGCCGCAGCTCGCCGGCATCGCGATGTTCCGCGAGGCAGTGCTCTACACCTCGATCTCCACCGTCGACTTCACCTATCGCGACACGGCGCGCGACGCGATCCGCGCCATCCTGAAGACGCGCGAGCCCGAGCTCGAGGAAACCCGCGTCGCGGCGGGTGTGCTCCAGGCGCGGCTCGCCAAGGAACGGGGCGACGACGCGGCGATGGAGCGGGAGATCGCCAAGCTCGCCGGCAAGGGCTTCAAGACGCCGGTGCTGGTCTATGACGAGCCGCTGTACCGCGATCCGCCGCCCGTCGGCCGCTTCAAGCGCGACCTGCAGAGCAACCCCGAATGGGTCGATATCCGCTTCCGGATCGATGCGAGCGGCCATGTCCGCGATGTCGAGCAGATCCGCCAGTCGCCCGAGCTGACCATCGCCTGGGCCGACCGGATCCGCGAAGTGATCGGCCGGCGGCGCTATGTGCCGCTCGACCTGCCGCCGGGATCGGAAGGCCTCACTCGCATCGAGCGCTACACCATGGTGTTCGACATGGCCGGCGTGGTCACCGGCACCCATATGCCGACGCGCAAGGCCACCCCGCGCTTCACCTCGCTCGATATCACGCCCGAGCCGCCGGCCGGCAGCAGCGACTGAGCCGCGCTCAGCTCGCCAGCGAGTCGACCAGCGTCTTGACCTTCTTCTGGCGCCACTGCGGCAGCGGCGCGACCAGCCAATAGCCGAGCTTCGAGCTCTTGGGCTCGCCGACCACGATCACCCGGCCCGATTCGATATCGGCGCGCGCGAGCAGCTCGGGCACGGTCGCGCGCCCCAGCCCCTCGGCCGCCGCATCGAGCGCGAGCCCGGCATCGGCGACGCGGACCAGCGATCCGGCATCCTCGGCCATGCATCCGGGCCAGGAGATGCGCACGTCGATGCTGCCGCCCGGCCGCTCGACCATGACCATCCCGTCGCTCTCCAGCGCCTCGCCCTCATGCTCGCCCGGCCCTTCGCCCCAGCGGATCGCCAGGTCGAGATTGGCCTCGGTGAAGTCGAGCGCGTCGTCGGCGGGAACCAGCACGAAGCGCAGGTCGCTGTCGATGCGGGCGATCTCGGCGAGGCGCGGCATCAGCCACTTGGCGGTGAGGTCGCGCGGCGCGGCGATCGTCAGCGACTTGGACGATTGCCCCGCCTGCATCGCGCGCACGCTCTCCTCGAACTGGAGGAAGCCGGCGCGCAGCGCGACCAGCCCGGCCTCGGCCTCGGGCGTGAGCTCGAGCCCCTTGGTGGTGCGGCGGAACAGCACGACGCCGAGCGTATCCTCGAGCGCGCGGATCTGCTGGCCGACCGCCGCCGGCGTCACCGCCAGCTCGTCCGCCGCGCGGGTGAAGCTGAGGTGCCGTGCGGCAGCATCGAGCACGCGCAGGCCGTTGAGGGGGAGATGGGTCCGCTTCATTCCGCCACCGCCGGCGCGGTCAGCGCGAACTTGGGTATCGCGACGTCGAACGCCGAACCGTCTTCCCCGATCATGTGATAGCTGCCCTGCATGTTCCCGGTCGGCGTGCTCAGCGGGCAGCCCGATACATAGTCGAAGCTCGCGCCCGGCCCGATCATCGGCTGCTCGCCGACGACGCCCTCGCCCTCCACCGTATGGCGCGAACCGCGCCCGTCGGTGATGATCCAGTGGCGCGTCAGCAGCTGCACGGTCACCGACGAGCTGTTCTCGATGCGGATGTGATAGGCCCAGAACCAGCGGCCGCGATCGGGCTCGCTCTGTTCGGGCAGGTAGCTCACCGACACGCGCACGGTGATCCCGCGCGTCTCCGACGCATCGGTGAACAGCGCGTCCATCACAATCCGGCGGCCCTCAACGCCTGGTCGAGATCGGCGATCACGTCGATGGGGTCCTCCAGCCCGACATTGAGCCGCAGCATGCCCTCGGTCACGCCCATCTCCAAGCGCTTCTCCTCCGCAACGCCGGAATGAGTAGTCGAGCTGGGATGCGTCATCAGCGAACGCGAATCGCCGATATTGTTCGAGATATCGACGAGTTCGAGCGCGTCGAGCAGCGCATGCGCCTGCGTGCGACCGCCATCGACCTCGAACGAGAAGATCGGGCCGGCCGCGTCCATCTGACGGTTGAACAGATTGTGCTGCGGGTGGCTGGGCAGCGCTGGGAAGTTGATCCGCGGCACGCGCTGCTCGAGGAAGCTGCCGACCTTGAGCGCATTCTCGCTCTGGCGGCGGATGCGCAGGTCGAGCGTCTCCAGCCCCTTCAGCACCACCCAGGCGTTGAACGGCGACAGCGTCGGCCCGGTGTTGCGGTGGAAGGGCAGCAGCACGTCGTTGATGAACGCGGAGGATCCGGCGACCGCGCCGGCGAGCACGCGGCCCTGGCCGTCCATCATCTTGGTTGCGGAATAGGCCACCACGTCCGCACCGAACTCCATCGGCCGCTGCAGTGCGGGCGTCGCGAAGGCATTGTCGACCACGCTGGTGATGCCGTGCCTGCGCGCGATCGCGCACACAGCTTCCAGGTCGACCACGTCCATCGTCGGATTGGCCGGGGTCTCGAAGAAGAAGACCTTGGTGTTGGGGCGGATCGCATCCTCGAACTGCTGCGGGTCGCGCGCGTCGACCACCGTGGTCTCGACGCCGAAGCGCGGCAACAGGCTGTCGGTCAGCCAGCGGCACGATCCGAAGGCGGCGCGGCCCTGGACGATATGGTCGCCGGCGCTCACCTGGCAGAGGATCGCCGCGGTCATCGCCGCCATGCCCGATGCCATCGTCCGGCACGCCTCGGCGCCCTCGAGCAGCGCGATCCGCTCCTCGAGCATCTCCACCGTCGGGTTCTGCAGGCGCGAATAGGTCATGCCCTGCTGCTCGCCCGCGAAGCGCGCGGCGGCGTCGCCGGCACAATCATAGGCGTAACCGGAGGTGAGGAAGAGCGCCTCGCTGGTCTCGCCCCATTCCGAACGCGCGGTGCCCCCGCGCACGGCCTGGGTGGCGGGCTTCCAGTTGCGGGTGACGCTGCGATCTTGGCCGGTACGACGCTTCATAGTGCTGAGTGCTTTGCGGCTGGGGGGAGCGGGCGTCAACACCGGGCGTCCGCGTAACTTGTTTCGAACGCAAAACCTCGGCTTGCCGCCGCGCAACTTTCGGAAACCAAGTTCAGCATGACGGACGTGGAACGGTCGGCTAATCAACGCGCCATGCTCGATCGGATCAAGGCCCTAGGCAACCGCCCCTGGCTCGTCGCCCTGCTTCTCGCCATCGTCGCGCAGGCGCTGTTCCTGGTCCATCTCGACCAGCCGAGCGTGATCATGTTCGACGAGGTGCACTACCTCCCCGCCGCCCAGGCGCTGCTCGATCTGTCGGGCCCGCGCAACGTCGAGCATCCGATGCTCGGCAAGGAGCTGATCGCGGCGGGCATGGCGGTGCTCGGCGACAATCCCTTCGGCTGGCGCATCGCCTCGACGCTGGGCGGCACCGCGACCGTGCTCGGCGTCTTCGCCTTCCTGCTGCTGCTCACCGGGCGGATGCGCGCGGCTTTGGTCGGCGCGGCGCTGACGCTGCTCAACCAGACCGTCTATGTCCAGGCGCGCACCGGCATGCTCGACATCTTCCTCGGCTGCTTCCTCGTCTGGGCGCTGGTGATGGGGCTGTGGGCGATGCAGGGACGCAGTGCCCGGCAGGTCTGGTGGCGCTGGCTCGCCATGGGCGTGCTGCTCGGGCTCACCACCGCGGTGAAATGGGCGGGCGTGCCGTACATCGTGCTGGCGTCGCTCGCCTTCCTGGTGATCCGCGCCCGCGACGCGCGGCTGGCGAAGAAGCCGCTGCTCGCGGCGCTGTCAGGCAAGGACCAGCCGCACTGGCCCGGCCTGCCCGCGATCCCGGCGATCCTGGCGATGGGCGTGGTGAGCGTCGTCACCTATTTCCTCACCTTTCTCCCCGCCTTCTTCTACGCCACCGACCCGCTGACGCTGCCGGGGCTGTTCGCCCAGCAGATCCACATGTGGCAAATGCAGACGCAGATCCTGCCGCACCACACCTATCAGTCGAGCTGGTGGAGCTGGCCGCTGATGCTGCGGCCGATCTGGTATTTCTATGAATGGGACCGCGGCGCCCAGCGCGGCGTGCTGCTGATCGGCAATCCGCTGATCATGTGGGGCGGGCTGGTCGCGGTGCTCGCCTGCTACTGGGCCTGGGTTCGGGACAAGGCGATCAAGCCGCTGGCGATGGCGCTGCTATGGACGGCATCGCTGGCGATCTACGTCGTGATCCCCAAGTCGATCGGCTTCTATTATTACTACCACCCGAGCAGCATCTTCCTGTGCCTGGCGATCCCGGTCGCGTTCCTGCACTTCGACCGCGGCCGCAATCGCGGCTGGGAAGAGTGGTTCGTCGCGCTGTCGCTGCTGATGTTCGGCTATTTCTATCCGATCCTTTCCGGCGCGCCGCTCGCCGACAGCCAGGGCTTCGTCCACTGGATGTGGATCGGGAGCTGGCGCTAGGCCAGGCCGTCACCCCAGCGGGGTGACGGGTAAGCTCAGTACCGTCCCCAGACGAAGCGCGACGACAGCGCGAAGTTCCACACCGCGGCCACCGCGATCCCCGCCAGCGCCGCGAAGCGCCAGTCGCCGTGCTGGACGTTGTGGAGGAACGCCGCAACGCCGACATTCGCCGCCGCCCCGACGCCGCACACCACACAGAACGACACCCAGCCGCCGAGCATCGCCCGGGCGCCCTTCAGCCGCTGCTCGCGATAGGTCAGCGCGTTGTTGAGGAAGAAGTTGAACGTCATCGCCACCGCGGTGGCGAGGATGGTCGCGCCGACGAACGGCCAGTTCAGCCCTCGGAAGAACAGCGCCAGGATCACGAAATGCACGCAGGCGCCGAGCGCGCCGATGCCGGAGAACATCACGAAGCGCACCGGCACGACCCTGCCGAACATCCGGTCGTACAGCGCGATCAGATATTCCATCGCCACGACGTAATCGAGCTTGCTCTCGCCCAGCGCGCGCGTCCGGAACACATAGGGCAGCTCCAGGAAGTTCAGCGGCTTGTGCGACGCGGTCATGATGTCGAGCAGGATCTTGAAGCCGATCGCCGACAGCGTGGGCACCAGGTCGCGCACGATCACGGTGCGGATCATGAAGAAGCCGCTCATCGGATCGGACAGGTCGGCCTTGAGCACTTTGCGGGAAAGCTTGGTGGCGAAGGCCGACTTGGCGACGCGGTCGTCGTCCCACTCGCCGGTGCCGCCGCCATCGACGAAGCGCGAGCCGATCACCACGTCGAGCGTGGAATCGCCTTCGAGCGCGTCGAGCATCTTGGGCAGCAGCGTCTCGTCATGCTGCAGATCGCCGTCGATCACTGCGACGAACGGCGCTGCGGTGGCGCACATGCCCTCGATGCAGGCGGAGGACAGCCCGCGCCGGCCGATGCGCTGGATCACGCGCACCCGGCCGTCGCGCCGTCCCAGTTCGCGGGCGGCATCCGCCGTCCCGTCCGGGCTGTTGTCATCGACGAAGATCGCTTCCCAGTTACGCCCGGCCAGCGCCGCATCGAGCTTCTCGATCAGCAGCGGCACGTTCGCCCGCTCGTTGAACGTCGGGATGACGACCGCGAGCTCGAGCTGGTCTGGGATCATCCGAGCGCCTTCAGCACCGCATCGCCCATCTCGCTGGTCGACAGCGTGCCGCCGAGATCCGCCGTCCGCGCACCGCCGGCGAGCGCAGCGGCAACCGCGGCCTCGACCTTGAGCGCCGCTTCCTCATGGCCGGTCGAATGGCGCAGCAGCATCGCCGCGGACAGGATCGCACCGCACGGATTGGCCTTGCCCTGCCCGGCAATGTCGGGCGCCGAGCCGTGGATCGGCTCGTACATGCCATTGTCCCCGCTCCAGGCGCGCAGCGACGCCGAGGGCAGCATGCCGATCGAGCCGGCGCACATGCTCGCCTGGTCCGAGAGGATGTCGCCGAACAGGTTGCCGGTGACGATCACGTCGAACGCCGCCGGGGCGCGCACCAGCTGCATCGCGGCATTGTCGACATACATGTGAGTGACGTGCACGTCGGGATAGTCGGTCGCCATCTCGCTGACGACGTCGCGCCACAGCTGCGAGGTCTCGAGCACGTTCGCCTTGTCGACCGAGCAGAGCTTCTTGCGGCGGCGGCGCGCCATCTCGAAGCCGACCCGGGCGATGCGCTCCACTTCGACTTCGTTGTAGCTCATGATGTCGAAGCCCTGGCGCAGGCCTTCCGCGGTGTGGCGCCGGCCCTTCTCGCCGAAATAGACGTCGCCGACCAGCTCGCGGACGATGACCAGGTCGAGCCCCTGCACCACTTCCGGCTTGAGCGGCGAGGCGTCGGCCAGCGCGGGGAACAGCGTCGCCGGGCGGATATTGGCGAAGAGCTGCAGCTCGCGGCGCAGGCCGAGCAGCGCCGCCTCGGGGCGCAGCCGCCGCTCGAGCGCCTCGAAGCGCGGATCGCCGATCGCGCCGAACAGCACGGCATCGGCCTGCTTGGCGAGGGCGAGTGTCTCATCGGGCAGCGGCCGGCCGGTCAGCAGATAGGCCGCGCCGCCCACGGGCGCTTCCACGAAATCCAGGCCCAGCGCCAGCGCTTCGAGAACCCGGCGCGCCTCGCGCGTAACCTCGGGCCCGATCCCGTCACCGGGCAGAACAGCAATCAGCGGCAATGCAAGCTCCCCACGTCGTCGCGATCCGCTTTGCCGCCCTTGTGGCTCTTAGGCAACAGCGCGCTTCAACCGATCGACCAATCGCGCCCGTGCGGCGAGCAGCTCTGCGCCTTTTCCGATCAGCAGGTCGCGCTCGAGGAAGTGGCCGGTGAGCTTGAACCCGTCGAGGATATCGTCCCACCCGGCCTCGCCGCCCTCCACCAGGAAGCGCGGCAGGCGCAGCAGCCGGTTCTCATAGCCCTCCGCCCCGATCCGGCTGACCGCGATCCCGCTCTTGGGGCTGACGAACACGAGATCGTCGTTGCGACCGGTCGCCGCGCAATGCTCGAGGTCGAGCCCGAAGCCGAGCTCGGCAAGCAGCAGCAATTCGTAGCGCACCATCGCCACCGCCCAGCCGCGCGCCGCCGGCGCCGCCTCGATCGCCGCCAGCACGCCGCCCAGCGCGCCGTGCAGCCGCGGATAGGGCAGCCCCTCGGGCAGCGAGAAGGCAGTGAGCGCGGTCGCCCATTGGAAGGCCGCGGCGGGCAGCGCCTCGGAGAACATCGCCGCGCGGCTGTGGATCAGCTCCACCGTCAGCCCGGCCAGCGCATCCTCGGTCCGCGAGCGCCATTCGCCCTGCACGAGATTGGCGGGCTGGAGCACCGGCCGCAGCGCCCGGCCGTGCCCGCCACGGACATAGCCCGGCTGCACGCCGTCCGCTTCGGTGAACGCCCGCACGATCGCGCCATGCTCGCCATGCGCGCGAACGGAGAGGATGATGGCTTCGGCGCGGAGGTGCATGAGGGGACTATATAATTCCTCCCCGAGCTTGTCTCGGGGAGGGGGACCATTCGCGCAGCGAATGGTGGAGGGGCGCGCCGGCACCGGCGCGTTGCGCCGGCCCCTCCACCACGACGCTGGGCGTCGCGGTCCCCCTCCCCCAGCAAGCTGGGGGAGGAATTGAGTCAGCCCCGCCGCACCTTCTTGGCGAATTTGCCGAGGCCGGCTTTGTTCACCAGCGTCTTCGCCCCAGCCACCGCGCGGTTGAAGCCGCCCAGCGCAGCCATCGTCACGCGGTTCGCCAAGGAGGGCCGCAGCAGGAACAGGTCGACGCACTCCACCCCGCCGGTGGCGAACTGGCGCTTGTGCTGGCCCTCGCCTTCGGTGAAGTCGAAGCGGGAGAAGCTCCCCTCCTCGAACAGGTCGCGCATCGCCTCGAGCTGGAGCACCGCGCCCGGCGACAAGTCGTTGAACGCCGGATCGTGCCCGACATGCGAATAGAGCACCACGCCGCCCTCGATCACCGGGCAGTAGAGATAGGCCGCCGGCTCGCCTGCGATATATAGCAGCCAGGCGCGGACCTGGCCGGCGGCACCCTGCGCCAGCATCGTCGCGAGGAATTCGGGACTGTCCGGCAGCCCCGAGCCGAGCAGCCTTTCCTGATAGGTCCGGAGCGAGATCCGCCGGGCGACGTCGTGGAACGCCTCCAGCTCGTGCGGCGCGCGAAAGGCGCGGACATCGAGCTCGCCGCCGCTTTCGCCCGCGATCTTCTTCGCCTTGCGCTTGATCCCCTGGCGGGCATTGGACGACAGCCCGTTCCACCAGGCATCGAAGCCGATCCCGAAATCGGTGAAATAGCGGGTGTAGCGCTGGCGGACGAAGGGCAGCATGTCGCCCGATGCCTTGACCAGCGCCGGCACCAGATGCTCGGGCAGCGAGGTGACGACATAGCCATGCGCATCGCGCGGCAGCGGCGCCAGCACCGGCAGCCGGTCCGCGCGCGCCTGGTCCAGGCTCAGCGGAATGCGCACCAGGAAGCGCTGCACTGCCATCAGCGTCCGCGCACCGATCTCGAACTTGAGGCTGGTCGGCCGGGCCTGGGGTGCCGCCTCGGCGGCGACGTCGCTCATCGCGTTCACGCGGCGCGCTCCTCGACCAGGTTCGACCAGAGCTGCTCGGCCTGGCGCCAGCGCGTGCGGATCAGGCTCGGCCCGAGCGGCGCATCGTCCTGGCCGAGCGCCATCTTCGGCCGGTCGCCAAAATGTTCAGTCACCAACACTCCCCGGCGGCTGGCCAGCATCCGGCACAGCGCCTCGAAGCGCCGTACGTGCACGGCGTTAGGCCGCGTCCCGGCGCGATTTGCAAGCTCGAACCCGTGGCTGACGATCGTGACTGCCGAATGGCTGCGCACCACCGCATGGTCGAGCGCCGCGCGCATCTCGCCCGCCGAGAGCGCGCAGATCTGGAAATGGCGCAGATGTCCGGCGCGGTCCTCGATCAAGGTCACCGGCACTTCGATGATTCCGCGATGCTCGATCGGCGCGATCTGGCGCTCGCCCAGCCCGATCGCGCTCGGCCAGGGATGCTCGGAGCCGTTGTGGCTGCTGTCATAGACGAAGCCGAGCTGCGCCAGCGCCCCCAGCGTGTCGTCGCTCGCCGAATAGCTGCCCGAGCGGAACGCCACCGGCTCCGCCGCGCCGGCCGCGACCAGCATGTCCGATGCGCCGGCGATCAGCTCGACCTGCTCCGCGAAGCTGTAGTCGATCAGCTCGAACGCGCCGTAGCTGGTGCCCTTGTCGCCGGCATGCGCGCCGGTCCAGTTCGGGTGGAGGTGCAGCTGCACTTCCTGCCCGCCCTCGAGGATCGCGCCGACGACGCGCTTGATCGGCTCGAGGCCATAGACCAGCGCCGGCATCGGATCGACGAAGAAGCACGCCTTGAGATCGTGGCGGGCAAGCTGCTCGAGCTGCCAGCCGACGCCGACCTGCGCGGGCTCGAGCGAGCGCTGGACGATCGTATCGACATCAAGCCCGGCAACATGGTGCCGCCACATGATCTCGGTGTCGATCGTGATGAAGACCCGGGTAGCCATGCTGCCCGCTTAACGCAGGGGCGTGAAGAAAAGGCGAATGCGGGCCCTTCAATTCCTCCCCCAGCTCGCTGGGGGAGGGGGACCGCTGCCGCAGGCGGTGGTGGAGGGGCCGCCGCGAAGACGGCGGTGTTGCCATCGGCAAGCGGGCTCCGCGCCTGCGACGCGCGCCCTCCAACACTCGCTTCGCGAGCGGCCCCCCGCCCCGAGACAAGCGCGAGGAGGATTTATCAGGCCCTGATCCCCCACCGCGCATAATCCGCATCGACCTGCGGCGAGAGCAGCCGGGCGTCGGCGATGTCGGTCGCGCCTTCCTTCGTCTTGCCCATCCGGTTCCGCACCACGCCGCGCAGGAACAGCGTCGACGAGGCGGAGGGCCGCTGCTCGAGCGCCGCATCGAGATCGGCCAGCGCCTCGGCCAGCTTGCCCATGCGGAAATAGACCATCGCCCGGCTGTCGAGCGCGGCGGCGGTGTCGCTGCTCAGCTGGATCGCGCGGGTGCAGTCGGCGAGCGCGCTGTCGAGCTGGACGTTCAGCGTGCCCTTGATCCAGCAGCGATTGTTGAGCAGCTGGCCGTTGCCCGGCTTCTTCTCGATCGCCGCATCGCTCGCCGCCAGCGCACCCTCGGCATCGCCGGCGCGCGACAGCGCGGTCGCCTTGGCGGCGAGCAGCGCGGGCAGGTCCTCGCCTTCCTCGGCGATCTTTTCCTCGAGCATCGCCAGCGCCGCATCCTTGGCGCCCGTTTCGACCATCAGCGCGGTAAGCGGGGCGATCGTGGCGCTGTTGCCCGGATCCTGGTCGAGCGCGGCGCGATAGTCGGCGATCGCCGCCTTCTTGTTGCCGATCCGCTCATAGAGCGCGGCGCGGCGGCGATAGGTGGTGGCGTCCGCCTGGATCGCGATCGCCTTGTCGAGGTCGGCGATCGCCTTGTCGCGCTCGAGGATCCAGTTGAGGAAGTTCGCGCGCGCCACGTAGCGGGCGGCATCGTCGGGCTTGTCGGCGATATAGCTCGCATAGCGCTGGAGCACCGTGTCGTAGCGGTGCGCGGCCTTGGCGGCGGGCACGCCGTGCCAGGGCGAGGGATAGCCGGCCACGGTGCGCGCGCCGAGCCGGCGGTTCTTCACTTCGGCGAGCTGCGCGCGCGCCGTGGCGAAGTCGGCCGGGGCGATCTCGGCCCCGGTCTGCGCGGTCTCGAACTCGGCGGTCAGCACCGAGCCGGCGAGCGTCGCCTTGCGCACCACGTGCATGCCGCCGGGCAGGTCCGCCTCGAGCACGGGGTTGCCCTCGAACGCGAAGCCCGCACCGCCGTCGGGCAGCTGGATCCGCAGCGTCCGCTTCGAGCGCATCCCGATGCCGGTCTCCACCGGCACGTCCTTCCAGTTCGCGCGCGAGCGATCGGGCATGACGAAGCCGCTCGCCGGTCCGATGTCGTAGCGGTAGCGGCTGTCGGCATAGCCCCAGCGGACATTGGTGATGCCGCTCAGCTTGATCGTCGCGGTGCCCGCCGCCTCGTCGAACGAGAAGTCGCTCCCGGTAACGATCACTTCGCCGCCGCCGCCGGGCACCAGCTTCGAGAATTTCTCGCGCAGCTCCTTCTTGTCGCTGTTCGCGGCGATGCTGCGGACCGTGTCGACCACGCCGCCGCGCAGCAGGATCTCGGCCTCGAACGGCGCATCGAGGTTGATCCCGCCACGCAGGTCGATGTCGAGCGTGCCGACCTGCGCCGGCCGCGCCGGCACGCGGTTCGGCGTCTCCTCCAGCGCCGCGCCGGCCGCGCGCAGCGGCAGCACCCAGCCCGAGACCGGCACGTTGGCGATGTCCTCGAGATGCGTGCCGGCGCCGGTGCCGTCGAGCCACAGCGCCTGGCCGTTCACCCGGGCCGTGACTAAGACATGGTTGAACGCCGCCGGCGACGCCAGCCGCGCCGCGACCAGGTCGCCATTGCCCAGATTGGCGAGCACTGGCTCGGCCTCGATGCCCAGTTCGTGCAGGATCGCGAGCAGCAGCAGCGTCTTGGCCTTGCAGTCCCCATATTTGGTCGACCAGGTCTGGGCGGGCGTCTGCGGCACGTAATTGCCGTCGTCCATGCCCTTGAACAGATAGCGCACCTTGCCCTGGACCAGCGCGAGCGCCAGTGCCGTGCGGCGCAGCGGATCCTTCTCCGCGGCTGCGATCTTCGCCACCTCGGCGGCGAGCGGGCTGCCCGGCGCGATCAGCCCTTCGGTGCGGTAGAGCGGCTCCATCGTCCGCGACACCGATTGCCAGTCGGCAAAGGTCGTCGCCTCGACCAGCGGCGGCTTGAGGAAGCGCCCGGGGCTTTGCGGCGCCCCCGGCTGCTGGCGCACCACCGGCAGCTTGAACACCATCTCGTGCCAGCCGCCCGCATCATGCTGCTCGGGCGTAGCGCCTTCGAAATAGGTCTTCCACTTCACGTCGGTGCCCGTCGGCCAGAGCAGCCGGGTGCGGGCAAAGCCGATCTTGAGCGGCTCGGCGAAGATCGGCCCGAGCGCCACGACATTGCCCTTCAGCGTGGGGTCCTTCGAGGTGATCGAATAGCGCAGGTCGAGCACGTCACCGACCTGCAGCCCCTCGACCGCCAGCGTCGCGGTCAGCCGCCCGTCGAGCATCAGCCGCTCGAGCCCTTCCTCGCGCTGGATCACGCTGAACTTCGCGCCCTTCAGCGCATCGATCCGCTTGCCGCCACGCAGGATGTCGACGCCGTGGACGATCAGGTCGCCATGCGAGGGCTGCCAGTCGATCTTCACCGTGCCCGCTGCCGAGACGGTCTGGATCGTCGCCAGCCGCGCGGCGCGCTCGTAATAGGTCCAGTTCTGCCCATCGGCGATCCGCGCCTGGACGTCGCCGATCAGCATCATCGGCGCATCGTTGCCCAGGTTCGCGGCGGCCGGCTCGGGCGCCAGCTGCACCCAGGCGGGCACCGGCTGGTAGAGCGGCTTGTCCCCGGCATGCGCCACGCCCGACATGCCCAATAAAACGACCGGCACCAACAGCTTGCGAACCATGCGAATCCCCCAAAGCACCGCGCGCGAGGCTAGCGGCTGGCGCTGCGGCGGCAAGCGTTGGCTAGGGCGCTTTTGTGCCCG